>JBQTIE010000325.1:0-62216 GCA_052389315.1 Acidobacteriota bacterium
AGAACGGCGTCGGCCATCGCTTCCGCTTCGTGATCGAGAGAAGCCCGCGCCGCGGCCGCCTGCTCGTGGAGCCGGCGAGTGGCCTGGTCGAGCTCCTGTTGCACGGCGGCTCGCGTTTCACCCAGCATCGCCGCACGTCCGTCGAGCGCCGTCCGCCGCCGATCGTCCATCTGTCGATAGACCTCGCTGCGAGCCGCGTTGAGCTTTTGAGAATATTCGGTCGCCGCCGCCGCCGCTCGATCGGACGCCGTTTGCGCGAGCTGTCTCGCCTCGGACACCGACTGCTGCCGTGCCTCAATCACCCGGAGGATCGGCTGAAAGATCAGCGTGTTCAGCAGGAACGTGCACGCGAGCAGGGCCGCGATGACCCACAGCACCGACAGATCCGGAATCACGGCAGACCTTGCGTGGAGAAAGCAGATGCGACCAAAACAGCTGTTTATATCATACCGGCCCCTCGTTTCGGCCCGCTTGCCGGATCGGCTCCGCCCCGCCTCGCAGCCACCTCGTCGGCCAAACTGGAGCGCCACGTGCCACGGCCACCAGAAGCTGCACCGGCGACGAGGGTGCGTGATTAGGTTGTTTCACCTAATAACAAGGGGCTGCGGTCCCGCGGGGCCAACGGCGCCGACCCTGGCCGCCGGCATTCCGGCCGCGGTCAGGATCTCCACGGCCAGGTCTGCCTGAAGCTGGTCGAGCGACACCAGGAGGCCCCCCGAGGTCTGCGGGTCGTACAGGAGGCTGCGCCGCTCGTCGCGGACGCCCGGACCCCAGTCGACGCGGGGTCCGAAATACTCTTCGTTGCTGAGCATGCCGCCCGACCGATTCCGGCGCGCCAATCCGATCGCGCCCTCCAGAACCGGCACGTCCGCCGCCCGGATGCTGATCGTCACGTGGCTCGCCTCCGCCACTTCGATGGCATGTCCGACGAGGCCGAATCCCGTGATGTCCGTGCAGGCGTGAACGTCGGGAATTCCCCGCAGCGCCTCGGCGGCGGCACGGTTGAGCGCCCGCATCGAAGCCACCGCCGCGTCGACAACCGCCGGTATCGCACGCCCGTACTTGATGGCGGTGCCGATCACTCCAGTGCCAACGGGCTTGGTGAGGACCAACGCGTCTCCCGGACGCGCGCCGGCATTGGTCAGCATGTGCGCGGGATCGACGGCCCCGGTCACCGCATAGCCGAACTTGAGCTCTTCGTCTTGCACGGTGTGGCCACCGAGCAGGGCAACACCTGCGCCGCGCAACGTGTCGAAGCCCCCCTTGAAGATCGCCGCGAGGTCCTCGCGATCGAGACCGCTCTTCGGGAATCCGGCAATGGCCAGCGCCGTCAAGGGGCGCCCCCCCATGGCGTACACGTCGCTCAGGGCGTTGGCCGCCGCGATCTGTCCGTAGGTGTACGGGTCATCGACGATGGGCGTGAAGAAGTCCACCGTCTGCACCAGCGCCGGCCCTCCCTCCCAGGCGTACACACCGGCATCGTCGTGGGTCCGGTAATCGACGAGGACCCGCGGGTCATCCTGCAGCGGTAGTTGGCTCAGCACGTGAGCCAGCTCGCCCGGGGCGAGTTTGCTGGCTCAACCGGCGCAGCTGACCATTTCGGTCAGCCGCTTGCGACCCGTGAAGAGAGACATCGGGGCATCATACCCGCAAGGGACTGGCCTGTTTCAAGCCAGCGCAAGCGCGTCCTCTCTCCCCAGACCTCTATCTGCGGGTATCTGTCAGGTGCTCGTAGATCCGCTGCAGCTCGTCTTCGTTGCGAAACGCGATTCGCACCGTCCCGCCCTTCGCTCGGCGGACGATGTCGACTCGGGTGCCGAGACTGAGGCGAAGCTGCTCCTCGGCGGCGCGGGTGTGGACGTCTTTTGCGGCAGCTTCTCGCGGCGTCGCAGCCGCTCCATCGGATTCGGCAATCTTCTTGACGATCGCCTCTGTTTCGCGCACCGACAAGGCGCGCGTGACGACATCCCGGGCAACGCGCCGTTGATGCAGGTCGGAGGAGAGCGCCACGATCGCCCTGGCGTGGCCCATCGTGAGTCTGCCGCCCGCAACTTCCGCCTGCACTTCAGCGGGAAGGCGAAGCAGGCGCAACATGTTGGCAATGGTCGAGCGGTCCTTGCCGACCGCCGCCGCGATGTCCTCATGGCGGTGGCCAAACTCCCGGACGAGGCGCTCGTAGGCCTGTGCCTCTTCGATCGGGTTCAGGTCTTCGCGCTGAATATTCTCGACCAGCGCGAGCTCGAGTCGATGCTTTGCCTCGTCGTCCGCGATCTCCTTGACGACGATGGGGACCTGATGAAGGCCGGCGCGCTTGGCGGCGCGCCAGCGTCGTTCGCCGGCGATGATGCGGTACCGCGTGGGCGAGCCGGGGGGCGTGTGCAGTCGTTCGGCGACGATCGGTTGGATGATGCCGTTGACTTGGATGGACCTGGCCAGTTCTTCGAGCCGTGAGAGGTCGAGCGTGGTGCGCGGTTGGTAGTCGTTGGGCTCGAGCAGATCGACGTCGACGTCGAGGGCGGCTGGTTGTGCGGACAGCGCATCGGGGACTTCGGGAATCAGCGCGCTCAGCCCTTTTCCGAGCGCGGGTTTGCGATCAGGCATGTGCGGTCACCTTGGCGTGGCGAGAAGTGAACGAGCCGGCTTTCGATAAGGTGAGCGTCTTCCGAGTCATGGCGGCGGCGACGCGACAGCGACGTGATTGCGTTCGAGCAACTCGCGCGTGAAGGCGCCGTAGGCCTCGGCGCCGCGCGACTTCGGATCGTAGGCCAGGACGGGCAGGCCGTGGCTCGGGGCTTCGGCAAGGCGCACGTTGCGGGGGATGACGGTGCGAAAGACCTTGTCCTTGAAGAAGGCTCGAACATCGCGGGCGACCTGCTGCCCGAGGTTCGTGCGTTCGTCGTTCATTGTGAGGAGCACGCCCTCGATGTCGAGGGGCGGATTGAGAGCGACTCGAACACGGCGAAGCGTGGCGACGAGATCGGCGAGTCCTTCGAGTGCGAAGTATTCGCAGTGCAGCGGGATGAGCACGGTGTCGGCGGCGACGAGGGCATTGAGTGTGAGCAGGCCGAGCGACGGCGGGCAATCGACGAGGAGGAAGCGAAACTGGTCGCGCAAGGGCGTGATGAGGGCTTTGAGGCGGCGTTCGCGGCCCGGCACGGAAATGAGTTCGATTTCGGCGCCGGCCAGGTCGTGGGTGGCGGGGATCACGTGCAGGTGGGGGATGGCCGTCGGCAGGATGAACTCGCGTGGCGTGGGATTGTCGGCGGTGAGTGCTTCGTAGATGGTGCCTGAGGCGGTGCGCTGGCCCTTGAGGCCGAGGCCGCTGGTGGCGTTGGCTTGGGGGTCGATGTCGATGACGAGAGTGGGTTCGCCGAGGGAGGCGAGGGCGGCGGCGACGTTGATGGTGGTGGTGGTCTTGCCGACACCGCCTTTCTGGTTGGCGATGGCGATCACCTTTCCTGTCAAAGTGTTTCGTCTGGCGGCTGGAGTGGCGGCTGGCGAGGAAAATTCTGGAGGGAGCATTTTCGGTTGTTTAACCTAATCGTGCCTTTTTGGCGTGGGCTTAGCATACGTCGTGGCCGAGTTTGACGCAAGAGTGTGAAGGCTAGCCACCTCCGAAGGCCAAACTCGATCCGAATGAGACAAGTTTTCGCGAATGGCCGCAGGAGATGGCCGGCCCCGTCTGAGCGGACCGGGGGCGGCGGCTGTATGAAGCCCCAGGCGCCTGGGTTCGGGAGCTGTTCCACGTGGAACGTTCGAGAGTTGCGGGGCTCGGCAGGCAGGGCCGGCAACGGCCCAGGGTCCCCGGGCTAGGCCTTTGAGGCCGGCGACCGGCAAACCTGTCAAGGCCCCCAGGCTTACGGGACTTGGTCCCGCCCGGCGCCCTTCCGAAGGACCACCAGGCGCGACCCGAGTGCGGTCACAAGCGGATACGTCGCGTGCCAGGTCAGCGGTGGGGCCAGACCCGCTCCGACTTCGGCTCCGCCTGGCCCTCGAAAGAGGAACAAGGAGCCGCCGGGCCGGAGAAATGCTTGAAGGCCGCGCAGTGTCCGCGGCTCCAGACGCACGGCCCGAATCGTTACCAGATCGACGCCCTCATGCAGCTCGGGTCGCGCGAGCAACTCCTCGAACCGGCTGGTCTCGACCTGCATTCGTTTCAGCCCGAGCTCACGGACCGCTTCCCGTAAGAAGACGGCCTTTCGGGTCTTGGATTCGACCATCAGCACGTTGAGCCGGGGAAGCGCCAGCACCAGGGGAATCGCCGGAGACCCACCGCCAGACCCGATGTCCATGACCCGCACCGTCTGCGGCGTGACATGGCGGGCCGCCACGAGCGGCTCGACAAGGAGTCGTTCGATCGCCTCGTCTGGACCACCGTGGTCGAGCACGAACGCCGTCAGGTTGACCTTTGCATTCCACTTGGCGAGCAGGCCGTAATACCGCTCGAGGGGCTCAACTACTTCCGGGGAGATCTCGATCCCGCTTCGACGGGCAATCCGACGGAGCCGATCGCGCCAGTCGCGCGTGCTCACGCTTCGAGCCCGGCCGTATCGGGCGGCGTCATCGCCCACCGGCGAAGGTAAGCGCCAACGACTGCCACGGCCGCCGGCGTCGCCCCCGGGATGCGAAGCGCCTGACCCAACGTCTCCGGCCGCACCTGGCAGAATCGCTGCACGAGCTCTCTGGACAAGCCGGGGACGCGCTCGAAAGGAAACCCTTCCGGGATTCGCGTCCGCTCCACCTTGCGCCCCCGGTCGATCATCGCCTGCTGCCTGCGCAGGTATCCCTGATACTTCACCGTCGTTTCGACCGAGATCACGTCGAGCACCCGGTCCCGAGGGTCGATCGCCAGGGGAAGGGCGTGCGCGCCCATCAGGGTTTCCAGTCTCATCTCCGGCCGTTTCAGCCACTCGGAGGCGGCTCGACTCGCTGCCCCGGGACCGACGATGGTGGCCCGATCGAGGCTGGCCAGATTCCGCGCGAATCGGTCTCGGCGACGCTCGAACCGCTCCCAGCGCAGGTCGTCCACCACTCCCAGGTCGCGGCCTCGGGGAGTCAGGCGCAAATCGGCGTTGTCGACGCGCAGCAGGAGCCGGTGCTCCGCCCGGGACGTGAACATCCGGTACGGCTCGAGGCACCCCTGGGTCGTGAGATCGTCCACCAGGATACCGATATAGGCCTCGTCGCGTGCGAAATGAGTCAGCGACAGGCCCTTTGCCCTGCGCGCGGCATTGATTCCCGCGACCAGCCCCTGGGCGGCGGCCTCTTCGTAGCCCGAGGTGCCGTTGAGCTGTCCCGCCAGGAAGAGCCCCGACACGCGGTGCGTCTCGAGTCCGAGGTTGAGCTCGGTCGGCTGGACGAAATCGTATTCGACGGCGTACCCCGGTCGCAGGATACGAGCCTCAGCCAGGCCGGGAAGGCTCCGGACGAGGCGCTGCTGAACGTTGACCGGGAGACAGGTCGAGAACCCATTGACGTAGACCTCGTCGGTCGCGAGGCCTTCAGGTTCCAGGTAGACCTGGTGGCGTGGCCGGTGCGGGAAGCGTATCACCTTGTCTTCCAGCGAGGGGCAATAGCGCGGTCCGATGCCGTGAATCTGGCCGTTGAACAACGGGGATTCCGCAATGTGGTCGCGGACGATTTGATGGACCTCCTCAGTGGTGTGAAGGAGATGGCAGACGATCCGATTCGCGGGCCGCGACTCCGAGATGAACGAAAACGGCTCCGGGTCGTCGTCTCCCTGTTCCACGTGAAACACCCCCGCGCCGACCGCGGCGTCGAAATCAATCGACGCCTTCGAGAGGCGCGGCGGTGTGCCCGTCTTGAGACGCCCCCAGGCAAAGCCCAGCGCCTTGAGCGATTCAGCCAAGTCCTTCGACGGCGGCTCGTCGGCTCGGCCAGCTGGCTTCTGCTCGCGACCCGTGTGAACCACGCCGTTGAGGAACGTGCCGGCCGTGACCACCAGCGTCGCACACCGAAACACCCTTCCGTCTTCGAGGGACAAGCCCGTCGCCCTGCCGCCCGCCACGAGCACCCGGCCGGCGCGTCCTTCGATCCACTCGATGGCCGGCTCCGCCTCCAGCAGCGCGAGGACCCAACGCCCGTAGGAACGCTTGTCTGCTTGCGCCCGCGGTGACCAGACGGCAGGGCCACGACTGCGATTGAGCACCTTGAACTGGATGCCGGTGGCGTCGATCGCCCGCCCCATGACCCCACCTAGCGCGTCGATCTCCCGGACGAGGTGGCCCTTCGCGGTTCCACCCACCGCCGGATTGCACGGCATCAATGCGACCGTGTCCCTGCCGAGGGTGCACAGCCCGACAGACACCCCCAGCCGCGCAGCCGCAGACGCGGCTTCGACGCCGGCGTGGCCGGCTCCGATCACTATCACATCTAAAAAACCCATCGAATCAATCTCTTTTACTTGCCAATGCAGAACCTCTCGAAGATCTGCTTCAGCAGGTCATCCGTCGTTCGCCGCCCGGTGATCTCCTGCAGGAATGCGGCTCCCTCCTGCACGTCCGCGAGGATGAACTCTTCCGACAGCCGATCCCCGGACGCGGCCAGCGCCCCTCCGGCGCGCCCGAGTGCCGCCCGCGCGCAGCCCAGAAGCGCCGCATGCCTCGCGTTGGTGACCATCGGCGTCTCGCGCCCGGGGCCACGCGCGCCGGTGAGCAGCTCCGCCATGCGCGTGCGCAGCGTGTCCAGGCCGCGGCGGTTCTTCATCGACACCTCCACGGCCGCCTCCGCCGGCGCGTCCGTCGTCGGCCATGCCGCAGGCAGGTCGGTCTTGTTCACGGCGATCACGCGCGGTTGCCCGATCGTGGCCGCGATCAACCGCCGGTCTTCCTCAGACAGCATTCGCGATCGGTCCAGCACCAGCACGATGGCATCAGCGGTCTCCCCGGCCCGTCTGGCCCGTGCCACCCCTTCGCGTTCGACTTCGTCTCGCGTTGCCCGCTGGCCCGCCGTATCCACAAGCGCGACAGCGATACCCCCGACGTCCACGCGCTCGGTCAGCAGGTCTCGCGTCGTCCCTGCCGTCGCGGTGACAATCGCGCGGTCCGCGTCGAGCAGCGCATTGAACACGCTCGACTTCCCCACGTTCGACGTGCCCACGATGGCGACCTGCGCCCCTTCGCGAATGAGACGGCCGCGGCCGACGCCTGCGAGCAGCTCGTCGAGTCGGGCGCACGCCGTCTCAATTTCACGCCTGGCGGTCTCCTGGTCCACGAACTGATACCCCTCGTCTGGAAAGTCCAGCGACGCTTCCAGCCGGGTCGTCAGGTCGAACAGGGCATGCTCCACCTGACCAATGGCCTCGGTCAGCGTCCCCTCCAGCTGATCGAAGGCTGCGCGTGCCTGCAACGGTGTGACGGCGTCGACCAAGTCGGCCACGGCCTCTGCCTGCACCAGATCGATCTTCCCGTTGAGAAATGCTCTTAGCGTGAACTCGCCAGGACCGGCCAGTCGCGCCCCACACTCGGCGGCGGCGCCCAGAATGGCCCTCAACACCACCGAACTCCCATGCGCGCTGATCTCCGCGACATGCTGTCCGGTATACGAATGTGGCGCCGGGAACACCGTGACGATGACCTGGTCGCCGACTGCGTTGCTGGCCAACCGCGAGAGCGTTGCATGTCGTGGCTTGAACGGTGTCGTGCGGCCTACGAGTCGCGCGGCCACCGCCGCCGCGTCGGGTCCGCTCAGGCGGATGACGCCAAGGCCTCCGCGGCCTGGGGGCGTCGCAATCGCGACGATCGTGTCGTCGGTTGAAAACATCGGTCGCCGCCAATCGCGGAAGACGAGGGAGACGCAGCCAGGCCCCGAGCGCCGCCCTGCCGGTGCCGCGCGCGTTGGAGCCGGAACCTCGCCTGCTATTTCACCGAGATGATGACGGTCTTTTCGAAGGCGTCGCCGATGCTCTCCGACGACACGTTCTCGACTTCCGCCACGGCAAGATGCACGATGCGCCGTTCATACGGATTGAGGGGTCCGATCTCCTGGGCCAGCCCGCTGTCGCGGGCTTTCTCCGCCAGGAAGCCAGCCATCTGCTTGAGCTCGTTATCCTTGTCCTGACGGTAACCCATGCAGTCGACGACCAGCCGGCGCCGATCGTCCGCGTCCTGCCTGAAGACGGCCGCGACGACATGCTGAAGGGCGGCCAGCGCCTCACCTTGACGACGCGTCAGGACCGAACCGTCCTCGCCGCTCAGGTTGATGCGGAGTCCGTCCGGCATGTCTTCCGGTTCGGCCGTCAGCTGCAGGCCCATCGCCGAGACGACCTGCTCCACGAAGGCGCTGATCTCGCCCGCCCTTGACGCATTCGACATATCACTCCTTCCATCCCGTGCGTCCAGCCCGCTCACCGCCCGTCTCACGGTGCGGAGTGTGGTTTCTTGGTCCGGCTTTCGACGACCGCCTTCGGGCGACTCTCCGCCGCTGGCCGGACATTATGGATCTTCGGCGGCCCGATCAGCCAGTTCGTGAAGTACTGCTGGCCGATGGCCCAGACGTTGCTCATCAGCCAGTAGATCACCAGGCCCGCCGGCGCGAAGACCATCGTCACGGTGATCATGATGGGCATGAACATCATGATCTTCTGCTGCGTCGGGTCCATCGTCGACGGCGTGATCCGCTGCTGCCAGAACATGGTCAGCCCCATCAGCCCGGGCGTGATGAAGAACGGATCGGCACGAGAGAGGTCGGGAATCCACCCGAGGAAACCTTCGCCGCGGATTTCGATCGCCTGGCTGAGCATGGCGTAGAACGCGAACAGGAACGGCATCGTCAGCAGCATCGGGACGCACCCGCTGGCCGGATTCACGCCGCGCGTCCGATACATGTCCATGACTTCCGAGTTCATCTTCTGACGCTCGGGGTCCGTGACCTTGTACTTCGCGTAGCGATCCTGAATGGCCTTGAGCTGCGGCTGAAGCTCCTGCATTTTCCGCATCGACACCACGCTCTTGTGGCGCAGCGGGAACATCGCCAGGTTGATCAGAATCGTGAGGACGACGATCGACCACCCCCAGCTGCCGATGAAGCCGTGCACCCAGCGGAGGGCACCGAGGAGCGGTGCCGCCAGCCACGCGAACATCCCGAAGTAGATCGCCCGCGTGAACTCGGGGTCGATCGCCTGCATGATGTCGAGCTGCTTCGGGCCGATGTAGAAACGAACGTTCGCCGGCGGGGCGGGGAACTGGACAGCGTAGCTCACATACTGGCCCGAGACCTCGGGCGACGACCGTGCGGGAATCGTGACGGGCTGATAGTCGAGACGAATGGGCCCGGTCGGGGCGATGAGCGCGCTGATGAAGTAATGGTCGTCCACGCCCGCCCACCTGAATTGCCCCTCGCGCACGACGCCCCTTCCGAGCGATGAGGCCGCTTCACGCTCGACTTCGTCGTTGGTGTGGTAGATGGCCTGGCCCTTGTACAGATAGAGGGGCGACAAGAACGACCCGGCCGACGCTCGTGCGATGTCGTCACCGAGCCCTGGACCCCATTCGATCGCGGGGTTCAGCACTTCGGTCCCTTGGCGGACCAAGGCGCTGAAGGACACAATGAAGGACCCGGGGGCGAAAGTGAACTCCTTCCTGGAGTACAAACCATCACCGTCTTCCATCTCGAAGGTCAGCGTGGTTTGCTCGGCGGTCACCAGGAGGGACGGTGAGGAAGGCCGATAGAGCGCGTCGTTCAACCGCGCCGTGATTGCAGCGTCGGTCGTGCGCAGGGCAAACGGGAACGAGTGTGGGGCCGGGATGGCTTCCGGCACCAAGTCGAGCGGTTCGCCCTGATCGTTGCGGTACTGCTTCAGCACCCAGTGCCGCAATCGCGCGCCACGGTTCGTGAACACGGCTCGCACGCGGTCCGTCTCCACCACCACCTCGCGTTCCTGGCTGTCGCCGGACACGATGACCGCCGGCGCCGGCGCACGAGACGCCTCGGCCGGAGCCGCGGCCGCCGGCGCGGCCGGCGGCGTCTCGAGCGCCGGGGGGGCGGCGGGTCCAGCGGACGGAGTGTTCGCGGCAGGAGTCTCCGGCAGGGGCGCGGGCATGAACAGCGCCTGGTAGCCGAACAGGACCAGAAACGACAGGGAGATGGCGAGGAGGACTCGGCGTTCCATGGTTAGCAGGGCTCAGCCTGAGACCAGCGAAAAACACGAGCACCGTCGCGGGTCCAGACGTGGCTCATGTGGTGGGCATGGTCTCTCAAGGCCGCTGGGACCGAGCGGGTTCCGGATGGCGCTCAGGGCCCTGGGGTGTCCCACCGCCTCGCCTCGTCGGGACCGGATCGAAGCCGTGCGCCCCCAGTGGATGACATCGACTCAGGCGCCGCACGCCCAGCCAGACGCCACGAGCGAGTCCGTGGCGGGCGATGGCTTCAGCCGTGTACTCCGAGCAGGTCGGGACGAAACGACAGGTTCCCGCAAGCCACGGAGAGAGCACGTACTTATACGCGCGTATTGCCGCGAGCGCCCCCCGGGCGCCCCAGGTTGGTGGTGCGGGATCGACCGGCTGTTCTTCGGAGCAGGTCAGTGAATTCGCGCTCGAGAGTTGGGTACGGAGCATCGAGGAACTCGCGCCGCGGGACGACGATCACGTCGACGCCCCCGACCGGTTTGTGGTGTCTGAATAGTTCCCGTGTCAAACGCTTGGCTCGGTTCCGGGTGACGGCAGTGCCAATTCGCCGCGTTGCCGCAATCCCGAGCCTCGGCTGTTCTCCACCGTTGGAACCCACGAACAGCGTCATGAACTTCCCGGAGATCTTGACGGCCGCAGCGTAGGCTCGCTCGAAGTCTGCACGCCGCCGAACACGCTCGGCCGGGCGCAAGCTGGGCATATTTGCGTCAGCGTTCGTCGGAAACGGTGAGGCGTTTGCGACCCTTCGCCCGACGACGTTTGAGCACGTGTTGACCGTTCTTGGTGGCCATCCGCACCAGGAACCCATGGGTTCTCCGGCGGCGGCGCCTGTTTGGCTGAAACGTCCGTACACCTTTGGCCATCGAGAAGTCCTCGCGAAACCACCAATTCTATACCAGGGAACAGAATGTTGTCCCAGTCGAGCGGCCAGCCGCAAACCCGACCTGGTTCCGTCCCTCGATCGGCAGGGGCTGGACGCGTACACCGGCCTGATCCGACCAGCCCGTGGGTGGGGGGGCTACATGTTAGGATGCGGCTTTCGCCCGGGGGAGTTTTCCACAACTGTGGAAAAAGTTGTGGAAAAGGGCAGGAAAGTGTGTCAGGAGACGCAGAAATGCCGATTTTACGGCCCTCTACGCCTGGGGAAAGCCCTCAAGCGCCCGTCTGACAGGGGTTTCCGTGTCCACGGCGCAGCGGTGACGTGATTTCGCCCTCCTGGCGAGGCGAAAGTCCGACCCCTCTCACGCCGGAATCCGCGAGTCGCTTCTATGACTGCTGAATCCATTTGGGACCGTGTCCTCGGCCGCATTGAAGCCAAGGTTGGTCAGCACAGCTTCCACACCTGGTTCAAGCCGACGGTGCTGGTGACAGACGATGGGACACGCGTGACCGTGCGGGTTCCCAACCTGCTGTTCACCGAGTGGTTGCCGAAGCATTACTCGGTGGTTCTGGCCGAGGCCTTGCGCGACGTGGGTCGCCCGAACACCGAACTCGTGTTCGTCCCGGAGGCCGCTCAGCCGCGAGAAACCAGCCCTGTCCCTCAAGACTCGCCGGCTCACGCGTTGGAAATGGCCGTGACCACCCCGGTCGGCCTCAATCCACGCTACTCGTTCGATTCCTTTATCGTTGGGCCTTCAAACCAATTTGCGCATGCCGCCTGTCGCGCTGTCGCGGAAGCCCCGTCCCGGTCCTACAACCCTCTTTTCATTTATGGCGGAGTGGGTCTGGGCAAGACACACCTGATGCATGCGATCGGGCAATACGTGATGCGTCATCATGTGCGCCTCAAGCTGACCTACATCTCGTCGGAACGTTTCATGAACGAGATGATCAACGCCGTGAGGTTCGACCGTATTCTCGAGTTTCGCGAACGCTATCGAACCGTCGATGTACTGCTGGTCGACGACATTCAGTTCGTCTCCGGCAAAGAGGGAACGCAGAACGAGTTCTTTCACACCTTCAATGCGCTGCACGATGCCCAGAAGCAGCTTGTGATCAGCAGCGACAGCCCGCCCCACGAGATTCCGGCGCTCGAAGAGCGCTTGAGGTCCAGGTTCGAATGGGGCCTCATCGCCGACATCCAGCCACCCGACCTCGAAACGCGGGTCGCCATCCTGAAAAAAAAGGCGGAAACCGAAGCTGTGCCGCTGCCGGACAGCGTGGCGCTGTACATGGCCAGCCGCATCAAATCCAATATTCGAGAGCTCGAAGGATCCCTCATCCGGCTCATTGCATATGCATCGTTGAAAGGGCGGGCGCTCACCATGGACTTCGCTCAGGAGGTGTTGCGCAACGTCATCGATCGCGATGACCGTGCGGTTACCATCGAGCAGATTCAGAAGTTCGTGGCGGACTACTATCAGTTGAAGCTGGCCGATCTCAAGTCGCGCAACAACTCCAAGTCAGTGGCGATGCCCCGTCAAGTTGCGATGTATCTCTGCAAGTCGCTGACTCACGCGTCGCTGCCGGAAATCGGCCGCAGCTTCGGCGGCAAACACCACTCCACCGTGATTCATTCCATCAAGAAGGTGGACGATCTCCGGAAGCGCGATCGCAACTTCGACGGCGTCGTCACGACGCTCCTCGACTCGTTCCGGTGACGGGGCTGGGGGAGGAGGCGAGGGATGGAACGGAGCGAGGCCAGCCCGGTTATCCACAGGCTGGCTGTGGGCGTTCCGCCCAGAGCTGTGGATGGGCGAAACCGGACCCGAGGTTGCCATTCTGGTCGACAGTAAAACCACAGAAAAATTCACAATTTAAATTATTGGAAATAAACGACTTGTTTCGATATAAATTTTTCTAACCAGCACCTCTTTCCTGTATACTTTCTTGTCTTCGCCTTTTACCCCAAATGTAGCTCAAGAGACGGGCACATCACGCACGTCCATTCGAGGACAGTCCCACCATGGAACTCGTCGCCAGGAAAGCTGATCTTGTGCGCGAACTGCAATTCTTCCAGCAGATTGTGGAACGCAAGAACACGATTCCCATTCTGGCGAACGTGCTGCTGGAGTCGACGCAGAACGGCCTGACGCTTCTGGCCACGGATCTCGAGGTGGCTCTCCGAAGCCGGTGTGAGGCGGCTGTCGACCGGGCGGGGGCGGTGACGCTGCCCGCGAAGAAACTGTATGAGGTCGTGCGCGCCCTGCCTGAGACGGATGTCAGGCTCGAAACGGAGAAGAACGGCACTGGTGTGAAGGTTTCCGCAGAGCGCTTTGAATCGCGGATGCCAACTCTCCCTCGCGAGGATTTCCCGAGTCTTCCGGACTCTGTCGGAGCCAGTCGATCGACCATCAAAGGTGGCGTGCTGCGAGAGATGGTGGCGAAGACGCAGTTTGCCATCACGGGAGAAGACACGCGTTACTACCTCAACGGGGCGCTGTTCGTGCTGCGCGGTGATTCGATGACCCTGGTTGCGACCGATGGGCATCGTCTTGCCCTTGTCACGGCCGCACGGGAACCTGTGGTCGAAGGTGTCGATGAAATCAAAGCCATTCTGCCCCGCAAGACCTTGGCGGAGTTGTCCCGGCTGCTGGTCGACGACAGCGACCTCGTGTACGAGCGCGGCGAGAACCATCTCTTTTTCGAGATCGGGCCGCGACTGCTCATCTCGCGCATGATCGACGGGCAGTTCCCGGCCTATGAAAAAGTCATTCCTCGGGGCAACGACAAACGGATTGAATTCGAGCGCGATCGGCTCACCAGCGCGCTACGTCGTGTGGCCATTCTGTCCAACGAGCGATCGCGTGCCGTCAAGTTCGTGATTGAGCCCGGAAAAGTAGACGTGACGTCGAGCAGCGCTGAATTCGGTGAAGCTCGCGAGCCGCTGGCTGTGGACTACACAGGGGAAGGGCTGACGATCTGTTTTAACGCTCAATACTTACAGGATTTTCTCAACGTCGTGGCCTGCGACGTGGTTGCACTCGAGCTCAAAGACGATGTGAGCCAGGCGGTCATGAGGCCGGTGGGGGTCGAGGGATACGACTACACCTACGTGATCATGCCCATGCGCGTGTGATGGCCTGCACACCTCACCACGGCGGATCCTCCGGCCGGGCCACATGTGGCCCAACCTTTCCTCTGGCGACGAAGTGTCTGAACAAACAGTAACCAACGGTGTCGGCACCGACGACTACGGGGCAGAGAGCATCAAGGTGCTCGAGGGCCTCGAAGCGGTTCGGAAGCGGCCGGCCATGTACATTGGATCGACAGGACCAACCGGCCTCCACCATCTCGTCTACGAGATTGTCGACAATTCAGTGGACGAGGCGCTGGCGGGATTCGCCAGCGAGATCAACGCCACGATCCACATCGACAACTCGGTCACCGTCGTAGACAACGGTCGCGGCATCCCGACCGACCTGCACGAGAGCGGGCGTTCGGCGGCCGAGGTCGTGCTCACCGTGCTTCACTCGGGCGGAAAGTTCGACAACACCAGCTACAAGGTGTCTGGCGGCCTTCACGGCGTCGGCGTCTCGGTGGTCAATGCCCTGTCCGAACGGCTGGAGCTGGAGATCTGGCGCAACGAGCAGGTCTATCAGCAGACCTACGAGCGCGGCCGGCCGCTGGCCGATCTCGTCGTCACCGGCAGGACCAAGAAACGGGGCACGAAGGTCACCTTCAAGCCGGACACCGAGGTGTTCGAAACGATCGAGTTCAGCTTCGACACGCTGGCGCAGCGGCTGCGGGAACTGGCGTTCTTGAACGGCGGCGTCACCATCACGCTCGACGATGAGCGCGACGGGAAGACCCATCGGTTTCATTACGACGGCGGCATCGTCTCCTTCGTCGAGCATCTGAACAAGAACCGAGGCCTGATCAACGAGAAGGCCATCTACATGCGGGGCGATCGCGACGGCATTGAGGCCGAGATCGCGCTTCAGTGGAACGACGGGTACAACCCGCAGGAATTCTCGTTCGCCAACAACATCAACACGCAAGAAGGTGGCACGCACCTGTCGGGGTTCCGGTCGGCCCTGACACGGACCGTGAACTCGTATGCGCAGCACAACAACCTGACGAAGGATTTGAAGGACGCGACCATCAGCGGCGACGACATTCGCGAGGGGATGACCGCGGTCATCAGCGTCAAGATTCCGCGTCCGCAGTTCGAAGGCCAGACCAAGACCAAGCTCGGCAACACCGAGGTGAAGGGCATTGTCGAGTCGATCGTCAACGATCGATTGAGCGCGTACCTCGAGGAAAACCCGGCCGTGGCCAAGCGGGTGGTCATGAAAGCGGTCGAGGCGGCGCGTGCGAGAGAGGCCGCGCGCAAGGCGCGCGATCTGGTGCGGCGGAAGGGAGCGCTCGACGGCAGCTCCCTGCCGGGCAAGCTGGCCGACTGCCAGGAGCGCGACCCTTCACAGGCCGAGATCTACATCGTCGAGGGCGAGTCGGCCGGCGGGTCGGCGAAGCAGGGTCGCGACCGGCGGTTCCAGGCCATCCTGCCGATCAAGGGAAAAATCTTGAACGTCGAAAAGGCTCGGCTGGACAAGATGCTCAGCTCGGACGAGATCAAGACCATCATCGCGGCGATTGGCTGCGGGATCGGCACCGAAGAGTTCGACCTGGCCAAGCTGCGGTACCACCGCATCATCGTGATGACCGACGCGGACGTGGACGGTTCGCACATCCGCACGCTGTTGCTGACGTTCTTCTACCGTCAGATGCCGTTGCTCATCGAGCACGGCCACGTCTTCATCGCGCAGCCGCCGTTGTTCCGCGCCAAGCGTGGCCGGCAGGAGACGTTCATCAAGGACGAGCGCGCGCTCGAGAACTTCCTGGTCCACCGTGCGGTGGAATCGCGCCACGTGCGGCTCGCCGACGGGTCGGAGTTGTTCGGAGACACGCTCGAGGCGCTGTTGCATCGCGTAATCGCCTATCGGCGGGTCATGCAGGCCGTGGAGCGCCGCGGCCACCCCCGCGACGCCGTCGAAGCCATGCTGGACCGAGAGGTGCGGGACCGGACCCTGTTCGAGAATCGCGTGGTCCTGGACAACCTCGCCCTCCAGTTGACCACGCCGGTCCGGGACGTGTCGGTCGTGCGCGACGAGGAACACAACGCCTGGCAGCTCAGATTGGAAGATCGCTCGAACGGATATCCACGGGTCGATCACGTGGGGCTCGACTTCGTCACGACCGGCGAGTACCGCACGCTCGCGGCGAGCTACGCTGACATCCGCGACGTGGTGCGTGCCATGCGGCTCGGCCCCGTCGAGATTCGGACAGTCACCGGGACATCCCACGAGGAACAGCCGCCGCCGGAAGACGAGACTGTGGAACGCACGCCCGACGAGGTCAGCGCCCTCACCGCGCTGAGCGTCGCGCCGGAGGCCGCGATGGCGGCGTCGCCGAGCGGCGAGCCGCCCGCGAAGGGCGGCAAGACGGCGCCGGCTCTTCAGATGCGGTCGCTCGACGAGTTTGTCGAACATTTCATCACGCTGGGTCGCAGAGGCGTGGCGATCAATCGCTACAAGGGCCTGGGGGAGATGAACCCCGAGACGCTCTGGGCGACGACGATGAATCCGGAGTCGAGGACGCTACTCGAGGTGAAAGCGGAAGATCACATGGAAGCCGATCAGATGTTCACGACACTCATGGGCGATCAAGTCGAACCGCGACGGCGTTTCATCGAGGAGCACGCGCTGGACGTGCGCAATCTGGATATCTGAGCTTCGACGGCCGCGGGCGGTTGCGGCACCCATCGCCGGGCGTCCGTCTCCGCGGCGCGCCCGAGCGGCCTTGACCCGCCGCGCCACGTCCGCAAGCCCGGCCACATCGACGCCATGACCACGGAACAGAGAATCCCCGTCAACATCGAAGACGAGATGCGCCGCTCGTACCTGGATTACGCCATGAGCGTGATCATCGGGCGGGCCCTGCCGGATGTTCGCGACGGCCTGAAGCCGGCCCACCGCCGCGTGCTCTACGCAATGCGGCAGATGGGCCTGGCGTCGAACCGCGCCCATCGCAAGTGCGCCAAGATCGTCGGCGAAGTCATCGGGAACTACCACCCGCACGGCGACGTGCCGGCCTACGACACGCTGGTGCGGCTCGCACAGGACTTCAACATGCGGTACGTCCTGGTGGACGGCCAGGGCAACTTCGGGTCGATTGACGGCGACCCGCCGGCAGCGTACCGGTACACGGAAGCGCGCCTCGAGGCGCTGGCCGAGTCGATGATGGCCGACCTCGACAAGGAAACCGTCGACGTCGCCGCCAACTTCGACGAGACCACGACCGAGCCCACCGTTCTGCCCGCACCGTTCCCGAACCTTCTCGTCAACGGGTCGGCCGGCATCGCCGTCGGCATGGCCACCAACAGTCCACCCCACAACCTGCGCGAAGTGGTGGAAGGGGTGATCTGGCTGATCGAACAGACGCTCATGCCGCGCACGGCCGCGGACACGGCCCCGCCCCTGACGAAGGAGGCGAAGCTTCGGGGACTCATCGAGCGCATCCCCGGCCCGGATTTTCCGACTGGCGGACTCATCGTCGGCCGGCAGGGGATCCGCGAGGCGTATCTGACGGGCCGTGGGGCGCTGCAGATCCGAGCGAAGGCCGAGATCGAGCCGATGAAGAAGGCCGATCGGACCCAGATCGTCGTCACCGAAGTGCCGTATCAGGTCAACAAAGCGAGGCTGCTGGAGCGGATCGCCGACCTGGTCCGCGACAAGACCATCGAAGGCATCTCGGAATTGCGCGACGAATCGGATCGCGACGGCCTCCGCGTGGTCGTCGAGCTCAAGAGAGGCGAAATCGGCGAGGTCGTGCTGAACAATCTCTACAAGCACACCCAGCTTCAGCAGACCTTCGGCATCATCATGCTCGGCATCGTCGGCGGGCGGCCTCGCGTGCTCAACCTGCTCGAGATGATCGAGGCCTTCGTACAGTTCCGCCAGGAGGTGGTGCGCCGCCGCATCGAGTTCGAGCTCAGGAAGGCCGAAGCGCGCGCGCACGTCCTGCAAGGCCTGCGCACCGCCTTGGACAACCTCGACGCCGTGATCACGCTGATTCGTGGCGCCAAGAACCCGCACGAGGCCAAGGCCGGCCTCGTCGGCGGCTTCGGCCTCTCCGACGTGCAGGCGCAGGCGATTCTGGACATGCAGCTCCAGCGCCTCACGGGATTGGAGCGGCAGAAGATCCTCGACGAGCTGGCCGAGCTCAGCACGCTCATCGCCAGGCTGCGGGAGATCCTCGCCAGCGCGCAGCTGCTGCTCCAGATCATCATCGACGAGCTTCGGGACGTGCAGGCACGCTTTGGCGACGAACGGCGGACCGCTATCCTCGAGCAAACCGGCGAACTGAGCATCGAAGACCTCATCGCCGACGAAGACGTGGCCATCACCGTGACCGACACCGGCTACATCAAGCGCACGCCCATCTCGACCTACCGGAACCAGCGGCGCGGCGGCAAGGGACGCATCGGGATGCGGACGAGGGAACAGGACGTCGTCAATCACCTGTTCGTGGCATCGACGCACGCGTACATGATGGTGTTCTCGGATCGAGGACGCGCCTATTGGCTCCGCGTGCACGAAATTCCGGACGTCGGAGCCGACGGCCGAGGCAAAGCAATCGCGAATCTGGTCCAGATGGCAGAAGGAGAGAAGATCGCGGCCATGCTCGCCGTCAGCGAGTTCGACGACACCCACTTCGTGGTGATGGGGACGTGCAATGGCACCGTGAAGAAGACAGAACTTTCGGCCTTCAGCAACCCGAGGGCCGGAGGTATCATCGCGATGGGCATCGAACCAGACGACGCGGTGATCGGTGTGCAATTGTCGGACGGCCAGAGCGAAGTGTTCATCGGCACGCGTCAGGGAATGGCCATCCGGTTCCCCGAAGACGACGTGCGCAGCATGGGACGCACGGCCTACGGGGTGCGCGGCATCCAGCTCCGCACCGACGACGAGGTCGTGGCGATGGAGATCGTCAAGCCCGGTGGAACGCTGCTCACCGTGACCCAGAAGGGCTACGCGAAGAGAACCGACCTCGACGAGTATCGAGTTCAGAGCCGCGGCGGCCTGGGCGTGAAGAATCTGGAGGTGACGGACCGCAACGGGCACGTGGTGGGCATCGCCCAGGTCCACGAGCACGAGGAACTGCTGGTCATCACCGAACAGGGTAAGATTCTGCGGACCCCGGCCGGCGACATCCGCACGATCGGACGAGCCACACAGGGGGTCCGGGTCATGGACCTGGAACCGGAGGACAGCGTCGTCTCGGTGGCACTGGTCGAAAGCGAGGACGCGGAAGAGGCGGAGACGCAAGCTACGGAAGCTACGGAGTAGGCTTTCCACGGAGGAAGAGATGCCGCACAGGATTCGCGCCGGCCTGCTGATTGCCGTCGCCGTTGCCCCAATCGCGCTGCTGGCCGTGGCCTGCTCGAGGCCGCCGGAACAGCAGTTCATGACGCAGTTCTTCAGGGCCGCACGGGCGCGAGACAACACGACCATCGCCATGATGTCGGCGGTCGACTTCGACTCGCGCGAACAGGGTGAAGTCGTCGACTTCACCATCACGAATATCACCGAGGAACGCCGCACGCCACTGAGCTTCAAGGCGCTCATCGAGGCGGAGCGCACGGCCATCGCAGAGGAGGCGGCGTTTCGAGCGCGAAAGCTCGAATACCAGAACGCCAACCTGCCAGCCCTCGAGGAGATCGTGAAACTGGAGCAAGATCCCAAGGCTCGCTTCACTCCGGCCCAGCAGAAGATGAAGGCGGAGTGGGACAAGTGGCGTGAAGACACCACCACTCACCAGAAGGCGACCGCCGCCGCGCGCGCGGCCGTCACCGATTCGACGGGCCCCGCCGAAGCGTCGCTGACACAACCCGGGGAGCCGCCCTTCAACGCGGAAAGCTTCGATGGGGAGCTCATTGCGAAGGACGTCTCGCTCACCGCTCAGATCAGGACCCCGACGGGCGAGGAGGTTGAGAAGACGCTGGTGGTGACGCTCCAGCGGGTCGCAGGCACCCAGGACGGGACACCCCGCGAGGGCAGGGCCGTCATCACCAGGATCCAGGGGCTGTAAACCGGCGAAACGGCCGGACCGCCGTCACACCATCTGGAGCTTTGCGTACTTGGCGCGAAGCGTCTTGGTGCCGACCGACACGAACCGCACGACCAGCTTGAGGTCGTCGTCGAGCTCCTCGACGCTGAGAACGGTTCCAACGCCGAACTGCCCGTGGCGGACCCGGCGGCCCGGCGCCAGCGGGGTTCCGCTGGACTGGTCCTCCTGTTCGTAGTCGAAGGCGCTGACTGCCGCACCAGAGCCCGGCGGGCGCCCCCTCGTGCGGTACGCGTGGCGGCGGTCGTCCCAATCCTGACGGGCCCGGCGGCGGGCCGCCACGGTGGCCGACGGCTCCTCATCGACGAGCTCGGCTGGAATCTCCTGGAGAAACCGCGACGGCTCGCTCGGCTGATACTCCCCGAAGACGCGTCGCCGGGCCGCGCCCGTGAGCACCAGGCGCGACTGCGCGCGCGTCATGCCCACGTAGCACAAGCGACGCTCTTCCTCCAGATCCGCCGGCTCATCGGCCGCGCGTGCGTGCGGGAACAGACCCTCCTCGAGACCAGCGAGCACAACGACCGGGAACTCGAGGCCCTTGGCCGAATGGAGGGTCATCATCAGGACGCGGGCGTTCGCCTGACCCTGCTCTTTGTCCACGTCCGAGAGGAGCGACAGGCGATCGACGAAGCCCGACAGCGACGGTTCCGCGTCGCGTGACTCGTACTCGCGCGCGGCCGACACGAGCTCCACCAGGTTCTCGATGCGACTCTGCGCCTCCTCGGTGCGGTCCTCTCGCAGATCGCCGAGATAGCCAGACGCATCGAGCATCTTCCCGAGCGCAATCGAGACAGGCTCCCGACGAGCCATGTCGGCCAGTGAGATGACCAGATCCCGAAAGGCCGTGAGCGACGCCGTCTGCCGGGCGTTCAGCAGCCGGCCTTCAGTGGCGGCGACCAGTTTGGCCCAGAGCGAGTGAGGCATCACCGTCGGCTGCAGGCCGGCCAGAAGCGGCGGCAGCGAGACTTGCACGCCGGTCGGATCCACCTGTTCGAGCGCGTCCATCACGCCTTTGCCGATGCCTCGCGGAGGCACGTTGACGACGCGGCGGAAGGCGAGGTCGTCATGCGGATTCATGAGGAGCTTCAGGTACGACAGCGCATCCTTGATCTCCCTTCGCTCGTAGAATCCGACGCCTCCGAGGACCACGTACGCGATGCCGACGCGCCTGAGGGCATCCTCGACGGCGCGCGACTGGGCGTTGGTGCGATACAGCACCGCCACCGTCTCGGAGACGTCCTCGGCCAGCACCTGCCGCGCGACTGTGGCAATGTAGTCGGCCTCTTCCAGCTCGTCGGCACCGCGGAAGTAGACGATCCGCGCGCCGCCGAGGCGATCCGTCCAGAGCCGCTTCTCCTTCCGGTTGCGGTTGTTGGTGATCACCGCCGAGGCAGCATCCAGGATCACCTGTGTCGAGCGATAGTTGCGCTCGAGGCGCACGACTGCCGCTTCGGGGAAATCCGTCTCGAAGTCCATGATGTTCCGGAGATCCGCCCCCCGCCACTTGTAGATCGACTGATCGGGGTCGCCGACCACGGCCACGTTACGGTGGCCTCCACCCAGATGCTTGATCAGCAGGTACTGCGGGCGGTTGGTGTCCTGGTACTCGTCCACCATGAGGAACCGGAACTTCTGCGCGTAGCGTTCGCGCACGGAGGGCGTGCGGTCGAACAGCCGGACGGTCTCGAGCAGCAGGTCGTCGAAATCCAGTGCGTTGGCCTCCTTCAAAGCGGCGAGGTATCCGGCGTAGAGGCGTGCGAGCTCGCGTTGCTTGGGATTCCAATCGCCCTCGAAGCTCTCCGGCCCCTCCATCCGGTTCTTGGCGTGGCTGATGCGGCTGAGCACCGCGCGCGGCTGATACGAGCTGTCGTCGAGACCGTACTCCCGCAGCAGCTGCTTGACCACCGACTGCTGGTCGGCGGCGTCGTAGATGACGAAGTCGCGCGAGAGCCCGAGATGCGGCGCCTCGCGGCGCAGCAGACGCGCCGAGAGGGCGTGAAAGGTGGAAATCCACATCGTGCGACAGCTGGTGCCCAACAGAGCCGCGACGCGTGTGCGCATTTCCTCGGCCGCCTTGTTGGTGAACGTGACTGCGAGCACGCCATCGGCGGGCGCCAGGCCTTCGCTCACGAGAAAGGCAATGCGATGCGCGAGGACGCGAGTCTTCCCGGAGCCCGCGCCGGCCAGGATGAGCAACGGGCCTTGCGTGTGACGAACCGCGTCCTGCTGTTCGGGATTGAGCGAGGCGAGAAAATCCAACCCCGCTATTCTACCGTCACGCTCTTGGCGAGGTTCCGCGGCTGGTCGACGTCGCAGCCCCGGCGCACAGCGATGTGATACGCCAGCAGCTGGAGGGGCAGGGCGATGACCACCGGCGCAAGCTCCGGCGAAATCGCGGGAATCGAAACGATCGAGTCCGTCGTGCCATCGAGCAGACGCCAGATCGTGTCATCGCCCGACGTCGTGAGGGCGATCACGGAAGCACCGCGTGCCTTCGCTTCCTGGATGTTGCCCAGCATCTTCTCGTACACGTGATCCCCGGGCGCAAGGGCCACGACCGGCATCTGCTCGTCGATCAGGGCAATCGGGCCGTGTTTCATCTCGCCCGCGGGATACCCCTCGGCATGAATGTAGGAGATCTCCTTCAGCTTGAGGGCGCCTTCGAGCGCGATGGGATAGTTGATGCCCCTTCCGAGAAAGAGAAAATCCGACCGATTGTAGAAGCGAGCGGCGATGTCCTCAAGCTGGGCGCCGTTCTTCAGCGTCTGCTCCAGGATGCCAGGCAGCCTGAGCAGGTCCGAAATGAGGCGCTGCCGGACGGCATCGGCCAGCGAACCTCGAACCTGGCCGAGATACACGGCGAGCAGATAGAGCGCGACCAGCTGGCACGTAAAGGCCTTGGTGGAGGCGACGCCGATCTCGGGGCCAGCATGCGTATACAGCGTGCCTTCAGCTTCGCGTGTCGCCATGCTCCCGACGACGTTGCAGATGGCCAGGCTGCGGGCGCCCCGCGCCTTGGCCTCGCGAAGGGCCGCTAGCGTGTCGGCCGTCTCGCCCGACTGGGTGATCACCACCGCCAGAGTGCGTCGATCGACGATCGGGCTGCGATAGCGGAACTCCGACCCGTAGTCGACCTCGGTCTTGAGACCCGCGAACTGCTCGATGAGAAACTTTCCCACCAGACCGGCATGCCACGAGGTTCCGCACGCGAGCAGCTGGACGTTGTCGATCTCGCCAAGGTCCGCATCCGTCAAATGCATCTCATCGAGGAACACCAGACCGGTGTCCTGGGACACGCGCCCGAGAATCGTCTCCCGCACGGCCGTCGGCTGTTCGACGATCTCCTTGAGCATGAAGTGCTTGTAGCCCGCTTTCTCGGCTTGCACCGGATCCCAGGTGATGCGCTGCGGCGCCTTGTGGAGCGGCATGCCCGAAAGCGTGCTGAACGTCACGCCGCGACGAGTGACGACGGCCATCTCCTGATCGCCCAGAAACGTGACGTCACGCGTGTGCTGCAGGATCGCGGGGATATCCGAGGCGACGAACCATTCGCCGTCCCCGAGACCGACAACCACCGGCGGGCCATTGCGCACGGCCACGATCTTTTCGTGGTCATCGGCCGAGAGCAGCACGATCGCAAAAAGCCCGCGGAGCCTTTTCATCGCCCGCAGCACCGCGTGCTCCAGGCCATCGTCCTTCCATTCCTGCTCGACCAGGTGCGCGACGACCTCTGTGTCGGTCTCGGTCACGAAGCGATGACCGTGGCCCTGTAGTTCGCGCTTGAGCTCCAGGTAGTTCTCGATGATGCCGTTGTGCACGACAACGATGCGGCCGGAGCAGTCACGATGCGGGTGGGCATTCTCCTCGGTCGGCCGGCCGTGCGTGGCCCATCGCGTATGGCCAAGCCCATAGACGCCGGCGAGCGGCTGGTCCGCCACGACGTGCTCCAGATTGGCCAGCTTTCCGGCGCTGCGACGGACCTCGATGCCGTGACTGTTGACGACGGCAACACCGGCCGAGTCGTACCCGCGATACTCGAGACGACGAAGGCCCTCGATGAGGACGGGGACGACGGCCTGATCGCCGATGTAGCCGATGATGCCGCACATTGAAAGGATCAACCAATCCTAACGTGAGTTCTCCGCCAACTCGCGCGCTTTTCGCTTCTTGACCCATCCTTCCTTGTTTTCCTGTCGGCCGCGCCCGATGGCGAGCGCGTCGGCCGGCACGTCTCCGGTGATCGTGGACCCCGCCGCCACATATGCCCCACGCCCCACCGTGACCGGGGCGACCAGGGTGGCGTCACTGCCGACGAACGCCCCATCTTCGATGACGGTCTTGTGCTTGGTCACGCCATCGAAATTGCACGTAATGGTCCCAGCCCCGACGTTCACGTGGCTGCCCACGACGGCATCCCCGAGATAGGTCAGATGGTTCGCCTTGCTGCCGGCGCCGAGCGAGGCGTTCTTCAGCTCGACGAAATTGCCGACGTGAGCGAGCTCCTCCACGCGGGTCCCAGGACGCAGATGGGCAAAGGGGCCGATGACCGCTCCGGCGTCGATGGTCGAATCCGCAATCACCGAGTGATTGCGGACGACGACGCGATCGCCGAGCGTCGAATTCACAATCCGCGCCCCGGCCTGAATCTCACACGCCGCGCCGATGCGGCTCCCGCGTTCGATGAACACGCACGGCTGAATCACCGTGTCCTGACCGATCTCGACGTCGCTGTCCACATACGTGGTCGCCGGATCGACCAGCGTCACGCCGGCGGCCATCAACTCTTCATTCTTCTGCTGTCTGACCATGGTGCTGACCTCGGCAAGCTCGCTGCGCGTGTTGATGCCGCGAACTTCCGTCGCGTCGGGCACCGTAAAGGTGGCAACGACGCGGCGTCGGCGGCGGTAGATGGAAACGAGATCCGGCAGGTAGTGCTCACCCTGGGCGTTGTCCGCCGCAATGGCGTCGAGCGACTCGAACAGCGGCTCCAGCGCAAACGCATAAATCCCGGAATTGATCTCCTGGACTCGCCGCTGTGCCGGCGACGCGTCGCGCTCTTCGACGATGCGGGTGACCTTCCCCTGTGCGCGGAGGATGCGGCCATAACCGTACGGGCGCTCGACGACGGCCGTAAGCACCGTCGCCGCGGCCCCGGACGACTCGTGTGTCCCGAGCAGGCTCCGAAGCGTGGCCACGGAGAGTCGTGGCACGTCACCCGAGAGCAGCAGCATGGTGCCGCGGTGCTGGCGAAGCAGGGACGCCGTCTGCAAGACCGCGTGGCCGGTGCCGAGCTGCGGCTCCTGCACGACAAACCCGACCTCGGATCGAGCCGAGAGGTGACTCTTGACCTGATCGGCCCCGTCGCCGACGACGACGGTCAGACTGTCGGGCGCAAGCGACCGCGCCGAGTCAAGCACCCGATCGATGAGGGCTCGTCCGGCCGCGTGATGAAGCACCTTGGGCAAGGCAGACTTCATCCGCGTCCCCTTGCCCGCCGCGAGG
This sequence comes from Acidobacteriota bacterium, assembly GCA_052389315.1. Classification (GTDB taxonomy): domain Bacteria; phylum Acidobacteriota; class Vicinamibacteria; order Vicinamibacterales; family UBA2999; genus JACCSI01. The sequence goes on from JBQTIE010000325.1 coordinate 25,719, forward strand.
ACGACAACGTGGAGGCTCAAGGATCAGGGCCAGTGTGCAAAACGAAGGCGTGCGCCTCAGCGCGCGTCAGAGCCGTCGGAGTCGGCTGATGGCACGAGCCGCCGCCGAAGCAGCGGCCCCACATCGGCTCGGGCGCGCAAGGGCGCCAGATCGGGATCGACGCGCGCCAACGACCGATTTTCGGCGTTGGCCGCGATTGCCTGTTCCAGATAGCGTATCGCGAGTTCGGGGGCGTCCCGCTGGGTATGGGCGACCGCGAGCAGGTACAAGGCGCGATCGTTGCCCGGATCGTCGGCCGCCACCCGCTCCAGATGGACGAGCGCATCGTCCAGCCGTCCGGCATTGAGGGCCAGCGTGGCGGCGTACAGGCGCTCAGCCGGGGTCCGGGGAGGCGCCTCGGGTGGTGCGAGCTGCCTCTCACAGACAGCCAGGTACAGCCGTGCACGTTCCACGACCTCACGTTCGACGCCGAAGCTGGCGAGAATGTGGCGAAACCGGTCGGCCGCGGCGCGGAAGTCACGGCGTTGAAGGCCCGAGAGGCCTTCCGCGTAGGCCGCGAGGGCCTCGACGTAGGATGAGCGTGCGGGGGGGCTGGCCGGGGTCTTACTGGATGTGCGCCGGCCTGACGTTGGCGGGGCCGTACGCCTGGAATCTGCAACACGTGGGGCCGCCTGAGAGGGAACCACGCGATGCGACCGGGTAGCCACGAACGACCTCCAGCGTGCGGAAACCTTAGCAAAATCTACGTTTCGCGGTCAAGCACCCCGAGCGTGCGACCGATGCTCACGGCCGGGCGTCAAAATCAGTCATTCGACCCAATTTTTGTGTCGCTCAATGGCGGTGTAAACCGCTTTGGAAGAGACCCCGAGCTTCGCTGCGGTTTGGCGAATGGCTTCTCTGCGACTAGCCGGCTTGTTTATGGTCGATTGCCCAAATTCATAAAGAATCTGCTCGTCCGTCGGCTGATTGCTGTGCTCAGGTGACGGGACTGCTGGGGCGAACACCAACGTGAATTCACCTCGTTCCACCGTCCCCTCACGGGTAACTTCGGTGGCTGAGCCCAGCGTCCAGGTTTCGTGGTGCTTCGTCAGCTCTCGGGCGAGAATAATTGGTCTATTGCCCAAATACTTGCCGACATCGAGGAGCGTCCTCCGGATTCTATGAGGCGCCTCGTAGGCGACAACCGGCAGATCCGAGCAGCCAGCGACCCAAGCAAACCAGCGATGTCGGTCTTTTACCCTAATTGGCGGGAAGCCAGCGAACAGGAAGCGGTCCGCCGCCAGGCCGCTGGCGCTGAGCACGGTCGTGACGGCGCTGGGCCCGGGAACCGGCTCCACACGAACGCCCGCGTCACGGGCAGCGCGCACCATGGTCTGCCCGGGATCGGAGACGCCGGGCGTTCCGGCGTCACTGACGAGCGCGATGGAGTGTCCTGCTCGGAGTCGTTTCAAGAGCCCGGGGACCCGTGCGCGCTCGTTGTGAGCATGCAGGCTGATCAAGGGGGTCTGGATCCGATAGTGGCGAAGGAGGTTGCCCGTTCGCCGAGTGTCCTCGGCCGCGATGAGGGCCACCTCTCCCAGGACGCGCAGCGCCCGGAGCGTGATGTCCTCCAGGTGACCGATCGGCGTGGCCACGACGAACAGCGTCCCCGGCGGAGGGGCCTCCATGCGGCGATTTTATTGTACGATTGGGAGTTAGGCTGGCCGCGCCCACCCCGGCCGTTTGCCACCATCGACGACATAACAAGCCTGGACGCCAGATGCACGCTGCAGAACCACTCCCACACTTCGTCGACGACTACCTGGCCTATCTCTACGAAGTTCATCCTGCGGCCGCCGCCATGGATGGGGTTCACCTGCACGACGATTTGCTCGAGGACTTCAGCCGTCAGGCGGTCGACGCCCACGCGGGCGCTCTGGCGGGCTTTAGTCGTCGCCTGAATGCCATTCCCGCCGCCAATCTGCCCCGGGCCGAACAGGTCGAACACGGCATCATCGATGCGAACCTGCGCGCGCGGCTCTTCGAGGTCGAAGCCGTCCGATCCTGGGAGCGCAGTCCCCAGCTGTACGCCGACACGCTCGCGTCGAGCCTCGCCGCGCAGGCGATCTTCGATTACGCGCCGGAGACCGAACGCGCGCGGCGCATCCTCTCGAAGCTTCGCCAGACCCCACGGTTGATCCAGGCGGCCCGCGACAACGTCAAGGATCCGCCGGCGATGTTCATCAAGGTCGGCATCGACACGCTTCGTGGCGTCATGTCGTTCATCGACAGCGACCTGCCCAAGGCGTTTCATCGCCTCGACGACCTGCACCTGCTCGCCGATCTCGCCGATGCGTCGGCGGAGGCCGTCCAGGCCATCGGCGCCTATGTCGAGTATCTGGAGACCGATGTCCGGCCGAAAGCCAAGGCGACCTTTCGCCTCGGGCGCGATCGATTCGAGCAGAAACTGCGCGTGGACGAAGGCATCACGCTGACGACCGATCGGCTTCTCGCCATCGCCGAGAGGGAGCTCCGCGCCACGCAGGAAGAATTTCGAAGCATTGCGGGCCGCCTGAACGGCGGCGATCCCGTCGCTTCGTGGCGCACGGCCAAACAGCGCACGCAGCCGGAATCCGGCCAGCTGCTGGCCACCGCCCGTTCGCAGGTCCGCGAGCTCCAGACGTTTCTCGAGCGCAACGCCGTCGTGGCGATCCCCGAGGATCCCGCCGTCGAAGTGGCCGCGACCCCCGAGTTCTTTCGCTGGTCCACGGCCAGCCTGTGGACGCCGGGACCGTTCGAGACGCGCGCGACGCGCGCGATGTACTACCTCACCGATGCGGATCCGTCATGGCCGCCCGATCGCCAGCAGGAGCACCTCTGCGATTTCAACGTGCCCACGCTGTGGACGATGTGTATCCACGAGGTGCTGCCGGGTCACTACCTTCATTACCAGCATCTGCGCCAGGTGGACTCGAAGGTCCGTCGGTCCACCATGTTCGCACCGACGTCGTACATCGAGGGGTGGGCTCACTACTGCGAGCAGATGATGATCGAAGCGGGGTTTGGCCGGCGCGACCACTTGCTCAAGCTCGGCCAGCTGGCCGAAGCGCTCGTGCGCCTGGCCCGATTCGTCGTCGGCATCCGTTTGCACGCGGAGGATTGGTCGGTCGAACAGGGCGTGCGATTCTTCAGAGACGAAGCGTTCCTCGAGGAGTCCTCGGCGCGTCGCGAGGCAGAGCGCGGGACGTTCGACCCGACCTACCTGGTCTATTCCGCGGGCAAGCTGGCGCTGCTCAAGCTCCGGCACGATTGGCAGGAACTGCAGGAGGAGAAGGGGGCGAGGCCCTCTCTCAAGGCCTTCCACGACGCCCTCCTGGCCCAGGGCAGTGCCCCGTTCTGGGCGCTGCGGCGGTTGATGCTGGATGGTGCGGCCAACGGTGCCATCCTCGAGTGACGCCATCGCCCGGCGTACGTGATCTATGCCCCTCTACGAATACGAATGCGACGCCTGCGGGCACCGCTTCGAAGTCATTCAGAAGTTTTCCGATCCGCCCCGCACGAGCTGCGAGCGCTGCCAGGGCAGCCTCCGCAAGCTGATCTCGTCTCCGGCCATCCAGTTCAAGGGCTCGGGATGGTACGTCACCGACTACGCCCGGGCGGGGAAAGGCGAGCCGAAGGACGCGAAGTCCGACGGGTCATCGTCTGAGAAAGCAGCGGGTGACGCGTCGAGCCAGGACAAGGGCCAGGACAAGACCGACGGATCGGCCGCGTCGACCAAGCCGGCGACATCCGACACCCCGTCGGCGCCGAAGACCGAGCCGAAGGCCAGCAAGACCAATCCACCGGGATCGTCTTGAGCGCGCCAAGGCCGGCGCGCCTCGGGGTCGGGATGATCAGCGCGTGGTCGTGGTCAGCTTGAGGCCTTCGAGATACTCACGAAACGGCGCGGCCAGCTCCGGACGTCGCAAGGCGAAGTACACCATGGCCTTCAGGTAGCCGAGCTTGTTGCCCGTGTCGTGGCGTACGCCCGAGACCTCACAGGTGTAGATGGGCCGCGAGGCCAGCAGCCGCCGCAGACCGTTGGTCAGCTGGATCTCCCCCGCGCGGTCCTCCGCGGTGGTTTCGAGCGCCGGAAACACGTCCGGGGTCAGGATATAGCGCCCGATGATGGCCAGCGTCGACGGGGCTTCGTGCGGTGCAGGCTTTTCGACCAGGTCGAGCACGCGATGCACGCCCGGGAGCAGCTCCACCGGATCCACGGCCACGATCCCGTAGTTCGACACCTCCTCGGCGGGCACCCGCTCCACGGCCACGACGGGGCCGTCGAGTTGTTGATACACGTCAATCAGCTGCTTGAGCGCCGGCGGGTTCGCATCGATGACATCGTCGCCCAGGACCACGGCGAACGGCTCGTCGCCCACGAGCGCGCTGGCCATGAGCACCGCGTGGCCGAGGCCCAGGGGCTCGCCTTGCCGCACGTAGCTCACGTTGATCAGGTTCGAGATCTTGCGAATCTCTTCGAGCTGTTCGAACCGGCCACGACGCTCGAGCAACGCCTCGAGTTCGGACGAGACATCGAAGTGGTCTTCGATGGCGTTCTTGCCACGCCCGGTCACGAGGATGAGGTTCGACACGCCCGAGGCGACGGCCTCCTCGACCCCGTACTGGATCGTCGGCTTGTCGACGAGCGGGAGCATTTCCTTCGGCTGGGCCTTGGTCGCCGGGAGAAACCGGGTGCCGAGCCCCGCCGCTGGAAACACCGCCTTCCGAATCGATGCCGGCATTCGGCATAGGATACATGATGCGCCGGGCGAAGTCGTGACACGGCGCAGGACCGTGAAAGGAAGAGCAGGCGAGATTCATGCTGGACCCGGCCTTCGTTCGTGAACACACCGTCGCTGTCGCCAGGCGTCTGAGCGCCCGTGGGGTCGATCTGACCGCGGAGCTCGAGCAGCTGTCCGCCCTGGAAGCCCATCGTCGTCGCGTGATTCCACAGCTCGAGGGACTGAAGCGGGAGCAGAACGCGGCAGGCGACGAGATTGCGCGCGCCAAACGCAACGGCATCGATGCCAAGCCGCTCTTCGAGGCGAACAAGCAGCGTGCCCACAAGATCCGACAGCTCGACGTGGAGCTGGAGACCATCGAGATGCAGCGAGGACGACTCCTCGCCACGCTTCCCAATCTGCCCCACGAGAGCGTGCCGGCCGGCGCCGGCGCCACGGACAACCCCGTGGTGCGGACGTGGGGCGAGCCGCGCAATTTCAGCTTCGAACCGCGTGCGCACTGGGATCTTGGACCTGCGCTCGGCATCATCGACTTCGAGCGCGCGACGAAGATCTCCGGCTCTCGCTTCGCAATCCTGATGGGAGCGGGCGCCCAGCTGGAACGCGCGCTCATCAACTTCATGCTCGTGCTGCATACCGGTGAACACGGGTACACCGAAGTGGAGCCGCCGTTTCTCGTGTCGGCCGCAACGCTCTACGGCACCGGCCAGCTGCCGAAGTTCGAGCAGGATCTGTTCAAGATTGCCGGCGACTGGGACCTCTACCTCATCCCGACGGCGGAGGTCCCCGTGACGAACCTCTATCGGGGCGAGATCCTCGACGGGCGCGTGCTGCCGCTCAGATACGCGGCGTATACGCCGTGCTTTCGCAGCGAAGCCGGGTCCTACGGCGCCGACGTCCGTGGATTGATCCGTCAGCACCAGTTCGACAAGGTGGAGCTGGTCAAGTTCACCACACCCGAGTCGTCTTATGACGAGCTCGAGGCGTTGACCGCCGATGCCGAACGGGTGCTGCAGCGGCTGGAGATTCCGTATCGCACGGTGGTGTTGTGCACCGGCGACATGGGGTTTTCAGCGGCCAAGACGTATGACATCGAAGCATGGCTCCCCAGCCACAAGGCCTTTCGGGAAATATCCTCCTGCTCGAACTGCGAAGCCTTTCAAGCACGCCGAGCCAATATTCGGTTCCGGCCCCAGGGTTCCGGGAAGGCGGAATTCGTGCACACGCTGAACGGCTCCGGCCTTGCGGTTGGACGGACGCTCATCGCGATTCTGGAGAACTATCAGCAGGAGGACGGATCGGTCGTGATCCCGGAGGTGCTTCGCCCGTTCATGAACGGGCGCCAGGTGATCGAGCCGGCGGCGCGGTAGCCGCGGGACGCGGGGCAGACGTCCAGACCGCCGCGGTCGTGCCTGCCCCTCGCTTGCTGGCTGTTCTGCTGGAGCGCATCAACGACGGCTCGAGCGTGGACACCGACGCTCAACCAACGGAGAGCGGCCATTCCCGTGGAACGGCCGCTCTCAAGTGCCGGCTATTCGACCTGAAGACGCCGACTCTCCCCAGTGCACCGCTCGCTAGAACCGGTACCGCACGCCCAGCCTGAAGACGCGAGGCGCGATGATCTCGGTCGGCTGCCCGTAGGTCGATCCGTTGCGAATCACCTGGGAAGTCACCGTGTTCACGTTCAGCGAGTTGAACAGATCGAACATGCCCTCGACCGAGTGCCCGCGGGGCAGGTCGAACCGCTTGGAGATGCGGTTGTCCCAGATCTTGACCCAGTCGTAGCGGCCCGCTCTGGGTTCGACGCGAATGTTGACCAGGGCGTTCAGCGCGTTGCGGACCTGCACGTCGCGACCGTACCACCCGCCGCTCTGGGCCACGAACGAAGAGCCGAACATCAGCCCCCAGGGCAACGCGTAGGTGCCGCTCATCCGGAAGGAATGCGTCCACTCGGGGACTGCGGTTCGGTACGGATTGCCGGTGGTGGTGCCCGCCGTCGTGTTCGTCGTGTCGCCGGGTCCGTACAGGGCCTCGTTGGGATCGCGCGGGCTGATGTTCTTGAGGTCGCGATAATCCGCGTTGTAGGAGGTCAGGAACGACCAGCCGTTCGAGAGCTGCTTGTTCAAGGTCACGCCGTAGGCCGAATAGTCGTTCCGCGCTTCCTTATCGCTCGTCTGGACGATGCGCTCGATGACCTGGCCGAACGTCGGAAAGGCGCGCGGCACGGAGTACACCGTGAGCGTCCGGTCGTCCGCTGTGCCTGTGCGGTTGTCGGGGCCTGGATCGATGCCCGTTGCCACCCCCGTGTACGCCTCGAACGGCAGGGCGAGGTTGAGCCGCTTGTTCCCCTCACCGTCGAACTTCCGCACGTAGTTGAACTGGATCGTCAACGTCCGGCTGAGGCCGACATCGAGCCCGGCCGTCCACTCGTCGACGAACGGTCCGTTCAGGCTCGGATCGATCGTCCGATTGGTGCCGCCCCCACTCACCGAGGTCAGGTTCGCGGCCACCGGGACATACGGGATGCGACCGTCCCAGTTGGAGTACGTGCGGGTGAAGATGGCGTTGGGATTGACATCGCCCGCGCCCGGAGCCGGGTTGGCTGACGCGCCGGAGCTGCCGCCGACATAACGTCCGTAGCTGCCACGCACCGCCAGACGACCCTCGCCCGTGACGTCGTACACCGCCGAGACTCGAGGCACCAACGTGGAGTAGATCGGATACGCCCCTTCACCCTGATACTCGATGATCGCCCGCGTCGCAAACGGTCCGGTGCCCGGGTTTCCCTGCTCCGGCAGGAAGCTCGAATAGCGATCCCACCGCACGCCGACGTTCAGGGTCAGCTTCCTGCTGACCGTGATCCTGTCGTTGAGGTAGGCAGAGTGATACCACTCACCCGACGCCGTGGTGTTCGGGTAGTCGTAGACGAGCACGGAATCGGGGCGCGAGAAACACCCGTCGTAATTGGACCCCTCGTTGCAGTTCGGATCTCCCGACAAGCTGCGGTAGCGGTACTGCTGTTGATTGGGATAACCAAGGTTCTCCGTCTCCTGGAGGTTGCGCCAACCCAGGTAGCCGGACTTCAGTTCGTGATTGCGGCCCCAGAATTCGGCGAAGTAGCTGAACGTGGCGCCGTACTGCCACCGCCGCGGGGTTCGATCGGTTTCGAGAAACGCACCGCGCGTCGCCGTCGTCGTGAGGTCCGTCGAGCGCACGTCGCCGGTCCACGGCACGTCGGGCCACCAGTAGCCGCCACGCTGCAGGCTGGCGTCAAACGTCGAGCGCGGGCCCAGAATCGACAGGAACTTGAACGACGGCCCGACCAGCGACCAGGAGTCTTGATTCTGCGTGGCCTCGAGGGGCACGAAGCGGCTCGCCGTCCGATACGGCTGCCACTTGCGGCCGAACTGGAACATCCCTTCGACCTTGTTGTTCTGCGTCACCTGATAGGTGAACTTCCCGGTGGGATCCTGGAGCTTCGTGTAGAACTCCACTTGCTGCCGATCGGACAGCCGGACGAATCCCGGAATGAAGTTGCCCGACGAAGCGTCCCGGTGAGAGAGGTAGAACCACAGCCGATCGCGGAGAATCGGACCGCCGACCTCGCCGTAGTAGTCCTTGTACTTCGTGAACTTGTTCACGCCAGGCGCATAGCCGCGGTTGAGGAGCTCCTGCGTGATGTTGCTCGCTTGGAACTTGCCGTCCTGGTGATTGGCCGACCCGAGCCCGCGAAATGTGTTGCTGCCGGATTTGACGACCAAATTCATCGTCAGGCCAGGGTTCATCGCGTCGGCGCCCTTGGCGGCGGTCGTGATCTGTGCCTCTTCGTAGGACCCGAAGTCCCCGTAGGTCTGATCCCAGATCATGCCGTCATAACTCACGACGTTGCCGCCCGCGCGGCCGAAGGTCCTCGCCGCCGGGCCGGAACCCGTGCCGAACGATGAGCCGCCGACGTCGTACGACGTCGCGTAGAGTCCGGGAATGAGGGCGACCAGTCCGGTCAGGCTGCGGCTGTACGGGATGTTGTCCAGCTTCTGTTGATCCCAGTTCACCGCGACGCTGGCGGCCTCGAGATCGATGGTCGGCGCCTGGCTGGTGACCGTCACCGTTTCCTGGAGCGACGCCAGGGTCATCTGCCCGTTGATCGTCATCGTCGCGCCGACGTTCAGCGTGATGCCTTCGATGTTGAGCGTCGTGAAGCCGGGGAGCGTGAAGGTGACCACGAACACGCCGGACGGGAGGAGGGTGAATCGATAGAGCCCCTGGTCGTCCGTCACGCCGGTGCGGGCCCCGCCGATCATGTTCGGGCTGGCGATCGACACGGTCACGCCCGGGAGCGCCGCGCCGCTGGTGTCTGTCACGCGACCCGTGATAGCGCTCGTCTGAGATTGCGCCAAGACAGACGCCGTGACGCCGAGGCAGATCAAGAAAAACAGGCTGACCCGTAAAGCTGACTTCATTGGCGTACGTCCTTGAAGGGCCCGCGCGTCGCGGTGGAGGGGCCGCGGCTGTGCCGGGAGCGGGCGAATCCGCGGAGTATAGGGCGGGCGAGACGGGCGAGTTGTCGCTGTTTGTAACCAGCTCGAGGCCAGCCAGTGCGGCTGAGCTGGCACGCGCGGCCGGCTTTAGACCGTCATGCGGCCCCGAACGAGGATTTTGAACCCGTTGTGGAACCGCATAACGGTCTTGGGGCGCGGGGCGCGCCCCAAGACGACAACGCGAACCAGTCAAGGGCTTCCGGGCGAAGGGGATATCAAGGGCAGCCCTTGGCTGGTTCTGGCGGAGGGAGAGGGATTCGAACCCCCGGTACGGTTTCCCGTACAGCGGTTTTCAAGACCGCCGCCTTCAACCACTCGGCCATCCCTCCGCGAACGGCGCGAGGTCGATTATCGCACTCGTTCGATACCCAGCGCCTTGATGCGGGACGCCAAGGTGGTCGGCTTCATGCCAAGCAGGCGAGCTGCGCCCCGCGGGCCGAAGACCCGACCGTGTGTCTCCCCCAACGCCGCCGCAATCGCCGACTTTTCAAGGGCGCGGAGGTCGGCGCGCGTGACCCGCGCGGATGGCGCGGGCCAACCCGACGCGGGCACCGGAGCCGCGCGCCCGTCCTCTGCCCATGGGGCGCGAGCTGACAGGGGCTGAGGAGCGGACGGGGTAGACAGGTGAGCCAACCGCGTGGCCGCGCACTCGGCCACGAACGCCAGTTCGTCGAGGTCAACGTCGGTGAGTCCCCGCCGGTCAAAGATGGCAAGCACGCCGAGAACCACTTGACCGGCGACGAGCGGGTAACCGGCGAACGACCGGATACCCTGGCGGGCAATCCAGTCACGATTGCGCAACCAGTCCTCGTCCCCCCGCAGGCTGCGGGCGATGAAGGGCTCACCACGAGAGGCGATGTCGCCGATTTTTCCCTCGCCCCAGGGGATGCGACCGAAAGTGCCGTCCAGACGAGCGTACCTCCCCCCTCCCAGAGGTGTCCCGTCACTGCCGGCCAACCTGAGCGCCTGGTCCTCGGTGAGCCAGATGCGACAGAGGGCGACGGAAGACGAGCTGGAGAGCTTGGTCACAACGGCCTGGGCGGCGTGGTCCAGGCTGTCGGTCTCCAGGAGGGCTTTGATGGCAGGCCTGAAGTCCACTGAGGGCACTCTACGATATTTCGTTATTACAGTTTACTACGAAAAATAGTAGATTCGCGCAGTCGCTGAGCGGCCAGTAATTAACGAAATTTCGTAGTGCCTGGCCGCTGGCCGCGACCCTCGCGAGGTCATACGTCAACCGCCAAGAACCGGGCTTCGCCAGAAGCAGACATCCCTTGTCCCCTCCGAGCGCAGCCGCGGCCGCTCGTGATAGCGTGAAGACCGCAATGCACCGTCTCTCGACTCTTCTCATGTGCCTGCTCCCTTTGTCTTCGGCGTGCTCCAGCTCGCCGGAATCAAACGTCATGGCTGACTCTGGCATCTCCACCCTGCAAAAAACCGACGTGACCCCCGGAACCGGCACCGAGGCCCTCAACGGCATGTCGGTCCGCGTGCACTACACCGGATGGCTGTATAACGCTGTTGCCGCTGATTATCGCGGCGCCAAGTTCGACAGCTCCAAGGACCGGAACGAACCGTTCGAGTTCCGACTTGGGGACGGCGAGGTCATCGCCGGTTGGGACGAAGGCGTCGCTGGAATGAAGGTGGGGGGGACGCGTGTCCTGACGATTCCCCCTTCGAAGGGTTACGGCGCGCGCGGCGCAGGCGGCGTCATCCCTCCGAACGCCACCCTGGTCTTCGAGATTGAGCTCCTGGGAGTACGCTGAACTCGCACTCCCGGGTCGGGCGGCCGTGCAGAAAGTGAAAACACGCCCGGCCCCTTTTCAACGATGGCGATCTGCAGGCACTTCGGACCGTGCGGGGGGTGTCAGTGGCAGGACCTCTCGTATGCCGATCAGCTCGCACGCAAGCACCGCCGGCTCACCGACCTGTTTCGCACCTCCCTGGGCCGCGGCGCGCCACCAATTGACGCGCTGATCGGCGTCACGCCCGACCACACGGGCTGGCCGTGGGCGTTCCGGCACAAGGCCGCGTTCGTCTTCGGCGGCTCGCCCGACGGGTCGTTGACGCTCGGTCATTACGCGGCGCGCTCCCGCACGGTGGTGCCCATCGTCGAATGCCCGGTGCATACCTCACGAGCCAATCACATCGCGTTTTCTCTTCATCGACGGCTGCTGTCGGCCGGGCTCACGGCCACCGCCGTCGGGCCGCGCGGTGTGTTGCGCCACGTGATTGTCCGCACCACCCGCGACGGGCGCGAAGCCGCCGCCATGCTCGTCGTCTCGCGAAACGATCATGCCCTGCGAGCGCCCATTCGCGCGTTCCTCGCGACCGACGACGCCCCTGGCGCGTTCTATCTCAACGTCAACGAGGCGCCCGGCCCGGGCATGATCGGACACGAGACTCGTCGTCTCGCTGGCCGCAGCCATGTCCGGGAGACGGTCGCCGACGTGTCGTACCTCGTGTCGCCCACCACGTTCTTCCAGACCAACGTCGACGCGGCGGAACACCTCGTGCGGCTCGTGTTGCAGGCGGTGCCCGACCAACCTCCCCGTCGCATTCTCGACCTCTACTCAGGCTGCGGCCTGTTCACGCTTCCTCTCGCGCTGAGGGGGCACAGGGTCACCGGCGTCGAGGAGAACCCTCAGGCGGTTGAGGACGCGGAGGCCAGCGTGCGCTTGAACAGAATCCCGGCCGACCGTGTGCACCTGCGTGCCGGTCGTGTCGAGCGCGAGCTCAGACGTCTGCGAGCCGGCGGGTACGACGTGGTGATCCTCGACCCGCCGCGAAAGGGGAGCTCGCTGGTCATGCGTCGCGAGGTGTTTGGGCGGTTGCGGCCGTCTCACGCGCTGTACGTGTCGTGCAACGCTGAAGCCTTGGTGTCGGAGTTGCCGTCGATCCTCGCCGAAGGCTACCAGGTTCACCGGGTGCAACCAGTCGACATGTTCCCGCATACGCCGCACGTCGAGGTCCTGGTCGCATTGAAGCGACGCGATGGGCCCATGCGCGCACGCAGTCGGGAGCGTCGAACCGTCGAATCCCCGCCCCAGTCTACGGCTGGTGACCGGACTCTCCCTGCCATCGATCCGCCGTGTGTGCCTGGCGCGCTGTCTGGTCCATTTGCGGCACCTGATTGAACGGGGCGGTATCCTGTCTCGATGCCTGTCGCACCGCTGCGTCCTGCCTCCACCGTCGTCGTCCTCCGCGCACAGGAGAACGCGCCGGGATTCGAAGTGCTCTTGGTGCGTCGGAACGATCAGGTCGCCTTCATGGCTGGTGCGTTCGTCTTCCCCGGCGGCCGTGTGGACGAGGGGGACCACCTGTCCCCGGCAGCCGGGGACAAGCTGCCTGCCCGGCGTTTCTCAGACTTGAACGTCGAGCAGGAGCGCGCGCACCGCATGGCGGCCAAGCGCGAGCTCGAAGAGGAAGCGGGCGTGACAGTCGAGCTGGGCGACCTCGAGCCGTTCGCGCACTGGGTCACGCCCGAGATCGAAACCCGACGCTATGACACGCGCTTCTTCGTGGCGCGGATGCCTGCTGGCCAGGAAGCCAGGGCCGACGCGGGAGAGACCACGGAGCTGGCCTGGCTGTCGCCGCGGGACGCCCTCGCCAGGTCACAGGCCCAGGTCATCCTCCTGCCACCGCCGACGTGGACGACGCTGAAGCAGCTCCAGCGCCACCCCTCGATCGAAGCGGTCTTCGCGTGGGCCCAACGCAAGCCGATCGTCCGCATCGAGCCGCGGTTCCTCCGAGAAGAGGAGCGCACGATGTTGACGCTGCCCGGCGACCCGACCTATCCGACAGTCGACGGATGGGAGGTGCCGGACGACACACGATTCCTGCTCGCGGAAGGGCGATGGCAGCCAGTGCGAGCCTGACGGCTCAGCTCGATGAGCTCATCGCGCTCTTCAATCGCCGCAGCATGGATCTGCCGGATGGCCTGTTCACGCGGCATACGCAGTTCCTGCTCAACGGCGTGCCGTTCGAAGACATGCTCGGGCGTTCACCGACCGATCCCCTGATCCTCATGCTGGCCCGGGGGCCAGCCGGTTACCGGTTCGCCGCCAAGGCCGTCCTCCACGCCTTGCCCGATGCGCAGCTTGTGCGAGGCGAGCTCAGCGAGACGACTCGGGACGGGCATGAGACTGTGACCGGGCAATGCTGGCTCTCCGGCCACCTTCGCGGGACGGGCGAGGCCGCGGAGGTCGTCATTCACGTCGAGATGGGCATGCGCGGGTCGGTGATGACTCGTGTGGACGTGAAGATTGACGCCGAGCCCCTGGCCCGCATCCAGGCCGCGCGCCTGCGAGCGTGACGCCGGCTGACCGCTGACGCTCCGGCCCGGACCCGGTGCCCTGCCGCGCCGCGGCGCCGGCGCCGCGATTACCGACCGACGCTCATGGCTGTTCCCAGTCTCCGGCAACGGATTCGGAACAGGGCGTCAGTTGTGTGCGGTCGTGTCCGGTATCTGCAGGGCGGCCCGGACGAACGCATCCTCGGGCAGCGCGCCGAGAATCTCAACGGTGTCGTTGACGATGGTCTTGGGCACGCCGGTGACGCGGAACCGCCGCGTCAAGTCCATGAACTCGGTGGCGTCGATGGCCGCCGACGAGATGTGAGGGTTGGTGAAGGCCATCTTGTGCGCCAGGACGACCGCCCTGGGGCAATGCGGTCAGGTCGGTGTGCTGAACACCTGAATGGTCATCGGTGTGTCGACGGCTGACACAAGGGCCAACGTGTCGTCCTGGAGATCGGTGGCGCCCGTGCCAGCGATGTGGATGGCCTCCACGAGGCCGACGAACTCGTAGCCGGTCGGCGCGCCGAACATGCGCATGCGAGTGTCCTCGCCGTCAGCCAGGATGACGATGGCGGGTGATTTGTCCACGCCGTGGCGTGCGCGTTCGTCGAGGTCGAGGATGAAGTTCAACTCCTGCACGGTGATCTTGTCGTTCAGCCGCGCGATCTCGTCGAGCACCTGCCGCGCCACCGGACCGCTCTCGGAACCGCCAATCGTTTGCGTGAACAGCTTGAGCGTGACGGGCTTGATGATGTCCGACAGGTGCTGTCGAAGGATCTGCTCGTCCTGCGGCGTCAAGAGGGACATGTCTCAATTAGAACTTGAACAGATCGTCGAAGGCTTTCTTGGCGCCGGCGGGCTCGGTGGGCTTGCTGGCGATCGCGGACGAGGTTTCACGTTCCCAGCTCGTGCGCGCCGAGAAGAGGGTGCAGTCGTTGGCGACGTCTTTGGGGGACACGCGGGCGGAGATCGGCTGGGTGCACTCGAAGCGTGCGCCCGGATCGAAGTGCACACACTGGGCGCAGGACCGCAGGTCCTGGCTGCATCTGATGCACTTGCTCCGAGACAGGATCTGCGCGTCCACGAAGGTGCCGCAGCGCGCACAGCGCGCCACCTGGCGGAAGCCTGGCATCTGGGGGTTCTTCGCCCCTTCGGATGAGATGCGCCTGGCGCCGGCGGGCGCGCCGGGCGAGCGTTCGGGGCGCTGTTGGCCGGGACCCTGACCGTCTCGTGGCGGACGGCGTTCACCTCCGCGATCGCGGTCCTCGTCCTGGTAACCGCGTTGCCTGTACTTGCGATCGCTCATGCGGTGACTGCGGTCTCCGATTCCCGATGACGCGGGGGCGCTCAGGTCCAGGTCCAACGGCCTGGCGAGTGCAGGTGCACACAGACTACGGCGGCTCGTGCAAGGAAGGCAAGTGCCGGCTACGCTCGCGACGGTCTGCATGGATAATGACGGCCGGCGGGGTGCCCGTCTCGAGTCAACCAGGAGTAGCCGTCATGCGTTGCCGAACACGTGTTGGATTCGCCATCCTCGGTGTGAGTCTGGCCAGCGCGGCGTCGGTGTGGGTTGGAGCCCAGGGCCCTGGTGTCAGGCCACCGGATTCGGTTGCCGCCGCGCGATCTGCCCTGGCGCAGCTCGACGGCAGCATGGTCGTTTTCGGGCTTCACGAACCGGTCGAAGTGCTCCGCGATCGGTGGGGCATCCCGCACATCTACGCCAGAAACACGCACGACCTGTTCTTCGCCCAGGGCTTCGTCGTGGCGCAGGACCGGATGTGGCAGCTTGAAATGTGGCGCCGCAACGGCGAAGGCCGCCTCGCCGAGGTGCTCGGCCCCGACTACGTGACGCGCGATCGCTTCGCACGTGTCCTCACGTTTCGCGGCAACTGGGACGAGGAGTTTCGCAAGTACCACCCCGAAGGCCGCCTGATCTTCGACGCGTTCGCCAAGGGCGTCAACGCCTCCATCCAAAAGGCGCTCGATGAGAACAAGGTCCCCGTCGAGTTCCAGATCATGGATTTCCGTCCGCAGCCAGTGTGGACGGCGCGAACGCTGCTCACACGCATGCCCGGCTGGACGCTGTCTCGCAATGCCGCCAGCGAGGTGCAACGCGCGCTCGACATCAAGGCCATGGGCGTTGCCAAGGTGCTGGAGCTGAAGCCCACCGACCCGGAGAAGCGCTTCACGGTTCCCGAAGGCCTCGACCTCGACGACATCGATGCGGCCATCCTCGGTATCGCGCGCGATGCGAACAACCTGCGGTGGAGCCTGCCTGTGCGCACGGCGTGGGGCATCGGAGCAGGCCAAGGCATGCCACATCGAGCGGCTCAGGCCCTCTTCGACCAGGCTCCCGGCCTGGGCGCCCTGATCACGCCAAACCCGTGGCTGGCGAACCCGGACCTGGGCAGCAACAACTGGGTGATCGGGGGCCGCAAGTCGGCCACGGGGATGCCCCTCATCGCCAATGATCCACACCGTGAAGTCGTCAACCCGGCGTTGCGTCACGTCGTCCACCTGAACGGACCCGGGTGGAGCGCGATCGGAGCCACGGAGCCGGGCTTGCCGGGCATCAGCATCGGGCACAACGATCGGCTCGCGTGGGGCTTCACGATCCTCGGCATGGATCAACAGGACATCTACGTCGAGCAAACCGACCCCGACAATCCGAACCGCTACCTGGCCGATGGCCAGTGGCGCGACATGCGCGTCGAGCGTGAGCTCGTGTGGGTGCGCGGGCGGGACGAGCCCGTCACCTTCGACGTCAAGCTCACGCGGCACGGACCCGTGCTTTACGAGAACACGACGCGGCACCGGGCCTTCGCGCTTCGCTGGGTCGGTGCCGAGCCAGGCGGCGCCGGCTACCTGGGCTCATTGAACGTGATGCAGACGCGGAACTGGAAAGAGTTCAATGACGCGCTGCCCAAGGCGTGGTACATCCCCTCGCATTCGCTCGTGTACGCCGACGTCGAGGGCAACTACGGCTACATCGGCGTAGCGTTGACTCCTGTCCGGAAGAACTGGGATGGACTGCTGCCGGTGCCCGGCAAGGACGGCGCGTACGAGTGGGAGGGCTTCGTGCCGTTCGAGGCGCTCCCCAAGGCGCTCAACGGGCTCAAGGGTTTCTACAACTCCTCCAACAACGACGTCGTCCCGCGCATCGTGCCGGAGTACTCGATTCCGCTCGGTTACGAGTACAGCGCCCCCTTCCGGTACGACCGCGTGCACGAAGTGCTCGCGCAGGACCGCAAGTTCACCGTGGCAGACCTCGAGCGGCTGCAGCAGGACGTGGTCTCGCTCCCCGCCCGTGAGCTGGTGCCGCTGCTGAAGGGCATAGAGATCGCCGACCCGTTGGCGAGGCAGGCCCGCGACCGTCTGCTCGGGTGGGACTACGCGCTCGCTCGCGAATCGGTGCCGGCCGCGATCTACGAATTCTGGGCCATGAAGCTCGGCCCTCTGGCGTTCGCGCCGCGGGTGCCGGCGGCGGCGAAGGCCAGCGTGCGGCAATACGACATGCGTCGAATCATCGCCTGGATGAAAAAGCCGGATCGGGCCTACGGCGACAATCCACGAGCCGGCCGCGATCGCATTCTGGCGCAGGCACTCGAAGAGGCCGTCATCGACCTTCGCAAACGGCTCGGCGACGATCTGAACACGTGGAAATGGGGGGCCCTGCACACGGCCGATTTCGTGCATCCCCTCGCGGCCAGCGACCCGACCGGAACCCTGTTCCACGTCGGCCCCGTGAGCCGGGGTGGAGATGGGTTCACCGTCATGGCGGCCACCAGTCCCACCGAGGCCAGCACCACGCAGACCTCCGGCGCCTCGTTCATGTTCGTCTTCGACGTGAAGGATTGGGACAACTCGACCGGACTCAGCGTCCCCGGCAATTCGGCACAGCCCCTCAGCCCGCATTACAAGGACCTCACGCCGCATTGGGGCGAGGGCAAGTACTTCCCGCTCGCGTTCAGTCGGGCGAAGGTGGAGGAGGTGACCGCGCACCGGCTGGTGCTGCACCCGATTCGCCCGAGCCTCAGCCCGCCGGCTCCGGGCGACGCGCCGATCGGCCCCGGCGCGCGCGTCGATGTCGAGACGTTGTTCGAGCCCGTGCAGCCCGAACTCTTCACGCTGCAGGGGGGGCAGCCGAACGCGTGGGCCGACTTCGACGGTGATGGCGACCTCGACCTCTTCGTCGGGTTCCGCGGTCAGTTGAGCCGTCTGTATCGCAACGACGCGGGCACGTTCATCGACGTGGCGGCTGCTGTCGGCCTCGCCGACCACAACGACGTGCGCGTCGCCGCATGGGGCGACCATGACGATGACGGAGATCCGGACCTGTACGTGGGCTACTCTCGCACCTCCACCGTGCCGAACCGTCTCTATCGCAACGACGGCGGACGCTTCACGGACGTGGGGCGGCAGATGGGCGTGGATCTGGTGGGAACATCCAGACAGGCATCCTTCATCGACTTCGACAACGACGGCGATACGGACCTCTTCGTGGCGTTTCGCGACCGGCCGAACGCCCTGTTCCGGAACGACGGGGGCCGATACCGGGAGGTCGCGGCGGAGATCGGGATGGCCGACCCGCGCAAGACCGTGGGTGCGATCTGGTTCGACGCGGATGGAGACGGCGACCTCGATCTCTTCGTGGCGAACCAGGACGGGGACCTCAACGGGTTGTTCCGGAACGATCGCGGGCGATTCATCGACGTGGCTCGCGAACTGGGCCTGGACGGTGCCGGACGGCCCCATGTGTACGGCGGCGTTGGGCCGAGCGTCGTGGATTACGACAACGATGGCGACCTCGACCTGTTCGTGGCCAACTACGGCCCGAACGCGTTGTACCGCAACGAGGGTGGCGGAAAATTCGTGGAGGTCGGGGCCGAGGTCGGCGTGGCCGGGGACTACCACGGCGTGAGTTCCGCCTGGGGCGACTTCGACAACGACGGTCGCCCGGACCTCTACGTGACGTCGAGCCTGACCAGCGTGATGCATGCCCGCGACTACCTGTACCGCAACGGCGCGACGTCCTTCAGCGATGTCACGCCGTCCGTCATCCTCAAGCACGACGGATCGCACGGCGCGCAGTGGATGGATTTCGACTACGACGGCGACGTGGACCTGGCGCTGGCCGACAACGGGTCCATGGGCGTCCATTTCCTGTTCCGCAATCGGCTGCCTGCGCCGGGCCGCCGGCGCGGCATGAACGTGATGGTCCTCGACCAGCGGGGACGCTATACGCGTGCCGGATCAGAAGTGCGTGTCTACGCCGCCGGGACGCGCAAGGTGATTGGCTCGCGCCTCGTGGACACGGGCAGCGGCTATTGTTCCCAGAACATGGCCCCTGTGCACATCGGCGCCGCGGGTGAGGGCCTCGTCGATGTCGAGGTCACGACGTTCGGGCCTGGCGGGACGAAGCTGACTCGAGTGGCCGGAGTCGATCCCGTCCGTCTTGCCGGCGCGCCGCTCGTCGTCCGGGCCGGGGCGGCTGCACCTGCTCGAACTCCTTGAGCTCGTCCCGAGACCAGGCTGCGCTTTCTGCAGGATCGTGTGCCGCGGGTGATGACGGCGGTCGCTGCGCACGAAACGCTGCCGAATCAGCAGCCCGTGTGCACGATCACGCCGGACCTCGGGCGAACCGTGGGAGGATTGGGGCCTGCTGGGGGGCGGTCGATGCGATACGCCAGGGTGTTCACGCTCGTGCTGGTGGCGGCCTTTGGCCGGTCCGCGTTCGCGGACCAGATGGCGGACCCGCCGGCACGGCCAGCTGACGTGGACGTCGACGAGACGCAGCCGGTCGGGGTCCCTCCGCCGAGCGAGAAAGCCGTCGAGTTCTACGAGAGCGGCAACGTGCTGTGGGTGGTCAATCAAGTGTGGATGATCCTGCTGCCCGTCGTCATCCTCGCCACCGGGCTTTCCGCGCGACTGCGCGAGTGGGCCTGGCGGGTGGGGCGTCGGTGGTTCTTCGCGCTGGCGGCCTACTTCATCCTCTTCACGATTCTGACCACCATCGTCGACCTGCCCCGCGCCTATTACGAGGAGTTCATGCGGCCGCACGCGTATGGGTTGTCGAATCAGACCCAGCAAAAATGGTGGACCGATACCCTCATCACCTTCGCGCTCACCTGCGTCATTGGCCCCCTGATCATCTGGGTGCCGTACTTGCTGCTGCGGAAGAGCCCCAAGCGATGGTGGCTCTACACCACGCTGGCCCTTCTGCCGTTCATCGTCGTGGCCAACCTCGTGGCGCCCGTCTGGATTTCCCCGCTCTTCAACACGTTCGAGCCGATGCAGGACGAGGCGCTCGAGGCGCGAATCCTGGATCTGGCGGATCGTGCGGGCATCGAAGGCAGCCGCGTGTTTCAAGTGAACAAGAGCGTGGACACCAAGACGATCAACGCGTATGTCGCTGGCGTGTTCAACACGGAGCGGATCGTGCTGTGGGACACCATCATCGCGCGGATGACCGATGGCGAGCTGCTCTTCGTGATGGGCCACGAGATGGGCCACTACGTGCTGGGGCACATCTGGCAGCTCCTGGCGCTGTCGACCGTCGTGCTCCTCGGATCGTTCTATGCCGCCTATCGCACGGCCGGCGCAGTGATGGCCCGCTATGGCCGCCGCTTCGGGTTCACGACGCTCGACGACTTCGCGTCCTTGCCGCTCCTGCTCGTCCTGACCGGCCTGTTCTCACTGCTGGTGGCGCCGGGCCTGCTGGCGTTCAACCGGTATCTCGAGCGAGAGGCCGATCGGTTTGGCCTGGAGATCACACAGACCAGCCACAGCGCCGGCACGGCGTTCGTGAAACTGCAAACCGACGTGCTGGCCGTGCCGCGACCCGGGCTCCTGAACGTGTTGTGGCGACAGAGCCACCCGCCGCTCGGGGAGCGGATCGATTTCGCCAACGAGTACCACCCATGGCGTGACGGCCAGGCGCTCGTCTACGGCCGCCGGTTCACGCGCTGAAGGGTCCGTGCGCGCGCTGGTCATCGACAGTCCCGGCCGCATCGCGCCGCGCGACGTGCCGTTCCAGGCCCTTCCGGGTGAATGCACGGTGAGGGTCCGGATGGCCGGCATCTGCGGGACCGATCTCCAGCTCCTGGAAGGCTACGCGGGCTTCGCCGGCGTCCCCGGCCACGAGTTCGTGGGCGTCGTCGAACGGGTGTCCGACGCGGGCGCCGACGAATGGATCGGCCGGCGAGTCGTCGGCGAGATCAATGTCGGCTGCGGCGAGTGTGGAGCTTGCCGCGGCGGGATCCGAGAGCATTGCCCGAGCCGCACGGTCCTCGGGATCCGCGGGCGCTCGGGCGCATTCGCCGAGTACGTGTCGCTGCCAGGCGCCAACCTCCACGCCGTTCCCGTCGAGATGGACGACGAGGTGGCGGTGTTCGCCGAGCCCGTGGCGGCGGCGTGCCGGATCCTCGAACAAGTCCCGCTGACCCGATCCTCCCGTGTTGCGGTGCTGGGCGACGGACGGATGGGGCTGATCGTCGCGCAAGTGCTGAAGACCGTGGCCGACGACGTGACGGTGATCGGCCGGCACCCGCGGAAGCTGGCCGTTGCGCAGGCGTTGGGCCTCGCGACTGCACGGGCGGAGTCGAGGGACGGACCCGGCATTGACCCCGAGGAACCGAACGGGCAGTCAGCCGGTCTCGCCAGCGATGCCGCAACCGCACGCCAGTACGACATCGTCGTGGATGTCACCGGACGCCCGGAGGGTCTTCAGCGCGCGATGGCACTGGCGCGCCCGCGCGGAGTCGTGGTGATGAAGACGACGGTGCACGGTGAGGCGCCGTTTCGGTCGTGGGCAGCGGTCGTGCACGAGGTGACGCTGGTCGGGTCGCGCTGCGGGCCGTTTGCGCCGGCGATGGCGCTGCTCCGATCCGGTGCCGTGCAGGTCGCACCGCTCATCACCCGTGTCGCGTCGCTCGACGAATGCGCATCGGCGTTCGAGACGGCGCGTGCGGGGCTGAAAGTGCTGTTGGCGATCCCTTCGTGAGCCTCGGCTCGCCAGGTCCGGCACAACGGCGTTCGGGAGGCGGTCGCACCCGCGGCACCGCCGATGTACCATCTCCCCATGAACCGACGCCTGTTCCTCCAGTCAGCCGCGCTCACGGCAGCCGGTGTGTTCGGGCCACGAGCCCCCGGCGCGTCCTCTGCCCAGCCCAGCGCCGAGGTCGACCAGCTCTTCGACCGCGCCGTCGTGTTCGACGCCTTGTCGGCCGATCAGGACTGGGACGCTGCGACCTTCGAAGCCGCGAAGGTCGCCGGGCTCACGGCCCTTCACACGAGCCTCGAGAACCGCAACTTCGCGGTGGCGATGCGCGACCTGGCGGAGTGGAATGCGCTGTTTGCGAAGCACCCGGACCGGCTGATCAAGGTGACGACGGGCGGCGAGGTCAGCGACGCCAAGAAAACCGGCCGCATCGCGGTGGTTCTCGGTTTCCAGAACGCGACCATCGTCGAAAGCGACGTGCGGAACCTGGACAAGCTGCACGCGGCGGGCGCGCGGTGCATTCAGCTCACGTACAACTCGCGCAACCTGCTCGGCGACGGGTGCACGGAGCGCACCAACGCCGGGCTCTCCGATTTCGGCGTCGACGTCGTCCACCGCATGAATGCCCTCGGGATCGTCGTCGATCTGTCGCACTGCGGGGAGCAGACGTCGAAAGACGGCATCGAGCTTTCGAAGCGCGCGCCGGCGTTCACGCACACGGTGTGCAAGGCGATCTACAACCACGTGCGGGGCAAGTCCGACGAGTTGATCCGCGCGATCTCGAACAAGGGCGGGGTGACCGGCATCACCACGCTGGGGTACTTCGTCGGCCCGACGTCGAATACGAGCCTGGACGATTACCTGCGGCATCTCGATCACGCGGTGAAGGTCGGGGGGATCGATCACGTGGGCATCGCCTCGGACCACGCGATTCGGGGCATCCTGGCGACGCACACGCGCGAGTCGTGGTACGTGCCGCGGCTCACGGCGTTCAAGCCGGTCTACAACGTGCGCTGGCCCCCGAACATCGCGGAGCTCGATGCGCCGACCCGGTATCGCGCCATCGCACGAGGCCTTGGCCGTCGCGGCTACTCGGCGGGGCAGATCGAGAAGCTCCTCGGTGGCAACTGGATGCGGTACTTTGGGGAAGCCCTATCTCACTAGCGCAGATCTGCAACAAGGGACAGACGCACGCTTCTGCGCTGGCGGGGCACCTGGACAACGCTTGCATCCCCGCCGACAATCTGTCCAACGTCCATGTCGCGCACGCGCTGGGTCGCCTCGGTCCTCATCGTGTACCACGTCACGACGCTGCTGGTGACGGCCACGCCTCGGCCCGAGTGGCTCAACCCGCCCCGCGTCCGTGCGCCGCGGAGCACCGACGTTCATCAGCACCTGACGTTTGCTCTCGACCGGGCAGGTCGCGCGTTGGTGAATGCGCTGGCGCGCGTCCACGAGATGTTGCATCCCCTCCGCCTGGCGACGGCCCCGTACGCCTTCCTCGGCATCGGGCGGCAGCAATGGAGCATGTTCACCCTCCCATTCACCGACGACCTGTACCTGCGGATTGATCATTACGCGACCGACGACAGTTTGCCGGGTTCGCAGCGCCTGTTCAGAGGGCTGCTCCTGCCGGCTGATCACGAGGAGGAGCTCAAGCTTCTGCACGCGCCGAGAGACAAGGCTGTCATGACCACCGTCGAGATCGCCCTGGATAGAACTGCCGGGCGCGACCAGGTTGCTGACACGCCGTTCGAGTCGGACGAGTATCGTGCGCGGGCTGTCCGCATGTTCGCCCCGCTGGCGCGGTACAGCCGGGAGGAGGCCCGGCCACTTCTGGCGGGGCACGCGCGCGTGGTGCGCAGCGAGGTCTGGTGGGGAACGGCGCCCATCCCGCCGCGCGGGCAGTGGATTTCGGAGGACGTGCTTGCGGCGCGGCTGGCGGCGATCGCGCCCTATCGTGACGCCCTGCGGGAAATGCCGATCACGGCATCGGTTTCGACACGACTCGGCGCCACAAGAAGGGAAGCCGATCTGACGTGGACGCTCCTCTACATCGACGAGCCATGAGCCGGCGCGACGGCGCCTTCGCGATCGGCTCCTCGTGGATCGAGGCATGGGACCGGTTCTGGTTCGTCCCCATCCCGCCGCACGTGTACGCGCTGCTGCGGATGCTCTACGGCGTGCTGGGCCTGGCCAACCTGATCGCGCTTGACGACATCCGCACCTATTGGGCCTTCGACGGCCTGGTGCCGCGGGAGGATTACGGCCCGGGCCTCAAGACGGTGATTGCGTCGCTCGGATGGACGGAACTCGGCCCCGCGATGGTGTATGCCGGCTGCGTGGCGGCGTTCGCGGCCATGACGATCGGCATCTTCACCCGCGCGAGCGTGGGGTTGGCGCTGGCCGCGGCGCTCGTCCATCAGTCCTGGAACGTCCTGCCGCTCTCGAACGCGCAGCTCGTGCTGCAGGGGGTCTTGTTCTGCCTCGTCTGGGCCGATTGCGGCGCCGTCTGGTCGGCCGATGCCTGGCTCGCGCGACGCCGCCTGCTCCGCACCGTGGGGACCACCGCTCCCCCAATCACATGCCATCCCATCGCGCCGCTGCGGCTGGTCCGCTTTCAGATCGCGTTGATCTACTTGAGCAGCGGCCTCTGGAAGCTGCAGAGCCCGCCCTGGCGGGACGGCTCGACGCTGCACTATGTGCTCAACACCAACGTCTTCCACCGCTTCCCGATCGCCTACGGGCCGGCGTGGGACTGGGTGTTCACGACCGTCACCTACGTCACGTTGTTCTGGGAGCTGGCGTTTGCCTTCGCCATTCTCTTTACGCCCACTCGCCGGCTGGCGTTGATCGCCGGCGTCCTGATGCACCTCGGCATGCTGGCCACCCTGTCGATCGGTCCATTCAGCCTCGTCATGCTGGCCGCGTATGTCGCCTTTCTCGATCCGCGATGGGTCGGGTCACTGCCCAGACCAGTCGCGATGACCACGGTGACGCACGGATCGGCAGCGGAAGACTGTCGGCCAGGAGCACGCAGCACGCGCGAGCCAGCGGACGCCAGCCCCCATATAATTCGCCAAACTGGCGGAATCGTCGTGCTTTCATGACCCCAGGGAGCCGCCTCGGAAGCTACGAAGTGATCGCGGCCATCGGTGCCGGCGGCATGGGCGAGGTCTATCGGGCTCGGGACACGAAGCTCGGGCGGGAAGTGGCGCTCAAGACCCTGCCCGAGGCGTTCGCGAGCGATGCCGAGCGGCTGGCGCGCTTCGAGCGCGAGGCCAGGACGCTGGCCTCCCTCAATCACCCCAACATCGCGCAGATTCACGGGCTGGAGGAAGGCCCTGGCGATGGGGGCGCTCCGGTGCGAGCGCTCGTCATGGAGCTGGTCGAGGGAGAAACGCTCGCGCAGCGTCTCGAGCGCAGGCCGCTCCCGCTGGACGAAGCGACCCCGCTGGCGCGCCAAATCGCCGAAACACTTGCCGCCGCGCACGCCCATGGAATCATCCATCGCGATCTGAAGCCCGCGAACATCAAGGTACGACCGGACGGCACGGTCAAGGTGCTGGACTTCGGGCTCGCGAAACCAGGGGCATCGGGTGCGTCGGGTGCGGTACTGTCCGCGGGATCGAAAGGTGTCGACGATTTCGATCGCGCCCCGACCATCACGAGCCCGGCCAACCTCACGATCGGCGGCACGATTCTGGGGACTGCTGCGTACATGTCGCCAGAGCAGGCGAAGGGCAAGCCCGTCGACGCCCGCGCGGATTTCTGGGCGTTTGGATGCGTCCTCTTCGAAATGCTCGCCGGGACGCGCGCGTTCGACCGCGAAGATGTTCCGGACACGCTGGCAGCGGTGTTGACCGGCGAGCCCGGCTGGGCGCGACTGCGGCACTCGACACCGCCTGCGATCGAGCGTCTCCTTCGTCGCTGCCTGGAGCGCGATCTCCGCCGGCGTGTCGCCGACGCGTCCATCGTCCTCTTCGTGCTGGAGGAGGCCTCCGCGTTGGCACCCGGGAGCACCGCCGCTCCGGTCCTGGATGCGGCGCGGGTCAAGACGCATGTCGAGGGTGCCGTTGCCGCCGCGCGCCGAGAGCTGTTCACCACCCGCCTCCTTCCGCTCGCCGCTGCCGCGCTGCTCGCTGCCGTTGTCGCAGGTGTCAGCTTGTGGACGCGCGGTCCGTCGCCGCCGCCGGGACAGGTGACGCGCTTTTCGTTGGCGGTGCCGGACGGCCTGAACATGACGATCAGCGGGCGCCTGGCGTTGGCCATCTCCCGCGACGGTACAGTCGTGGCTCACTCCGCCATCGACCGGCTCGTCGTGCGGCTGCTTGCCGCGCAGGATCCCCGAACCTTCCTCGCTCGCGACATCGGCAACCAGATCACGAGCCCAGTATTCTCCCCGGACGGCCGGTTTCTCGCCTTTCATTCCGCGGCCGATGGGATCCTGAAGCGCATCAACCTTGCGGGAGGATCGGCGACCCCCATCTGCCCAATGGGTTCACCGTTCGGGCTGACGTGGGATGAGACCGGAATCGTGACCGGACAGGGCGAAGGCGGCGTCGTTCGATGCGCGGCCGCGGGAGGCAGCCCTGAACAACTGGTCGCCGGGCTAGCTGGAGAACAGATCCACGGGCCACAGCTGCTGCCGGGCGGAAACAACCTGTTGATGACGGTCGCCAAGACCGGCGAGCTCCCGTCGCGCTGGGATCTGGCGGAGATCGTCGTGCAGCCACTCCCGTCTGGCAGTCGCAAGACGATCGTCACCGGGGGCAGCGATGCCCGCTACCTGCCCACCGGCCACCTGCTGTACGCCGTCGGCGGGACGATCTTTGCCGTGCCGTTCGACACGAAGCGTCTGGAACTGCTGGGCGAGGCCGTGCCTGTCATCGAGGGCGTCGCGCGATCCGCGCTCGGTATCACCGGCGCGGCCCAGTTCGTGGTGTCCGACACGGGGACGCTGCAGTACATCCCCGGTCCCGCGGGGAGCACTTCCGACGATCGCGCGTTGGCCTTCGCAGATCGCGACGGCAAGGTGACCGAGGTGCCCGTTCCTGCGGGGCCCTACGTTCACGTGCGCGCATCGCGCGACGGCCGGCGCCTGGCGGTTGGAGTGGAGACGGGCAGAGAAGCCAGCGTGTGGATTCATCGGCTCGATGGCGCGATCGCCATGCGACGACTCACCTTGGAAGGGCGGAATCGCTTCCCGGTCTGGTCCCCGGACGGAGAACAGGTGGCCTTTCAATCGGATCGCGGCGGCGACCTCGCCATCTACGTCCAGCGGGCAGACGGCACCGGTGCCGCCGAACGCCTGACGACGCCGGACCCCGAGGAAGCGCACGTCCCGGAATCCTGGTCACCGGATGGACGCCATCTGTCCTTCGCGGTGCAGAAGGCGTCCATGTACTCACTCTGGGTCGTGACGGTCGCGGACAAGAAGGCCACGCCGTTCGGCAGCGTCCGGTCGGGTGAACCATTGAGCTCGGTCTTTTCTCCAGACGGGCGATTGCTGGCTTACAGCGTGGGGGCATCCGGGGGGATTGCGTCGCAGGATCGCGGCGTGTTCATCCAGCCCTTTCCCGCCACCGGTGCGATCTATCAGGCTCCGAGACAGCGCCTCGACTTTCACCCCGTGTGGGCGGCCGGCGGTGAACTGCTCTACGTGCCGGCGGCAGTCGATCGGCGGTTGACGGTGGTCAGCGTCACGACGCGCGACGGCGTGACGTTCGGGACGCCCGCAAGCGTGCCGGTTCGGGTCACCGCGAACCGGCTTTCCAGTCAGCCCCGCGCGTTCGACCTCATGCCCGACGGCCGGTTCGTCGGGCTGATCAACCCCGCCGAGCTGTCGGGCGTGCAACCGGGCGGCGAGCTTCGCGTCGTCTTGAACTGGACAGAGGAGCTGAAGCAGAAAGTGCCGGTTCAGTGACCTCGTTCACGCCTCCCCCTTCGGATACATCGTCTTTCCGCCCACGACGGTCCTGACGATTCTGATGTCCTTGATCGTGTCCGGATCGACGTCGTGCGGATCCCGCTCGAGCATCACGAAGTCGGCGAGCTTGCCGGCGGCAATCGATCCCTTCTGGTGCTCTTCGTGTGACGCGTAGGCGCCGTTGATCGTGCCGATCATCAAGGCCTCGTCCACCGTGACCTTCTGGCGCGGCCCCCAGACGTTGCCGTTGTAGTCCTTGCGCGTGACCATGCTCTGGATGGCCATGAGCGGCTCGAACGGCCCCGGACCGTAGTCCGACGCGCCGGGCACGGGAATCCCCGTCTCGAGGAACGACTTGTGGGCGAACATCCACTGCATCTTCTCCGGCCCGTACTCCTTCCACTTCTCGCCGTGGTAATGCGCGTAGGTCCAGAACGGCGTCGGGATGGCGCCGAGCGCCTTGATACGGCGCAGCAGATCCGGGTTGACGAGCGAGCAGTGCTCGATGCGGAACCGCGTGTCGGGCCTCGGGTGCTTCGCCAGAACCTTCTCATACGCTTTCAGCACCATGTCGATCGTGACGTCGCCGTTGGCGTGGATGGCCACGCGGAAGTTGTGGCGATGCGCGTCCTCGACCGCCTCGTCGATCTCCTGCTGCGTCATGGTCAGGATGCCGTAATCGTTGGTCCCGACATACGGCGTGCTCATGCGCATGGTTCGCTCCGACGCCGAGCCGTCGGCCCCGTACTTGACGCCGTTGACGCGAATCCACTCATCGCCGAAGCCGTAGTAGATGCCAGCAGCCTTGAATCCGCTGAACGTGGCGTTTCCACGAACCAGGAACGCCACGCGGTGGCGCAGTTCGCCGTTGGCCCGCGCGTCCTCGTATGCGAGGATGCGGTCGCGATCCGCGCCGGCAGCGTGCACGGAGGTCAGGCCCGCTGCCGTCAGCAGCTCGGAGATGTGACGCATGCCGCTGCGCCCGCGCTCGCGCTGCTGCTCGGGGGTGAAGGTCTCGCGTGTTCCCACCTTGGCGAACACGTTGCGCGCCAACTCCGCCACGCGCCCGGTCAGGTCGCCGGTCTCGTCGCGGAAGAAGCGCCCGTGATCGGGGTCCTTCGTATCCCTGGTCACGCCCGCCAGGTCGAAGGCCTTGGTGTTGTACCAGCTCGTGTGCCCGCCGCGGTGCCCGACGACGATGGGGTGGTCCTTGGAGACTTCGTCCAGATGGCGGCGGGTGAGGGCGACGTCGAGCTTGGTGTCGTCGAACATCACGGCGCTGACCCACATGCCAGCCGGGGTCTTGTCCACCTTGTCGCGCAGGTTGGCGAGCAGCTCGCGGACACGGCGCACGTTGGCATTGACGGCGTAGAGCTCGTTCACGCCGCTGACGTGCGCGTGCGTGTCGATGAACCCAGGGGTGATGGTGGCCTGCTGTGCGTCGAGGACGCGCGTCCTGGATGAGGCCAGGTTACGGACGTCCGAGGACGAGCCGACGGCCACGAATCGGCTGTTCTTGACGGCAAACGCCTCCGCCCGCGGCTGGCGGGGGTCCACGGTGTAGACACGGGCATTGACGACGACGAGGTCGGGCTCGGCGCCTGGGCTGGCGCCCGATTGAGGCGCCTGCGTCGAGGCGGTGATGTCGGCAACGCCGGACTTGGCCAGCCCGAAGCCGCCCGCCAGGGCGGCGCCGAATCCCAGGAACTCACCGCGTGTGATCTTGGCCATGACGCACCTCGCTTGGGGCATTTGAGAAGGGGGACCGCCCGTTGTCAAATCGCACATCACGAATATCCGACGCACGAAGCCGCCCGGCCCTGGATTATATCCACGGCTGCACCGGAGACCGGTGACATCACCGTCGGGCCGGGAGAGGGGTCCTTCGACGGCAGGACGCGCGCGATGGCGGGGCGCTCGAGGTCGAAATGGCCGCCTGACGCGCGGGCCCGCGCGGGACTATAATCCGGCCGTCATCCCCGTCCCGTGTCGTTCCGGCGCCGCCGTCATCGTCTCGACATCGAAGCTGAATCCGTCAACCGCTGAGAGGTGTTCCATGCGTCGCGTCAGCCTGCTTCTGGCGTTGGTCCTGCTCGTGGCCCTGACCGCGTCACCGAAGGCGCAACAGGCCGCCCCGTGGCGGCCGGTGGTTCTCTCCGACAACGGGATGATCGCGTCCGGCCATGCGCTGGCCTCGGAGGCCGGCTTGCGCATGTTGCGATCCGGCGGCAACGCCATTGACGCCGCGCTGGCCGCGTGGGCGGTCCAGGGACTCGTCGAGCCGGACATGACCGGCCTCGGCGGAGACATGTTCATCCTCGTCTACCTGGCGAAGACGAACGAAGTGAAGTTCATCAACGGCACCGGCATGGCGCCGATGGCGGCCACGGTGGACTTCTACAAGAGCCGTGGCGGCCTGCCGAGCGATGGCACGCTGTCGGTCAGCGTGCCGGGCGCAGTCGGTGCGCTGGAGCTCGCGGCGAAGACGTACGGCACGCGGCCGCTGGCAGAGGTTCTCGCGCCGGCCGCCGAACTGGCCGAACGGGGCTTTCCGATCAGCCAGGGGCTCGCCAACAGCCTGTCGGGCAGCCGCGAGAAGCTCAGCAAGGCGCCCTCGTCCCGCCAGATCTGGTTCGACGGCGATCGGCCCCGCGAGATGGGCGAGCGTGTCGTGCAGAAGGACCTCGCCGCGACGCTGCGCGAGATCGGCGCCAAGGGCAGCGCGGCGTTCTATCAGGGGGCCATCGCGCAGAAGTTCGCGGCCTACATGAAGGCCAACGGCGGGCTCATCGACGAAAAGGATCTGGCCGCCTTCAAAGCGCATGAAGAGGCGCCCATCCACGTCACCTACAAGGGCATCGACGTGTATGAGTGCCCACCCAACTCGCAGGGCTTCGTCATGCTCCAGGCGCTCAACGTCCTCGAGGGCATGAACGTGCGCTACATGCGGCACAACAGCGCGCCCTACCTGCACGCCGTGGCCGAGTCGCTCAAGCTCGCGTTTGCGGATCGCAATCGCTGGGTCGGCGATCCGCGGATGGTGCCGCCCATCCCGATGCGCGAGTTGCTGTCGAAAGACTACGCGAGCGCGCGCCGCGCGCTCATTCATCCCGATCGCGCCAGCATCGGCGAGGTGCCTGGCGGCGACCCGAGGCAGCCGACGACGACGCAGCAGGCCGCCCGGGCCCCCGGACGCGGCGAGTCACCACTGGCGTTCGCCGACCCGCAGCCGCCGGCCGACCTGCGCGCCGTCGCCGAGGTCCAAGAGGACGGCCACACGACCTACCTCGCCGTCGTGGACAAGGACCGCAACATGGTGTCGATCACCTCATCATTGCTGAGCACGTTCGGCAGCGGCCACATCGTGGAAGGCGCGGGATTCTTTCTCAACAATCGGATGGCCTACTTCGGCCTGGAGCCAGACGATGTGAACGTGCTGAAGCCGGGCAAGCGGGTGCGGCAGACGATCAATCCGGCGCTCGCACTGAAGGACGGCAAACCGTACATGGTGTTCGGCACGCCCGGAGCGGACACGCAGCCCCAGGCGCAGTTGCAGTTCTTTCTCAACGTCGTCGAGTTCGGGATGTCCGTTCAGCAGGCGCTCGAGCAGTCCTACATCGTCACGACGGGGTTCAGGAGCTCCTACTACCCGCACGCCGTCGCCAACACGCTGCAGATTCCGGCGAGTGTGCCGAAGCACGTGTTGGACGAACTGGCGGCCATGGGGCACAAGCTCGATCTCAACAACGGGCGAGGCGTCGGTTCGGTCAAGGCGATCATCGTCCACCCGCGCACGGGAGCGTTGATGGGCGGGGTGAGCCCGACGCGGGACAGTTACGTGATGGCGTACTGACGGGAGGGCGCACGCTGAACGGTGCCGAGTCCCCGGCAGGTCGAAGGCACGCTCCGAGCGTGGATTGCGCCCACTATCGCGCGGGCCAGGGGTCCTTCAGCGGAGGCGGAAGACGCGCCGCCCGGGGGGCGTTTTTACTTGCCGCTGGCTTTGGATCACACTAGAATTGCCGCGATTCCTCGCGCCAGGCGTCGGCTTTTGATCCAGTTTTTCGTATCGGCTCGAATCGCTGTCATCAGCCTGCGGTAAGTGCTGTCATCCCGCAGAGTTCTATCCACGCGTCGTTCGCTTTTGCAATTTCGGTGAGGAGGTATCTATGGCGCGATGCAGTGCATTGTTCGCTTGCCTGGCGCTCCTGACTCCGGTGGTGGCGGACGTGGGAGCTCAGACGGTGAGTGCGACGTCGGGGGCGATTGTCGGGAAGATCACCGATGCAACCGGCGCCGTGCTGCCGGGCGTGACGGTGACGGCCACCAGTCCCTCCATGCAGGGACAGCAGCTTGCCATCACGAACCAGGAGGGCAACTACCGCATTCCGTCGGTGCCGCCGGGGGACTACCGGCTCTTGTACGAGCTGGTGGGGTTCACGACGGTCATCCGCGAGGGCATTCGCGTCGGCCTGGGCTTCACCGCTACCGTCAACGTGGAGTTGCGCGTGGCGACGCTGGAGGAAACGGTGACGGTCACTGGCGAATCGCCCGTGGTCGACACCTCGTCGACGAAGACGGTGACCAACTTCGATGCCGCCAGGCTGGCTTCGCTGCCCGGTGCACGAGATTTGTGGAACATCATGGCGATGGCACCGTCCGTCTCGATGAGCCGTGTCGACGTGGCCGGGAGCCGGGCCGGCACGCAGACCGGTTACTCCGCGTACGACACGAAAACGACGCAGCACCGCCCGATGGTGGAAGGCATGGTGATGACCGAGGGCCAGGGCGCGGCGATGTTCTATTACGACTACGGCACGATCGATGAGGTGGCGGTCGGCACCGGCACCCACAGCGCCGACATGGGCTGGCCCGGGTTTCAGTCGCAGTTCGTCGCCAAATCGGGCGGCAACGCCTTCCACGGCGTCGCGCGGTACGACTATCAGAACGAGAGCATTCAGTCGTTCAACATCGACGCCACGCAGATTGCGACCGGCTTGACTGGCGGCGGCGGGCTCGAGCCGCAGGATCTCAACCGCATGCACAGCTACTACGACGTCAACGCCGACGTCGGCGGGTTCATCAAGAAGGACAAGCTGTGGTTCTACGTGTCGGGTCGCGACCAGGACATCAAGGTCCGGCTGGTGAACTTCCCGGTCAAGCCGTTCCAGACGCGGCTGCGCAACTACTCGGGGAAGGGCACGTACTCGCTGAGCCAGAACAACAAGTTCATTGTCTACAGCCAGGGTGGGCGGAAGCAGCAGCCGAATCGGCTCGACACGCATCAGATTGGGGCGACGACGGCGATCCACCGGAGCGAGGAATCGACCTGGAACCAGGATTACACGGGATTCGTCCACAAGGCCGAGTGGAACAGCGTGCTGTCGGACAAGGCCTTCTTCGAGGTGCGGGCCGGCAAAGCGGGGTACGACTGGCCGAACTTCCGGAACGCCGAAACACAGAGCTACGCCGACCGCGGCACCAACGAGGTTCGTGGCGGCAATCGCGAGTGGCAGCAGGATCGGCAGCGGGCCCAGGTGCTCGGATCGTTCACCTGGTTCCAGGAGGGCTGGGCGGGCAGTCACAGCTTCAAGTTCGGCAGCGAGGCGTTTCGCGAGATTCGGCGCGACCATCGCGGCACCCGCGGCAATACCCTGTTCGTCAACGACGTCCTGCACATCTACCGAAACGGCGCACCCATCGAGGTGTTCCTCTTCGAAACGCCGTCCCGCAACGACAGCCGGCTGCGGACGACGTCGTTCTATGCCAACGACACCTGGAATGTCAGCTCCAAGGTCACGTTGAATCTCGGTGTCCGCTTCGATCGGTACCGGCACTACCTCCCCGAGCAGGACCACAACCCGGGTCGGTTCTTTCAGTTCACCGCGGCCCCCATCAAGTTCCCGGCGGTCGATGAGCTCATCGTGTGGAACCAGTGGGCGCCCCGGGTCGGCGTGACGTACGACGTCACCGGCAGCGGCAAGACCGTGCTCAAGTTCAACTACGGTTACTACTGGTGGAACCCCAGCACCGACCTGGCAAACTCTGCCAACCCGAACTCGGGTGAATGGTTCCGGCAGTTCGCGTGGACCGATCCGAACCGCAATGGCCTGTACGAGAGGGGCGAGGAGGGCAATCTCATCAGGTCCACCGGCGGCACGGCCGGCACGGCCATCGATCCGGACATCGAGGACACGCGGACGGACGAGGCCGCAGTGTGGGCGGAGCATGAACTGATGGAAAACTTCGGGGTGCGCGCCGGGTTCGTGTACCGCCGGATCTCCCAGTTCCACCAGCAGTACAACGCCAACTGGCCGTTCGAGGCCTTCAACGTTCCGGTGACCCTCCAGGATCCCGGTCCGGATGGCCGCCTGGGCACGGCCGACGACGGACGGGCGATCACGGCCTTCAACCTCGACCCTGCGGTGCGGGCCCGGCCGACTCTCAACCTCGTGCGGAACTTCCCTGGCGATGCGGAGTTCTACAGCATCGAGGTCAGCAGCACGAAGCGGATGAGCCAGGGCTGGTCGCTGCTCGGCGGCTTCTCGTACCGCTGGAACTACGACTTCGACAGCGGCTATGCGGGCAACAACCTGCGCACGAACACGATCGCGGTCAACCCGAACGACAACATCAACGCAGCCGACGGACGCTACGAGTTCTCGACCTGGACGTTCAAGCTGAACGGCACCTGGGAGATGCCGTACGGCGTGGTGCTGAGCCCCGCGCTCCGTCACCAGGCCGGACAGCCGTTCGGGCGCACGTTCCTGGCGACGATGAACTATGGCAGCCAGCGCATCCTGACCGAGCCCATCAATTCACAGCGCCAGTCGAACTTCACGCTGATCGATTTGCGCCTCGAGAAGGTGGTCAGGCTCGGGAGCTCCAGACGTGCAGCCGGATTCATCGACATCTACAACCTGACCAACACGAACGCTGAAGAGAATCTGATCTGGGGCTCGGGGAGCACCTACCTTCAGCCGACCGTCATCGTTGGTCCGCGCATCGTGCGCTTCGGTGTGAAGTTCGACTGGTAGGCGCCAGTCACGGGTCGGCGTCTCGCGCGACACGCGGGGCGCCGACTTCCTCTCCTTCCGTGAGATGCCGCGGACCAGCCGCGTCGCCCTGATTGTCCGTCTCGGTGCGGTCGCTGCGCTGATTGCCGGCGTGGGCTGGCTGCAGCGCGGAGGGGCCGAGCCGCCCGCACCTCCCGAGCTTTCGAGCCTCGACCCGGAGCTGATCGATCTGATCGCCGCGACGCGGGCCGAGGTTCGCGCGGCGCCACAGGATTCGGCGGCGTGGGCCCGGCTCGGCATGGTGTACGAAGCAAACGGCTTCGTCGGACTCGCCGGCGACTGCTACGCGCAGAGTGTGGCCCGGCGCGACACCGAGGCCCGATGGTGGTACCGGCTCGCGCTCGTCCGCGCCCGGCTCGGAGACGTCGAGGACGCGATTGCCGCAGCCCGTCGCGCGTCGGATCTCGACCCACGGTATGCACCGGCGCACTGGCGCCAGGGGTTGTGGTGGCTCGACCGCGGTGAGCTTGACGCCGCGGAGGGTGCCTTCCGCCGGGTTCTCGAGATCGATCCGGCGGATCCCGCGGGCAGTACCGGCCTCGCACGCATCGACCTCGCACGCAGCCAACCCCAACGTGCGGCCGGCACGCTCGAAACGCTGCTCGCGGCGCGTCCGGGCGACCGCTACGCGCTGCAGCTCCTCGGAAGGGCGTATACCCAGATGGGTCGGCGCGACGAAGCGGCCTTCGCTCTCGCCGTCGGCCTCGACGGCGAGCCTCGCTGGCGCGATCCGTGGAGCGACGAGGTGAGGCGATATCGGCGCGGGTACGCGACCCTGCTGAAGGATGCCGTCGACCACTTTCAGAACGGGCGGTTCGAGGAGGCGATCGGGATCTTCGAAAAACTGCGGGAGCGGCACGAGAGCCCCGCACTGATGACCCAACTCGGCGCGGCGTACGTCGCGGCCGGCCGCATCGACTCGGCGCTCTCGGTGCTCGAGCCGCTCGTCCTCGCGAATCCGGGCCAGGTCGAGGCGCACGTCACGCTTGCGTCGGCGCATCTGCGCAAGAGGAATACGGAGCAGGCGCTGGCACACGCCGACCGTGCCCTCGCGCTCAACCCCACCCACACCCGCGCGCGCGAAGCCCGCGGGATGATCCTCTGGCGCACCGACCGCTACGACGAGGCGCTTGCCGAATTCGACCAGGTGTATCGTGCCGATCCACGCAACGCCCAGGCGCTGGTCTGGATGGGGATGGTGCACGCCGATCAGCGGCGCTACCGTGACGCACTGGCCCGCTTCGAGCAAGCGGCGGTAAAAAGCCCGGTGCTGGTCGATGCGTGGCTCGGCATCGCACGGACGCACGTCGAGCTGGGCTCCATCGAGCAAGCCGCGACGGCGCTCGGACGCGCCGAGCTCCTCGACCGGTCACACCCGCAGGTGCGCGCCGGCTGGGAGCGGCTCGAGGAGCTCGGGCTGGCCAGGCCGCCACGGGAATGAGCAGGCGCAGCCGGCCTCGGTATCCTGCTGGCGGCGACGGCGGTCGCCGCATGCCAGCGTCAGACGTCCGACTCCCCGGTCGCAACAGCCTCGCCGGTGCCGCCGTGGTTCGAGGAGGGCGTGTCGCTGCGCGGCCGTGCCGCACGGATCGCGTCCGGGAGGCGCCGCTCGACGCGGCGCCCGTCGTAGCGAGGCTTCGCCTGAGACGCCGAGCATGTTGGGCGGTGAGGCTCCGCCTCGCTAGTGGCGCACCCGGGTGGGCCGGGACACATCCCGTCAGAAACTGGCCGAGTACGCCGCAGGTTCTTGGGAGTGGCAGTATGGGTTGTGCCCGGCCTCCGGCCGGGCGAGAGTCTTGAAGGCCGATTGAAACACTTGACTCATTCGTAAGGATTCTCGGCCTTCAAGACTCTAGCCCGTTCGAGAGGTTCGGCGCCATGGTTTGGTGGAGGTCC
>JBQTIE010000326.1:0-13685 GCA_052389315.1 Acidobacteriota bacterium
AGCTGGCGTCCGGCCATCGCACTCAGGTCGAACAGATCCAGGTTGGTCACACCCTGGAGAGCGATGATCGGCGTACCAAGCGCGCCAAACGCCACGGGCGCCGTGTTGGCGATGAGCGACAACCCCGACGCCGCCAGCGGCGTAAACCCCAGCCCAATCAACAGGGCTCCCGTAATGGCCACCGGCGTGCCAAAGCCGGACGTCCCTTCGAAAAACGCCCCGAAGCAGAAGGCGACCACGAGCAGTTGGAGGCGGGTGTCCCGGGTCACCCCGGTGATGCTGTGCCGCAGCGTGGCAAACAGCCCGGCATCCGAGGTGAGCTGATACAGGAAGATGACGTTGAGGACAATCCACCCGATGGGGAGCAGCCCATACGCGGCCCCGTAGCCGGCCGTCGCCAGTGCCAGCGACCACGGCATGCCGAACAACACGGTCGCCACGATCAGGGCCGCGCCCAGCCCCAGCAGCGCCGCCACGTGCGCCCGAAGCCGGAAGAATGCCAGCCCCCCCAGGAGGACCACGACGGGCAGGCCG
Organism: Acidobacteriota bacterium; assembly: GCA_052389315.1. Lineage (GTDB taxonomy): Bacteria > Acidobacteriota > Vicinamibacteria > Vicinamibacterales > UBA2999 > JACCSI01. The sequence goes on from JBQTIE010000326.1 coordinate 535, forward strand.
GCAAGAATCGTGGAAAGAACGACGTTACCAAGCGGGTCGTACGTTTGAGTCCACTCCATCGCACCTCCGCGCCGCGTAGCTTATAGTCAAACGCGAGATGCAGCCAGAGTTCCTGCTCCGGGCGCTTGCCGCGCGCTTCCCACCCGAGCGCCTACTGACGCGTCCTGGGGCCCTGGCGCCCTACGAATCCGATGGGTTGACCACGTTTCGCGCCCGCCCACGCGCCGTCGTGCTGGCGGAGTCGCCCGAGGACGTCGTCGACACGGTGCGGCTCTGCCATCAGACCGGGGTGCCGTTCATGGCTCGCGGCAGCGGCACGAGCCTTTCCGGCGGTGCCGTGCCCGTCGAAGACGGCATCGTGATTGCCCTGAATCGGCTCAACCGCATCCGGCGGCTCGACCCGGTGGCCCGAGTGGCGGTGGTCGAGCCGGGGGTGATCAATCTCGACGTCACCGCCGCGGCGGCACCGTACGGCCTCTACTACGCGCCGGACCCCTCGAGTCAGTCCATCTGCACCATCGGCGGAAACGTGGCGTTCAACTCGGGCGGCGCGCACTGTTTCCGTCACGGCATGACGGCCAACCACGTGCTGGGCCTTCGCGCGGTGTTGCCCGACGGAGAAACGGTCGAACTGGGCGGTGACAGCCTCGAACAGGTGGGGCCCGACTTGACCGGACTCTTCGTCGGATCGGAGGGCCTCTTCGGGATCGCGCTCGAGATCACGTTGAGGCTCATCCCGCGCCCGGAGACCTACCAGACGCTGCTCGCCGGCTACGGGTCCTTGCAAGCGGCGGGCGACGCCGTGTCGAGCATCGTCGCATCGGGCCTGCTGCCCGGGGCCATGGAGATCATGGATCGCCTGGCGATCGATGCCGCCGAGGCCGCCGTCGACGCCGGCTATCCGCGAGACGCTGCAGCCATTCTCATCGTCGAACTCGAGGGTGAAGCCCTGGAAGTCGACGCCGAATTCGCGCGGCTCCAGCACCTCATCGAGGCATCTTCCGCCACGAGTGTGCGAATCGCCGCCGACCCCGAGGATCGCGCCCGCGTCTGGAAGGGCCGCAAGTGCGCCTTCTCGGCCGTCGGTCGTATCAGTCCGGATTTCATCGTGCAGGACGGCGTCGTGCCGCGCACGCGGCTCGGCGAGGCCCTGGCCCACGTGGAGCGGCTGTCGGCCGCACACGGCCTGCGCGTCGCCAACGTCTTCCACGCGGGCGACGGCAACCTGCATCCGCTCATCCTGTTCGACGGGCGGGAGCCGGGGGCCCTCGAACGCGCAGAGCGGCTCGCCGGCGACATCCTGCGCATGTGCATCAGCTTGGGAGGCTCGATCACCGGCGAGCACGGCGTCGGGCTCGAGAAGCGCGCGTTCCTCGGCGAGATGTTCGGCGCGGACGACGTGGGGTTCATGCGATCGCTGCGGCAGTCGATCGACCCCGCGGAACTGGCAAACCGCGGCAAGATGCTCGCTGACCACACGGCCCACACTGTGTCGCATGGACTTCACCCGCTCGAACGCGCGGGCACGATCTCGCGCGTATGACGCTCGAAGCCGAACGCGTCGGCGATGTCCAGGCCGCCCTTCGCACCCAACCAGCGGTGCGTGTGCGAGGGGGCGGCACGAAATCATCGCCTCTGGCGACGAGCGAGACCTGCACGCTGTCCCTGGCGCGGCTGACGGGTGTCACCGACTATTCGCCGGCCGAAGGCGTCGTCTCAGCCCTGGCCGGCACGCCGGTGAGCGTCCTCGCGGCGGCCCTGGCGTCGCACCGCCAGTGGCTGCCATTCGATCCGCCGCTGGTGAGGGCCGGGGCCACGATCGGCGGCACCGTGGCAGCCGGTGTCAGCGGCCCCGGACGATGCCGGTACGGTGGGGTGCGCGATTTCATCGTGGGGGCCACGGTGGTCGACGGGCGCGGGACCGTCATCCGGAGCGGGGGCAAGGTCGTCAAGAACGCTGCGGGCTTCCTGCTGCACCACGGGATTGTCGGCAGCCGGGGAGCCCTCGGGGTGATCGTGGAGGTCACGTGCAAAGTGTTTCCCCTTCCACAAACGCGCGCCACCGTGCGAGTCGAGGCGGGATCGCTCGACGGCGTGCGAGAGGTGCTCACCCTCGTCACGGCGGCCCGCTTCGAGCTTGAAGCTTTCGACTTCGACGCCTCCGGACGGGCATGGCTTCGAATCGGCGGCGGCGCCGAAGCCCTGCCCGCCCGCACCGCCCGCCTGCAGCGCACGCTCGGTGTGCCCGCCGACGTCCTCGAGGGGCCAGCCGACCTCGACATCTGGGAGGCGGCCAGGGAGTTCCACTGGGCGGACCCGGACGCGAACTTGATCAAGGTGCCGGTCACGCCTGCCGTCCTGCATCCCGTCGCGCGGTGCGGTGAGGTCAGGTTCAGCGGAGGCGGCAGCGCGGCGTGGATCTGCTCGAAGACCGATCTCTCCGAGCTTTCGTCTCGGCTGTCCGAACACGGCCTTCGAGGAGAAGTGATCCGGGGGACCCATGCGGGCGCGCGTCTCGGAGCGTTTCCGCTAGACACGTTCGAGCGACGGGTCAGACACGCCATCGATCCTGGGAACGTGCTCCGTGCAGCATCGAATTCCAGTCGATAAGCTCGGTTCGAGCGGCGAAGGCATGGCCCGAGCGGTGACAAGCTGTGTGCACTGCGGCTTCTGTCTCGCCTCGTGCCCGACCTACCAGGTGCTCGGCGAAGAAATGGACTCACCTCGAGGCCGGATCGTCCTGATGAAGCAGGTACTCGAAGGCGTCCTGACGGTGGGCGATGCCCACCCGTTCGTCGAGCGCTGCCTCGGCTGCCTGGCCTGTGAGACGGCTTGTCCGTCCGGCGTGCGCTATCGGGAACTCGTGGTGCCGTTTCGCGCCTACTCGAGGGGCGCCGAGCAGACACTGGGCTTTCGAACGCGACGACAGGCGCTGCTCACGGCCCTCGAGTCGCCGCCGCTATTTCGTCTGGCCTGTGCGTGGGGCCTGTGGGCTCGACGGCTGACGAGGTGGCTGCCCTCCTCCCTTCGCCCCTTGGTTTCGTTGCTACCAAGAACGCTGCCGCCGCGAGTCAGACTGCCCGAGCATTCGCCTGCCGTCGGTCGGCGACGCGCACGCGTGGCGCTGCTCGCCGGCTGTGCCCAACAGGTCTTGAGGCCGTCGATCAACGTCGCGACGATCCGGGTGCTGACGGCCGCCGGTATCGAGGTGGTCGTGCCAGACTCGCAGAACTGCTGCGGAGCATTGGCCCTTCACGTCGGGGAGACCAAACGCGCCGACGCGTTGGCGGCCCGCAACGGGCGCGTGCTGCCTTCGGACGTCGACGCGATCGTCACGACCTCCGCCGGCTGCGGGTCGGCCATGAAGGAGTCCAGTTATCCGGCACCGGTCAAGGACGTCTCCGAGTTCCTCCACGAGGTAGGGATGCCCGACCGGCTGCGCCTCCCTGCGCCCACGCGCATCGGGTATCACGACGCCTGTCACTTGTCGCACGGGCAGGGTGTCCGCCTCGCCCCGCGTCGGCTGCTGTCGCAGATCGAGGGCGTCACGCTGGTCGAACTCTCACCCGTAGACGTCTGCTGCGGGTCCGCGGGCCTCTACAACCTCGAACATGTCGAGACGGCCGGAGAACTCGGGCGCCGGCGAGCCGATGCCGCGCGCCGGGCGGGCGCAGACCTCGTGGTTGCCGGCAACATCGGATGCCTTCAACAGCTCGACCTGTACCTGGCGTCCGATGCGCGGCCCATCCCCACACTCCACACGATCGAAGTGTTGGATTCGGCGTATAGTTTCGTCGAATCGCCGGGTCGTGCGCGCATCGATGCCCGACCGAGCGCCTAGGAGCCTGCCCATGCGGAATCTCTTCGCCGTTGTCGCCACGTGTCTCGTCGTCGGCACCTCCGGGCATGCCGCCGGCCCAATCCGTCCTCGGCCCGACGCTCTGACGGCGCCGGACCCAACCTCCGGAACCGACGCCATGACACAGTTGGCCCCGCACTCGGAGAGTGCCGTGGTGTACGGTCATCATCATCTGAACGTTCCCAGCATCGTGGAAGCCAAGCGATTTTGGGTGGGCGTCCTTGGCGGTACTCCCGCAAAGCTGGGCGCGCTGGAGGTCGTCAAGTTCCCGCACGTGCTCGTCATTCTCACCGAGCGCGTGCCGAGCGGCGGTTCCAAGGGCACGACCGTGAACCACGTGGGGTTCCTCGTCCCGAACCTGCGCAAGGTGCTCGATGAGGTCAAGAAAGCCGGATTCGCGTTGATTACCGCCGCAGAACTGCCGGCGACCTGGGAGGTCAAGGAAGACATCGCGCTCAGTCCGGCGACAAACAGCCGCATCGCGTTTGCAATGGCCCCTGGCGAGGTGAAAGTCGAACTCACCGAAGAGCCCTCACAAACCGCGCCCATCGCCAACCATCATGTCCATTTCTACACGGACAAAGTCGACGCCATGAAGGCCTGGTACGTGAAGACCTTCAGCGCGAAGGGCGGCATGCGTGGAACGTTCCAGGCGGCTGACCTCCCCGGTGTCAACCTCACCTTCAGCGACGCCGCCGAGCCTCCGGCGGGCACGCGCGGCCGCAGCCTCGATCACATCGGGTTCGAGGTGCGGAACCTGGAAGCGTTCTGCAAGCAGCTCGAGGGAGCCGGCGTGAAATTCGATCGTCCCTACACCGTCGTCCCGGCCCTGGGGATCTCGATCGCGTTTTTCACCGACCCGTTCGGCACCTACATCGAACTGACCGAAGGGCTGGGCAAGATGTGAAGCGGACCAGCACGAGGTGCGCTCGCCGGGTGTGCACAGCCACACCCCGGCGAAGGCGCACCTTGTGCAAGAACTCTCAGGGCTTTCGGACGTACTTCTGCAGCTTGCGAGGACCGACTTCCGCTCCGTAGATGTTGCCGCTGGCATCCACCGCGACGCCTTCGGCGGCCAGCGTCCCGCTCGTGAGGCTGGCCTGCGGATCGGGAATGAAATACATCACCTTGCCGTCCTTGATGCTCCCGATGCGGATCCCACGGACCCACGCCTTCTGCGCCGGGGCCACCGAACCAGACTCCGAGTCGGCCACGTAAAGCATGTCGCCGTGGACGGCGACACCGCTCGGGCGGCTGAACTGGTGCCACTCCGCGATGAACTTGCCGTCGGTCGTCATCACCTGGACGCGGTTGTTGCTGCGATCGCCGACATACAGGCGACCCTGAGCGTCAAGGGCGAGCGCGTGCGGCTGAATGAACTCGCCGGGGCCCGTGCCTCGCTTGCCGAACTCTCCAAGGTATTTCCCGTTCCGATCGAGTCGCACGATGCGGTTGACGGTTGTCTCGGAGTTCGCGTGCCCTTCAGCGACGAGGATGTCGCCGTTGGCGAGCGTCACCAGATCGTTGGGCTGATAGAACGAACCCGGATCGGCGGGCTGGCCGGGCTGGTTGCCCCCGGGCTTGCCCAACGTGAGCAGAAGCTTCCCCTCGGGACTGAACTTGTAGACCTGATGGCCGACGACAGTGGCGGGCGCCGGTGGGAGCGGGGCATCCGGGGGCTGGCCAGGCCGTCGACGCGGGAGGTTGTCCTGGCCGTCGGTCACCCAGACGTTGCCCTGGTTGTCGACGTGAATCCCGTGGGGGAAGATGAACAACCCGGCACCAAAACTGGTCAGCAGTTTCCCCGACTGGTCGAATTTCAAGACCACGTTCAGCGGCGAGAACCGGCCCGCCTGAGCGTCCCAACACGTGTTGGCGCCGCAGCGCTCGGCCACCCAGATCGTCTGGCCGTCCGGCGCGACGTCTACGGCGCTCGTCGCGCCCCACGTGCGGCCCTCTGGCATCTTGAAGTGGTTTTCGATCGTTTGAAATGGGTTGGGAGCGTCGTTGGTTGGCGCCTGGGTCGCTTGAGCAATAAGGCTGGTTCCAATCGACAAGGCGATCGTCAACGTCGCCCCGCCGCCGATCTTGAATCGCGTCAAACGTGGCATCGAATCCTCCAGCAACCGGCGAGGGTCCAGCGCGCGGCGCCGGCCCGGCAAGGTCAGGGCAGGAATCTTATCCGGAATCTGGCGTGCGCTGGAAGAACCCGGGAATCCGGGGTTACGGAATGAACGTGAACTTCGCCTGGGCCGATCGGCCGCTGCCCCACGGCCAGAGGAACGCGCCGTTGCGCGGGCGCACCTCGGCCTGCACCCGCACGTAGTACTCGCGATTTGGTTCGAGCTTCACCGTGCGGAACAGCGCCAGCCTGTCGATCGTGGTGACCCGCTCCCGTACTTCGTCGTCGCTTTCGGTAACGACGGCCTCCTCAACGCGCCCGTCGAGGGTCCGGACGAGCGTATGCCGGCGGGTCAGGTTGTCGTATTGAACGGACGTGCTCACGACGGCGGACGCAATCGTACGGTCAATCCAGGCAGGCACCTGGGCGCGAAGGTCCACGGTGTAGGTAAAGCTCGTCCGTAGTCCGCTCTTGATCGCGGCTCGGACGTCGTCGGTGAGGCCGTCCGACAGGTTGAAGGAAATCAGGACCGTTCCGTCTCGGACCAGGGGAATTATCCGCAGTCCGTCCGCCGACAGCCCGACAATCGAGAGTGCCAAGGCACACGCGACACACACGGATTGGATTGTCCGGCTGGATCGCATTTCTGGGTTCAACGGCACAATGACCGCTCGCACTCTACCACAGCCGGAACGTTCTGGGGTCGGCTCGTTACGACGCGGCCTCGGATGTTATGATCCCACCTCAGGCCCTACGCTCGACATGTCGCCACGAATTCGGGTCCCGGCGGCCTTGGCCGTCGCCGTGCTCTCCATGCAGGTGGGTACAGGCGCGCAGGCGCTCGCAGTGTCGCTCTTCGAGCGCTACCTCGAGCCACTCCGCGTGCAAGCCGGCATTCCGGGCCTTTCCGCCGCCATCGTGCAAGACGGCCAGGTCATCTGGGAACGGGGCTTCGGGCTGGCCGATCTGGACAGGGCGCTTCCCGCCCGGCCAGATACGCCGTACCACATCGGGGACGTGACCCAGACGGTCAGCACCATCTTGCTGGCGCGATGCGCCGAGCAGGGCACCGTCCAGCCCGACGACCCCCTGCAGCGCTGGATCCCAGACGCCCCTGACCCACCCGCGACGCTCCGTCAGGTCTTGTCCCACACGTCGGGATCGACGGGGGCCTTCAAGTACGACCCCGCGCGCTTTGCCCTCGTCACGGGCGTCGTCACGAGTTGTGCGCGGCAGGTGTACCGACAGGTCATGGCCCGCTCGATCCTCGACCGGCTGGCCATGATTGATGCCGTGCCCGGCCGGGACCTCCCGACGATCACCCCTGGGGTAGACCCGGTGTTCGACCAGCCGGCGCTCGACCGCTATGGAGCCACCCTCTCCCGGCTCGCCACGCCGTACAAAGTGGATCGGAGGGGTCGTGCGGCCAAAGCAGACCCTGCGCCGGGGACGATCGACGCCGCAAGCGGACTCATCGCAAGCGTGCGAGACCTGGCGAAATACGACGCCGCCCTCGATAGCGGCGTGCTCATCCGAGCCGACTCGCTCGCGCAGGTCTGGACCAATACCGTGGCGAACGGCGTGGTGGCGCCGACCACCATGGGATGGTTCGCGCAGAACTTCGAAGGGCACCGGCTTGTCTGGTCGTTCGGGCTGATTCCTGATGCGTATTCCGCGCTGCTTCTCAAAGTGCCGGCTCGGCGGTTGACGGTGATCCTGCTCGCAAACAGCGACGGGCTGAGTGTGCCTTTTTCTCTCCACGATGGCGACGTTGCTACGTCCTTGTTCGCGCGGACGTTCCTGCGCCTGTTCCTCTGATCTGGCACGCGCCGCGCTTCTCGCGGCGTCGATGCTCGTCGCCACGCCAGGGCGGGCGGAAGCTGACTGGTTCGTGACGCCTTACCTCGGGGTCAAGTTTGCCGCCGACACGAACTTCGTCGATCTCGAGCAGGGCGCCAACAACACCAAGCTCGCAGTTGGGGCAGCCCTCGGTTGGCTCGCCGAAGGCCCGTTGGGCATCGAGGCGGATGTCGGCTATTATCCCCGCTTTTTCGAGAGGTCGAGTGGCAGCCTGGTTGCCCGCAGCCAGGTGGTGACGCTGATGGGCAGCGTCATCCTTGCCGTGCCGCGCTCCTTGACACGCGATTCGCTGCGACCGTTCCTGAGCGGCGGCGCCGGGCTCATGCACGTCGGCATCGACGACGTCGCGAGTGTGTTTCCGGTCGACAGCAATCTGTTTGCCGTGAACGTGGGCGGTGGTGCCGTCGGAGCCTTGACGAACCGGACGAGCGTCCGGTTCGACCTGCGGTATTTCAAGAGCGTGAGCACCGAGGAGACCCCGCGGGTCGGCTTCGGCTCGACTCGACTCAGCTTCTGGCGCGCCGCGATCGGAGTGACGCTCCAGTAGCGCCCGATGAGCGAGCCATCAGCACCTTGCGGGCGGCGAGCGACCTTCCCGAATTGACAACCCTCCCCATGACGCCATCAGATTCGCACGCCTCGGATCGGCCTCGCTCCAGAACGTTCGAATGGGAAGATCCCCGTCCAGCGCTGGAGGCTCGCCAACACCTCTCGGGCCTCGACTACCTGACGAGGATCATCGACGGGACGCTGCCCCCGCCACCCATGGCGCGCCTGATGAACATCCGTCTCGTCGAAGCGGCACGCGGACGAGCCGCCTTTGAATGTGCGGTGAACGAATACCACGCCAACCTGCTGGGGAGCGTTCATGGGGGGATGGCCGCGACCCTCCTCGACTCGGCCATGGGATGCGCCGTGTTCTCGTGCCTCGAGGCCGGTGACCGCTATACGACTCTCGATATCAAGGTCACCTACTTGAGAGCGATCAGGCAGTCGGTGGGGCGAGTCCGGGCCGTCGCGACGCTCGTGCACCTGGGACGGACGGTCGCGCTGGCAGAAGGACGCGTCGTGTGCGACGAGGACCTCGTCTACGTCCATGCCACGTCCACGTGCTTGATCAAACGCGCCACGCCAGCCAGCCTCTGACGCTCGCGGCGGTCGGTCATCGGCTCGCGCTGGGCATCGCCCAGCGTCGTCACCCGTTGGGCACTGGCCGCCTCTCACTGAGGCGTGGTGGTCGCCTTGACCTCTGACTCCGGCAACGCAAAGGCCACGTATTCCGCCTGCGCGCCCGGCCCTCCAACGGCAACGACGATGAACTGGCGGCCGCCGGCCATATAGGTCATGGGCGATCCGGTCTGCGCCGCGGGCATCAGCACCTCACCGACGTTGGCCCCCGTGCTCTTGTCGTACGCGCGGAGCATCGCACCGCGCGGGCGTCCGGGCGGCTCGGTGACCTGGCGGTCGCCGATGATGACCAGGCTCTTGGTTACCGCCAGTCCCTGGCTGCCGTTCTGACCCGTCCGGGCGATGCTGAGGCCCTTGAGCGCCGGGTGGTTCCGGACCGCATCCGGCGTTTCGCCGTGGGGCACTTGCCACTTGAGCTCGCCGCGGCTGAGATCGATGGCGGCCAGGACGCCGTAAGGCGGCTTGACGATGGGGAGATTCTGGACGTTGAGACCACCGCCACCGCCTCCAGCCTGTCGGCCGGCCACGCCGGACACGTATTCCCCGTCACCCAGCTCGGGCCTGTGCTGCACCGAATACGCGCCTACGCCGGCGTTGCTCGCCATCACGAACACCACCTGCGCCTCGGGATCGTAACCGCCGCCGGGCCAGTTGGTGCCGCCAAGGGTGTTGCCGATCTGAAGGGCGCCGAGGATGCCGTCGGCCTTTCCAACGACCGGCGGGGAAAAAAGTGTTTCGTGCCACTGATACCGCTCGAGAATCTTCATCCCTTCGGCGCGAAGCTCAGGCGTGAAATCGATGATGTCGTCTTTGGCCACGAAGTTCCGGGCGTAGGCCGGCGGCTTGGTGGGAAAGGGCTGCGTCGGCCACGTCTTCTCGCCGGGCACCGTGCTCTGCGGCACGGGGCGTTCGACGATCGGCCAGACCGGCTCACCGGTGAGTCGGTTGAACACGTACAACATGCTCTGCTTGGTGGGCACGGCAACGGCCTTGATCGGCGTGCCGTCGACGACGATGTCGGCCAGGATCGGCGCCGAAGAAATATCGAGGTCCCAGATCGGGTGATGCACGAACTGGAAGTGCCAGCGGCGCGCGCCCGTCTTGAGATCCACGGCAACCAGGCTTTCGCCGAAGAGATTGGCGCCCGGGCGATTGCCTCCGTAGATGTCCTGGGTGGGCGATTCGACGGGGAGGTAGACCAGACCCGCGTCCGTGTCGGCCGTAATCTGCGCCCAGACGCCCATGTTGCCGGTGTACTCGAGCGACCCGTTTTCCCACGTGTCATAGCCGAGCTCACCACGCTTCGGGAAGGGGTCATAGCGCCAGACCTGTTTGCCCGAGCGGACATCGAACGCGCGGACAAGGCCGCGGGAGTTGGTCTTCCGCGGATAGTTCAGGCCCTCCGAGAACGCCGATCCGACAATCGCCACATCGCCCACGATGGTCGGGGTGGCGTGCAGGCCAATCTCGCCCTTTTCGAGGTCGATCGGCTGGAGCTTGCCGTCCATCGCGGCGACGACCCCGACCTTGAGGTCGACCAGTCCGTCCTTGCCGAATGAAGCGATGGGCATCCCGGTCTTCGCATTGAGCGCGACCAGCCGGTAGCCGATGGTGACGTAGAGAAGGCGCTCGTCGCCGCGCCCGTCGGTCCAGTACGCGAGGCCTCGTCCGGACAGCCGCCTGGGCGCCGCCTCCGCGCGCGTGCCTTCGTTGATCCCATGCTTCCAGAGCAACTCCCCGGTCCGGGCGTCGAGAGCGACGATCGCACGCCGGTTGCCGCCTCCGCCGGTCGCGTACAGGACGCCGCCGACCATGAGCGGCGTGCCTTGCAGGTTGAACTCCTGCCGGGGGCCGAGGTTGGCGGTGCCGAAGCGCCAGGCCACGCTGAGCTTGTTGAAGTTCGACGCGTTGATCTGATCGAGGGGCATGTAACGCGTGCCCTTGATGTCGGACGCGTAATGCACCCATTCCCCGTTCTGCGGGCCCGGCAGCCTTGGGGCGGGGGCCTGGCCGGACGTCCGCGTCGTCATCGGAGCCAGGAGGATCAGCACCGGCAAGGCGAAAAAAATGGCGGGGTGGACACAGGCGGCGCGCTGCAACATCGACAACTCCGGTGAATCGGCCCTGGCCGTCAACGGCCTCGGGCATGCGGGGTCTCACTCTAACCCGAAAATGGCGGCCGTCTCGATTTACACTTTGACAAAAGGGGTCTGACCCCTTTTGTCAAACTGTGCAGGTCGAACGGAGCGGAACATGAAACTCACGGGATGGCTTCTCGTTGGCGCGGTAGGCGTGCTGGGCTGCGCTCCGCCACCTACTCCTGAACAGCAACTGATCGGCGAAGCGGCAACCGCCCTGGGCGGCCGCCAGCGTCTCGAGACGGTGCGAGCGCTGATCCTCGAGGGCGAAGGCACCCAGTACAACCTGGGCCAGGACATGCGGCCGGAGGCGAGCGGCCAGACCTTCACCGTCTCGGGATGGCGCCGCGTCATCGATGTCGGCGGTAAGCGAACGCGCACGGAACTCACCCGCACACCGAGCTTCCCGTACTTCCAGGGGCAGGCGCCGCAACGGCAGACCCAGGGACTCGATGGGGACGTCGCCTTCAATGTCGCCCCCACCGGCAGCGCGTCGCGCGTGGCGGCGGCCGCGGCGCGGGACCGCCAAGCGGAGTTCTACCACCATCCGCTGACGATCGTGCGCGCTGCCCTTGCCCCGGAGACCAAGGTCTCGTTGGTTGGCAGCGAGGGCTCCGAGCGAATCGTGGAACTCGCGACGTCAGACGGTTTCGCATTCGTGCTGGCGGTCGATGAGGCCGGACGTCCAACCCGCGTGGAGTCGCGAACGGCTCACCCGAACCTGGGCGACATCACCGTGTCCACCAGCTTCGCGGACTACCAGACGCACGGCGGTCTGCAGCTGCCCGCCCGCCTGACGACCAGAATCGACGACTTCACAACGGCCGAAACGCGGATCGTCACACAAACCATCGACGGCGACACGGGCGACCTCGCCGCGCCTGCCGCCGTGGCGAGTGCGAGCCCCCCGAGCCCGCCGGCACCGAATGTGACCGTCGAAGAGATCGCCAAAGGCGTCTGGCTGCTGGCCGGCCAATCTCATCACAGCGCCCTTGTGGAGTTCAGCGACCACCTGATGCTCATCGAAGCACCGCAGTCCGAAGGGCGCACGCTCGCCGCCATCGCCAAAGCACGGGAGCTTGTCCCTGGCAAGCCGCTGACCAAGGTCGTCGCCACCCACCATCATTTCGACCACACTGCTGGAATTCGGGGGGCCGTGTCTGAAGGGCTTGCCGTCATCACGCATCGCGGCAACCAGGTGTTCTTCGAGTCCGTCACCAAGCGCCCGCATACGATCAATCCCGACGCGCTCGCCAAGTCTCGCCGGGCGGCCACCGTTCAACCGGTCGATGACGAGCTGGTGCTTGAAGACAAGACGATGTCGGTGGTCCTGTACCATGTGGCGGGCAACCCGCACTCGGACACGATGCTGATGGCGTATGTACCGCGTGCGCGCGTCGTGATCGAAGTCGATGCCTTCAGCGCCGGTGCAGCGGTCAACCCCTACGCCGCCAACCTGCTCGAGCAGATCAGGACACGCCGGCTCCGCGTCGATCGTGTGGTCCCGCTGCACGGGACCATCGCGAGCCTGGCGGAGCTGGAAAAGGCTGCGGCTGCACCCTAGCCTCGGCCTCGCCGCCCATCCCGGCTCGGGCTCAGCCTTGGTCGCCGCCCGGCGCGGGTCGTGACCATCCGTGCTCCGGAGTACGCCTGATCACCGCCTGAAAAGCCCGACGTAAGTGCCCTTGCCTCTGACGTGACCCGCCATCGCGGCCACCACGGCTGCGCGCGTTTGTGCCGGGGACTGCCCCACCGCAGGCACATCGATCATCGCGTCGAGGGCGTAGAGCTCGAACACGTAGTGATGAAACGGACCGGATGCGGGCGCTCCCGGTCCGCGGTAGTACGGCCCGCTCGCGCTGATCTGCCGAGCATTGTCCGGGAGCTGTGGCCCTTGCAGCACGCCCTCGGCCAGGTGCCGGGCCGCGCCAGGGATGTTCCACACGAGCCAATGCAGCACGTCGTCTGTGCCCCCAGCCGTGAC
>JBQTIE010000327.1:0-21310 GCA_052389315.1 Acidobacteriota bacterium
TGTCGCCGCGGAGAAACACTTCATGTTCGTCTCGATTCATCATCGCCTGGCGCATCCGCTCGGCCAGGACGTCGATCGGCACGGCCTCGTCGTCGAGATACACCCGTCGATCCTTGCGAAAGCTGAGGGGCACGGTGACATAGAGGCGCACCTCGGACAGCTTCTGAGTCTGGCGGGCGACCGGCAGGTTGACCTCGACGCCGCGCTGCAGCATGGGCGCGGCCACCATGAAGATGATGAGCAGCACGAGCATCACATCGACGAGCGGAATGACGTTGATCTCGGACAGCGTCGTCGACACACGTCGACCCCGGCGGCCGCGGCCGCCGACCTCCGGGATGGGCATCACTTTCGGCATGGAAGGGTTCGGCTGTGTGGGCGCTGGAGCCTACGTGAAGTTCCGCTCGGCGATGTTGAGGAACTCGAGGGCGAAGTCATCCATCTCGGACGCGTAGCCTTTGACCTTCGTCGTGAAGTGGTTGTAGAAGTAGACGGCGGGAATCGCCGCCGCGAGACCGGCCGCCGTGGCGACCAGGGCCTCGGCGATGCCCGGTGCCACCACCGCGAGATCGGTCGATCCCTGCTGTCCGATGCTCGTGAACGACGCCATGATGCCCCAGACCGTGCCGAACAGCCCGATGAACGGCGTGATGCTCGCGGTCGTCGCGAGAAACGGCACACGGGCCTCGAGCTTGCTCACCTCGCTCGACGAGGCGCGAAGCAGCGCACGATCCACCGCGGCCAGGCTCTTCAAAGTAGGACGCCCCGGCCCCCCCGAGGGACTGTCACCCGCCGAGGGCTGGCGCAACTGCAGGTTGAGCTCGGCGTAGCCTGCCTGAAACATCCCGACGAGTGGACTCGCGTCCAGGGACTTACAGACGGCCTGCACTTCGGAGAATTTCGTGCTCCGCCGAAACACGTCCAGAAACGTCGCCGACTGGCGCTCGACGGTACGGAACGTCCACGCCTTGTAGAGCACCACGGCCCAGGTGACGATTGAAAACAGCAGCAGGATGATGAGAACGGCGATCGAGACGCCGCTGGCGTCTGCGATCAGCTCGACGATATTTCCTGCGTACTCACGTGCGGGCGCGGCACTACCCTGAAGCTGCAGGGCCAGGACCATCGATCCAGGCGTCGGCAACAAAGCCTCCGGTATTCTCTTGTGGTGGGCGCTGCTGGGGTAGCGCGGATGTATGCAACCCTAACACATGGCGTGAAATCCTGTCAAACTCATGATACGATAGAAGTTCTACCGTTCCCGACCTTCCGGGCCGGGGGCCCCCGCGTCCGGTGATCCGCTACCTCGCGATTCGGAATCTTGCGGTCATCGATGCCGTCGCCATCGAGTTCGAACCCGCTTTCAATGTGCTCACGGGCGAGACCGGCGCTGGCAAGTCCATGCTCGTCGAGGCCGTCGGACTGCTGCTCGGCGGTCGCGCGTCGCCCGACCTGGTGCGCACCGGCGAAGATCTCGCGACGGTCGAGGCGCTGTTCGACGTCGATGGCGACGAGGTGCTCGTGCGGCGCGAAATCACGGCCCAGGGACGCAGCCGGGCCTTCATCGCCGGGGCGCTCGTAACCAATGCCGCGCTTCGCGACCTCGGGGCTCGTGTGGTCGAGCTTCACGGCCAACATGAGCACCAGCAGCTGCTCGACGCCGAGCAGCACGTGGGGCTGCTGGACTCGTGGGCGGGACTCGAGCCGAAGCGACACGACGTTTCGTCCCAGTTTCGGATCGTGGCCGCGCGACGTCAGCAACTCGACCAACTTCGCCTGGACGGCCGCGAACGCGCGGCACGCCTCGAGCTGGTCGAGTTTCAATTAGGTGAATTGACCAAATCATTGCTCGTTGCGGGAGAAGACGAGCAGCTCGAGACCGAGCGGCAACTCCTTCGCAGTGCTGACACCATCCGGCGCCTGTGCGACGAAAGCTACGCGCAGTTGTACGAGTCGGACCAGGCGGTGCTGGCGAGTCTCGGCCAGGTCTGGCGTCAGGTGACGGATCTGGCCCGCATCGACCCCACGTTTCGCCCGTACCTCGATCAACGGGAGTCCATCAAGGCGCAACTCGAGGATTTGGCGCTGACGCTGCGTGACTTTGCGGATCGCATCGACGCGGCGCCGGGCCGCCTCGAGCAGGTCGAAGATCGGCTCGCTTTGCTCGAGCGCCTCAAACGCAAGCACGGGCCGACGCTCACGGATGTCTTGGCGCGGCGTGAGCTGCTGGCCCGCGAGCGCGAGGCGCTCACGGGCGGAGAGGCCAGCATCGGGGACGTCGAGCAGGCGCTCCGGGACGCCTCGGCACGCTACCTCGCGCTGGCCAGCGAGCTGTCGGCCGAGCGTCACCGCGCCGCTCCAACCTTTGCCCGGGCGCTCGAGGGGGAGCTGAGCGGGCTGGCCATGGATCGTTCGGCGTTCGAGGTACGGCTCGTGTCGAAGGCGGAGCCGGCGCACTGGACCGAGCGCGGCATCGACAGCGGCGAATTCTACCTGTCGGCGAATCTTGGAGAAGAACTTCGCCCGCTGGCGCGCATCGTGTCGGGTGGCGAACTGTCGAGAGTGATGCTGGCGCTCAAGACTCTGGCCGCGGGCGAGCGCCCGGGCACCGCTCTCGTGTTCGACGAGGTCGATGCCGGGATTGGAGGGCGGGTGGCCTCGGTGGTGGGCGAGAAGCTGGCCCGGCTCGGAGGGCGATCCCAGGTGCTCTGCATCACGCATCTGCCGCAGATCGCGGCCTGCGCGGCGACGCACTTCCACTTGGAGAAGGGCGTCCAGGGACAGCGTACGGTTACCACGGTGTCCCGCCTTTCGGAGGCCGAGCGGGTCTCCGAGCTGGCCCGGATGATCGGGGGCGCCGGCGCCGGCCCGCGAGCCCGGGCAACCGCCGAGGAGTTGCTGGCGACCCATGCTTACCGGGAATCGGCGGGGGAGGCGAAAGGCGAAAGCGCCGCGCGGCGAAAGCGAAAGTAAGATGGGGAGACCGTTGCGATGTCGTATGCAGCTGGCTGTATAACTATTCGCCCATGAAGTATTTCATCGAGACCTACGGGTGCCAGATGAACGTCCACGACTCCGAGCGCATGGCCGGGCTGCTGGAGGCGTCCGGCTACGACCGTGCGGCCGACGAGGGCGAGGCTGACGTGGTGGTCATCAACACCTGCAGTGTGCGCGAGAAGGCGGAGGACAAGCTGTATGCCCGCCTGGCGGACCTCAAGGGCCGCGCCCGCGTCGCGGCGGAGCGTCCGGTGGTCGTCGTGGCCGGTTGTGTGGCCCAGCAAGAAGGCGCGCGCCTGGTCGAGCGGTCTGGCCTTGTCGACGCCGTGGTGGGCACCCAGCGGGTTCGTCAGCTGCCGATGCTGGTCGAGCGCGGCCGGGCGCATCGAGGGACCGATGACGGCTCGGCGCTCTCGGCGGTGGTCGACGTGGAAACGCCGTACGACGATCCGTCGTTCCCGCTCGGGCTGACGCGGCATTCGGACCCCGTCAAGGCGTATGTCACCATCATCGAAGGCTGCAACGACTACTGCGCCTTCTGCGTCGTCCCATATACGAGGGGGCACGAGCGGATGCGCTCGAAGGCGGAGATTGTTGCCGAGGTCGAAGCGGCGGTCGCCAGCGGTCGGCCCGAAGTGCAGCTTCTCGGACAGATCGTGAACCACTACCAGGCGCCGGACGACCCTGGCTGTGATTTTCCCGCGTTGCTCGAGGCGGTGGATCGGGTGCCTGGCGTCCGGCGCATTCGTTTCGCCAGTCCGCATCCGCGGCATGTGTCGGTGCGGCTCATCGAGGCGGTGCGCGATCTGCCGGCCGTGTGCAAGCACCTGCACCTGCCGGTGCAGTCGGGGTCCACCGCGGTGCTGCGGCGGATGCGCCGACGGCACACGCGGGAGGAGTACCTCGCGCTCGTGGCTCGGGTGCGCGAGGCTATCCCGAACGTGCAGCTGTCGACCGATACGATCGTGGGGTTTCCTGGTGAGACGGAGGAGGAGTTCGGCGATACGCTGTCGCTGACGGAGGCGGTGCGGTTTCACAGCATGTTTTCGTTCAAGTATTCGGAGCGGCCCAACACGCTCGCGTCGCGGCGATTCCCGGACGATGTGCCTGAGGCGGCGAAGGCGCGGCGGATCCGCGAGTTGCAGCTGCTGCAGCGTCGCATTCAGCTGGAGCTGCACACCCGCGCCGTGGGGAACATCGTCGAGGTGCTCGTCGACGCGCGGAGCCGCCGTCGGGATTGGGAGTTCTCCGGGCGCACGTCGGGCAACACGGTCGTCAATTTTCCTGGCCAGGCCGACTGGGTCGGCCGGCTGGTCGACGTGCAGGTGCGGCGCGCGGGCCCGCACAGCGTGTGGGGTGAAGTCGTGTCGGGTGGTGCCGGTGTTCGGCCTCGTGCGTGAGTGGGGCAGAGAGGCGGGTGCGGAGTGGAAGACATCGACGGACCGGCGCCGGGACCTCCGGTGCTCGTGGAGATGACCATCAAGGGGCTGATGGTCGATCCCATTACGAACGTGCCGATCATCGTGCTCCGAGATCGTGACGGCCACAAGGTGCTGCCGATCTGGGTGGGCGTGTTTGAGGCCAATGCGATCGCGCTCCAGATCGAGAACGTGCAGCCCCCGCGCCCGATGACCCACGACCTGCTGCGCAACGTGATCCAGGATCTGCATGCCGTGGTCGAGCGCGTGGTCGTGTGCGATCTTCGCGACAACACCTTCTACGCCTTGATCCATCTGCGCACCCCGGCGGGCCCGGTGGCGGTCGACGCGCGGCCGAGCGATGCCATTGCGCTGGCGCTCCGGACGCGCGCGCCGATCCTGGTCGAGGAGCGCGTCATCAACACGGCCAAGAGCGTGGACTTCACCAGCGACAAACAGGATGCGGACCGACTGCAGCAATGGCTCGCGTCGCTGGATCCCGACGAGCTCGGGAAGTACAAGATGTAGGCCCACGATAATGTCGGCCGGCCGACATGTCTCAGAACTCGGTGTCGCGGCGGGCGTTAGCGGCGTCACGTTGCGGCGCGCGGGTCGCCGCGCCCCCGACCACCCGTCGGCGCCTTGACGCCGATCGGGCGCCCTCCTGTAGAATCGCTTCCGCACGCTTCATGATTCTCGCCATCGCCAATCAGAAGGGCGGCGTCGGCAAAACGACCACGGCCATCAACCTCGCGGCGGCGCTGGCGCTGCGCGGGCGCCCGACGCTGCTCATCGACCTCGATCCGCAGGCCAACAGCAGCATGTCGTTCGTCGATCTGCGCACCATCGAGCGGAGCATGTACGACCTGTTCGTCGATCAGACGCTCTCGCTGCGCGACATCGTCCGTCCGACGTCGGTGCCGCAGCTGTCGGTCGCCCCCGCCCGGATCGCGCTCGCCAAACTCGAAGCGCGCATGACCGGCGATCTCGACGCGCCGTTTCGGCTCAAGGATCACCTGGGGCCGCTCCGCGACGAGTTCGCCCATGTCGTCATCGACTGTCCGCCCGCGCTCGGCCTGCTGACCGGCAACGCGCTCGTCGCCGCGACGCACCTGCTCATCCCGATCCAGTCCTCGTACTTCGCGCTCGAGGGCACCGACGACTTGCTCGAAACCATCGAGAAGGTGCGCCAGCGGCCTAATCCCGAGCTTCGCATCCTCGGCGTCGTCATCACCATGCACGACCGCCGCACCTCGCTCGCCCGGGACATCCGCGACCAGATTCGCAAGGTCTTCGGCAACAAGGTGTTTCGCACCGTGATCAGCAAGAGCGTGCGCCTCGAGGAGAGCCCGGCCTATCGGGAGTCGATCTTCACCTTCGCCCCCGACTCGAGCGGCGCCACGGAGTACTACAGCCTGTGTGAGGAGGTGATGGACCGTGCCTAGACGCGGACTGCCCGAGACCATCCGAATGCGCCACGACGCGCACTATGTCGAGACGCTCGCGTCGTCGGCGGCCACGCCCGTCGGGCGCCTCGTCGCAATCGACCTGCTCGACCCCAATCCCGACCAGCCACGCCAGGCCATGGGTGACCTCGCCGAGCTGATCGCCTCGGTCACCGAGAAGGGCATCATCGAGCCGCTCGTCGTGCGGCAGCGCGGCGCCCGGTACCAGATCATCGCCGGCGAGCGCCGCTACCATGCCTCGGTGCAAGCCGGCCTCACCGAACTCCCGGTCGTCGTCCGAGACGTCGACGACACCGAAATGCTCGAGCTCGCGCTGGTCGAGAACATTCAGCGCAAGGACCTGACCCCGTTCGAAGAGGCCGAAGCCCTCCAGAGCCTTGCCCAGCGCTGCGGCTACACGCACGAGGATTTGGCCCGGCGGCTGGGGAAGTCCAGGACCTCCGTGACCGAGTCGCTGGCCCTCCACAGCATGCCCAGCGAGGTGCGGAAGGTCTGCCGCCTCGCTGACATTTCGTCCAAGTCGGTGTTGCTGCAGGTGGTCCGTCAAGGCGACCCGCACAAGATGCTGGCCTTCGTCGAGCGTCTCGCCAGCCAGGGCACCGGGGTGACGCGCACACAGGCGCGCCAGGCCGCGAGCAAACCCGCGCACGGCCGTCCCAAGGGCTACACGTTCCAGTTCCGCCCCTCGAATAACGCCTTCAAGCTGCAATTGCGGTTCACCAAGAAGAGCGCCTCGAAAGACGAGGTAATCGCGGCTCTCGAGGACATCCTCAAGTCGCTTCGCAAGTCCTGACCACACAAGAAGGAGCGCCCCAAGATCAAGGGACCCGCCAGGGACTCAGGGCTCAGGGACTCGGGGAGGACGCAGGGAGGAATCACTTGGGACTGGGGAGCCGCGCCCCGGGGAGCCGTGAGGCTTTAAGTTAACATAATACCTATTATCAGACTCAACCGAAATCAGGCCAGAAACCCCCCGTTGATGGCGAACGCCACCCTCGGGTATCTGCCCCTCGGGCCCTCGACCGGTTGAACGATAATGGATCGAAGTCACAGTCAGCCGCGGCCTCCGGCCGATGGGCCGTTCGGACGCCGCCGTTGACCTGCGCCCCCATGCGTCTGCTCGATCGCTATCTCATCCGCGAAATCGTCGTTCCGTTCGTGCTGGCGCTGGTCGTCTTCACCTTCGTCCTCATCATCCCGTTCATCATCGAGCTCTCCGAACAGCTCATCGCCAAAGGCGTGGCCTGGCCCACGATTCTTCGCCTCATGATGACGCTCGTGCCGGCGTCGCTGGGTCTGACCATCCCGATGGCGCTCCTGCTCGGCATCCTGGTGGCGTTCGGCCGCCTCTCGAGCGACCGCGAAATCGTCGTGATGATGGCCTGCGGGATCAGCCCGTATCGGCTCCTGCGCCCGGTGATGGCCCTCGCCACCGTCGCGGCGGCGGCCACTTTCTGGATCATGGTCGAGGCCATCCCCGACGCCAATCAAACCAACCGGGAACTCACTCTCCGGGTCGTCGCCGACCGCGCCGAGGGTCAGGTGCGTCCCCGGGTGTTCTTCGAAGACTTTCCCGACACGGTCCTCTACGTCCGGGACGTGCCCCCGGCCGGAGGCTGGGAACATGTGCTGGCGGCCGATACGAAGAACGCCGCGCAACCGGTTCTCTACCTCGCCCGCAAGGGACGCATGGTGATCAATCGCCAGGCAGAAACCATCGAGATGGTGCTCGACGACGGCGCGCGGCACGCGACCAAACCCGACAACGTCTCCTATGAGATGGTGCGCTTCGATGAGCTGATCGTCACGCTCGACCCCCGTTCGGTGTTCCAGACGTCGCTGCCTCGAGGCGAGCGCGAGATGACGATCGCCGAGCTCCAGACGCGCGCGGCCGATCTCCGCGCCAGGGGGCTCCCGTTTCACAGCCCGGTGATGGAGATCCACAAGAAGTTCTCCATCCCCGTAGCCTGCATCGTGTTCGCCATTCTGGGCGTCGCGCTGGGGGTCAGCAACCGGCGGGACGGAAAGCTGGCCAGCTTCGTGCTCGGCATCGGGGTGATCTTCGCCTACTACGTGATCATGTTCAGCTCGGAAGCCATGGCGAAGGGCGCGGTGGTGCCCGCCTGGCTCGCCATGTGGATGCCCAACCTCGTGTTGGGAGCGGCAGGTGTCGCGCTCCTGGTCTCTCGTGCGCGCGGCATCGATCGACTCCGCATCGCGTTGCCCGCCTGGCGCCAGGCCGCGTCACGCCGGCCGGAGCGGCCGACGGCTCCGCAGGCACCAACGACCCGTCCACCCTCGCCCCCTGTCGTGGTCCTTCGCATCCCGCAGTTCGAACTGCCGCGTCCCAACCTCCTCGACGTGTACGTCGCCCGCAGCTACCTTCGCCTGTTGGTCATGTCCATCGTCGCCATCATGGGCCTGTTCTACATTTCCACCTTCATCGACATGTCCGACAAGCTCTTCAAGGGGCAGGTCACCCTGGGCATGATCCTGATGTATCTCTTGTGGGAGACGCCGCAGTTCCTCTACTACATCATCGCCATCGCGGTCCTGCTGTCGGCCATCGTCACGATCGGGCTGCTCGCGAAACACAGCGAGCTGGTCGTGATGCGGGCGTGTGGCATCAGCCTCTATCGCACCGCCGTGCCCCTGCTGGTCCTTGCCGCCGCGGCCAGCGCCGTGCTGCTCGCCCTCGAGGAACGCGTCCTCGCCGTCTCGAACCGTCGCGCCGACTATCTCAAGCACGTCATCCGAGGTGGCAACCCGCAGACCTTCGACGTGCTCAACCGCAAGTGGGTCGTCGGCCGAGACGGCGCCGTCTATCACTACCAGTATTTCGACCCGCGGTTGAACGAACTCAATGCGGTGACCGTGTTGCGGTTCGACCCCGCCACCGATGCGCTCGTGGAGAGGGTCTACGCGGCCCAGGCGACCTACTCCCCCACCGCGACGGACGACACGCGGTGGACAGCCCGGGACGGGTGGGCGCGCAAGTTTTCCGGAACCGAGGTCACCGTCTATCAGCCGTTTGCCGAACAGCAGATGACGCTCGAACCGGCGAAGTATTTCGTCACCGAGGCACCGGAGCCTGAGCGCATGACGTTCGGCCAGCTTCGGGGCTACATCGAGGAGTTGAAGGCCAGCGGGTACACCGTGCTCGAGCACGAGGTCGGCCTGCACCGAAAGCTCGCCTTCCCCTTCGTCACCCTCATCATGACCCTGATTGCCATCCCGTTTGCCGTGACGACCGGCAAGCGTGGGGCCCTGTACGGGGTCGGAGTCGGCATCGTGCTCGCGTTGGTCTACTGGACGGCAAACAGCGTGTTCGCCGCGTTCGGGGCTGGAGGGGTGATGCCGCCGTTGCTGTCCGCATGGGCACCCAACCTGCTGTTCGGTGCCTCGGCCGCCTATCTCCTGCTGACGGTGCGCACGTGATCCGTCCGGGGGCTCCACCATCGGCGCGCGAGGGGTCCTCGCTCCGCGTTGTGACGGGGGTGGCCCTGCTCGTCTCGGCGCTCGGTGTCGCCGTCTACGGCTTTACCACGCTGTTCGGGGTTCTGGACGCCGGCGGCTACGGCACGCCTGCCATGACGATGGCGCTGCTCATCCTCGGTCTCGGCGGGGCCTTTTTCGCCGGCGGCACCGCGACCCTCATCTGGGAGATCGCCAAGCGTTACGAACGGCCGTGAATGCGTGGTCAGCGGACCAGCCAGAGGTCTGTGATCCGCAGCGCGCCGGAAGTCCCCGCCACGCTGTGCACTTCGTCCACGACCAGCAGCAGGGAGTCCACGCGGTCAAGCCGTGGACGAGTCGTCGTCACGAACCCGAGGGGCGGCAACCCGGCAAAGGCCACCTCGACCTCCCGCAGCCTCTGATCGACATACACGCTTTGGCCCCATCGTTCCCCAGGGGCTCCGTTTGGTGCGCGCAGCTGGACCCAGACGCGTGAGGGGCGGTCGGCTTCCAGGCGTATCCGCAGCCGGTCGAAGGCCCGGGCGCCCGTGTCGAGGGGAAACCGAATGGCGGCGAACGAGCTGGCCGTTCCCGGCGCGAGCGCGAAGCGCCATTCGATCGCCGGCGTCCCATCGACCAGGCGTGCCGACCGCAACTCGCTCGTCGACCCGGGACTGCTCTCGGCCTGCCAGGCTTCGGTCGGGACGCCGGTTCGATCCTGAAAGGGCCCGATCGTCGGCTCGTCCGCGACCGCCGCGTGACCCACGCCGACGTAGAACGGATTGGCCAGCACCCACGGCACTGGGGAGTCGGCCGCGGACGGCAACCGGGCTTCCAGTCGGTACACCCCCGGCGCCTCCCCCACGTCGACGCGGAGATGCGGTGCGGCCGACTCGTAGACGGTGCGGCCATCCTTCAGCAAGGCCATGACGACACCTTGAGGAGCTGAGATCCGCGCCTCGATCACGACCGGGCCCCGCACCACGAGCGCCTCCCCCATGCGGGCAAGCCCAGGCCCGCTGCTCGCCCACGTCTCGAAGCCACCCGGCGTGGCCAGCCCGTCGAGCGACGTGAACAGTCGTCCCTGTCGAATGGCGTCGACAATCCGGCGTGCATCAGCCGACGCGTCTCCGGTCAACGGACCGCCCAGCTCCACGTGGTTGCTGAAGGCCCGAAACGACACCACGTAGGCCGGCATTCGAGCGAGCACGCGATGCTCGTACGGGTCGGCCCCTGCCTGAAATCCGAGCCGCGCGTGCGCATCGGCGCCGGCAATCCCCACCACCCGCCGGTCGGCAGCCTGCGCGTCCCATCGCGACAGCACGGCTTCGGGCCGGTCGATCAAACGCGTGAGCGTTTCGACCGGGCGGAACGGGTAGGTGAGCAGCGATCGG
Source organism: Acidobacteriota bacterium (assembly GCA_052389315.1). Taxonomy (GTDB): domain Bacteria; phylum Acidobacteriota; class Vicinamibacteria; order Vicinamibacterales; family UBA2999; genus JACCSI01. The sequence continues at coordinate 10,732 of JBQTIE010000327.1, forward strand.
CTCAACGATCCCAGGACTTCGTCGCGCCACTCGCTGTCGGCGTTCAACCACTCGAGGCCGTCAAATGGGGTGTCCCAGGCTCGCCAGGCCAGCGCCTCTTTCGGCGACCCGGGATGGGCGGCGATGGCCATCCCGCCGAAACGGTGGACGTCCGCAATGACTTCACGCGCGGACCCCGCCAGCTTGAACGGGACGGCCGGCAGATCCAAGGCCACCACGTGTCCGTCACGGGTGCTGATCTCCACGCCTTCGATCACGAGCACGCCGTGTCGATACGCAGGCGGCGCGGGCGCGCGTACCCCGTTGCCATGATCGGTGAGGATCACAAACTGCAGGCCCGCCGCCGCCGCGGCCGCCGCGATGTCGTCGGGCGTGCCGGTGCCGTCCGAGACGATCGAGTGAACGTGGTAGGCGCCCCGCACGACCGGCCACTGCGCGGGGAAGACCGAGGCAGGGGGCGGTAAAGCTGGCGGCGGCAGCATCGCCCAGATAGCAGCCACGATCACGAGGACGGCCCCGAGGAAGACGCCGCCCACCTGTGCCGCCCGCCGAGGCGAGGCCGGTCGTCTCGTCAGCGACGCCTCCGCCACATTGAGCCCAGGGGATGCGCGGCGTGCGGCGAGCGGCCCCTTGCCGTGCAGGACGGGCACGAGCATGCCTCGGCAGATGGCCTCCGATGAACACCTCGAGCTACCGCCATCCTGTCTCCCCTGCCCGCACGCCTGTCACGAGGCTGCCGGTCTTGAGCGCCGCCGACCCGTTCACGAGCGCGTGGTGGATCCCGACCCACTTGCCACGGGATCACAAAACTATACGTCGAGATTGGCCAGGAGCAGTGCCGCCAGCGCACCCTGCCGCGCTTGCGATGTTCCGCGCGTCCGCCGCGGCCACTTGCCAATCGCCACGACCGGCACTACGCGATCGGTGGTCGGGCGTTCGAGATCGGGACTGACGAGCGCCGCGACGGCATGGAGGGACGTCGGGCTTGAAACGGGTGCCGGCGCCGCGTGCCGGTCAGCAGGCGTGGTCGATCTGGAGGTCGTGCATCAGCGTGAGCAGCCACCCGCGTTCGAGGGACGACAGCCCGGCGGCATCGCTCGTCCCCACGCCGGAGGTGGACGCAATCGCGATACAGGGACCGATGATGCGGGCCGTAAAAGCCTCGCGCTCGAGCGTCGGAAGTATCTCGAGTTGTGCCAGCAAGGTACGTCGGGCGGCTTCGAAGAGAGCCCCGTTCGGCTCCCTCGTCAACCAGCCCCGGAGCAGCCGCTGTACCTGATGGGGTGTGGTGCCGTGCCGAGTCTGAATGAACCGGAGCAGCCGCCCCTGCTTCTCCTCGGTCATGCCGCCGAGCCACGCGAACTCGATGGCGGGAATCCAGCTGAGAAGGCGGTCGGTATCGGCGCCATTGAGCGCCCGCAGGATCCCGGCGTCCCAAAGGTCAGAGGACCTGACGATGTCGCCGTATGAAGCCGCGTAGGTGGCGCGATGCATTCGGGGGTGCCGGCCGCGTCCGTGCCGTCGGCTGCAAAGCGTGTAGAAAATAGTTGAGACGGCCTGAGTAGGCAAGTAGAAAAATATGTTCAAATATATTTGTATTATCTATAGATAGCCTTGGCGCGCGCGCCGGGGCTCGTGACACGACGAAGCTCGAGACCCCCATGACGTGGCTCAACTACCATCACCTGCTGTATTTTTGGTCGGTCGCCCGCGAAGGCAGCGTCTCGCGTGCCGCCCAGAAGCTCCGGCTGGCACAACCCACCATCAGCACCCAGATCAAGCGGCTCGAGGATGCTCTGGGGGAGCAGCTCTTTGAACGCCAGGGGCGCTCGCTCGTGCTGACCGAGGTCGGGCGCCTCGTCTTCCGGCATGCGGACGAGATCTTTGCCATCGGTTACGCGCTGCAGGAGTCGCTTCGAGGCCGGCCGGCCGGCCGGGCGTTGCGGTTCGTCGTCGGGATCTCCACGGCCGTCTCGACCCTGATGGCCCACAGCCTGCTTGGGGCCGTGGTCGCCGCGATTGAGCCGTTGTACCTGGCGTGCCGGCAAGGCCACCACGATGATCTGGTTGGCGAGCTGGCCAGTCATCGGCTTGACGTCGTGATCGCCGACGCGCCGGCCTCCCCGAGCCGGCGTGTCAGGGTCTTCAGCCACCCGCTCATGGAAACAGGGGTGAGCTTCATGGCGCGGCGCGCGCAGGCCGCCCGCCTCCGGCGAACGTTCCCCGCCTCCCTCGACCGTGCGCCGATGCTCCTGCCAAGCGGCACGAGCGCGCGTCTGGCCCTCGAACGTTGGTTCGAGTCGGCGAAGCTGCAACCCAACGTCGTGGCGGAGTTCGAGGACACCTCGCTGATGAAAGCGTTCGGCGCCACGGGAGGGACGGTGTTCCCCGTGCCCACGGCCATCGAGCGTGACGTGAGGCGCCGCTACGGGGTCAGTGTCGTCGGCCGGACCGCGGCTGTCCGCGAGCGCTACTACGCGTTGTCGGCGGAACGAACGATCAAACATCCTGCGGTGGTCGCCCTCACGAGTGTGCCTGCTCGAGTTGATGCTGGAATTACCGAGGCCTGAGCCTTGCCCGTCACGCTCGAGGGTGGAATCGCTCGTAGAGTGTTCGCATGCGGGCGTCGAGGACGTGGGTGTAGATTTGCGTCGTCGAGAGATCGGCATGCCCCAGCATGACTTGGATGGCGCGCAAGTCGGCGCCGCGCTCGAGCAGATGAGTGGCGAACGAATGCCGAACCACGTGGGGGCTGAGCGCGCGTGCCAATCCCAGACTCCGACCATAGGACTTGAGGATCTTCCAGAACCCCACCCGCGTCAGTGAGCCTCCTCCGCGCGCATTCACGAACAGACGATTCGAGGTCCGGCGGCCGAGCAGCTGCGGGCGCGCGTCGGCACGGTACCGCGCGATCCAGCGGGCCGCCTCATCGCCGACAGGCACGATGCGCTCCTTGCGGCCCTTGCCCGTCGTGGTCAGGTAGCCCTCTTCGAGATGGAGGTCCTGCGGCCGCAGCCCGACCAGCTCGGACACGCGGAGTCCGGTTGCGTAGAGCACCTCGATCAGCGCTCGATCGCGCAGTCCACGCGCTGTGGAGACGTCCGGCGCCTGGAGCAGACGCTCGACATCGTCGATGGACAGGAACTTCGGCAGCACTTTCCATCCACGGGGCGCGCGCAGGTCAACGGCGGGATCCTCGTCGAGGTGTCCGTGGAGGCGCAGGAACCGGTAGAACCCGCGGACTCCGGCGACCGCCCGCGCCACCGACCTGGGAGACACCCCCTGGCTCATCAGCGCGCGCACCCACGCCTCCAGGTCGCGGCCGCTGAGCGCCTCCATGGGACGCGCACCCGCCGCTGAATATTTCGCCAGCGCCGCCAGGTCTCTCGCGTAGGCCTCGACCGTGTGATCGGACAAGCGGCGCTCGTAGCGCAGATGCGCCAGGTAGACGTCCACTCGTCGGCTCACACGGCCAGCTTACACCGGGGCCCGTGCTACCATCCGGGGTTGCCTTTGCGCCGCGGAGACCCGAAGATGTCGAGCCGTTCGAAGTGGCAGTCCTTGCCGACCGAGGCCATCAACCCCGCCACTCTGGCCATCGACAAGCTGCCGGCCGCCGGCATTGTCGATCTGATGATCGCGGAGGATCGCAAGATGCTCGCCGCGGTGCAGCGTGAGCGCGACCGCATCGCGCTCGGCGCCGACATGCTGGCGAAGGCCCTCAGGCGGGGCGGCCGGATCATCTTTGTCGGCGCTGGCACGAGCGGTCGTCTCGGTGTGCTCGAGTCGGCGGAGATGCCGCCGACCTTTGGCACCGACGCCGAAACGGTACTGGCAATCATGGCGGGGGGCCAAGCCGCGATTCTCAAGGCTCGTGAAGGCGCCGAGGACAACTACGAGGAAGGCGCGCGACAGCTCAACCGCCTGCCGGCCACGAAGAAGGACATCGTGATCGGCGTCTCGGCCAGCGGCATGACGCCATTCGTGCGGGGCGCCCTGACGCAGGCGCGGGCCGCCGGGGCCCGCATCATCTTCGTCACCTGTGATCCGCGCACGGAGCTTCAGACCTACGTGGACGTCACGATTGCCCTGGCCGTGGGGCCGGAGGTGATCGCGGGCTCCACCCGGCTCAAGGCCGGCACCGCCACCAAGCTCGTGCTCAACATGCTGACGACGGCCGCGATGGTCCTGATCGGCAAGACGTTCGGGAACCTCATGGTGGACGTCCAGATCACCTCGGAGAAGCTCAAGGATCGCGCTCGGCGGATCGTGAGCATCGCGACAGGGCTCTCGCACGACGAGGCTGACGCGTGGTTGCGTCGGGCTCACTACCACGTGAAGGTGGCGATCGTCATGCAAAAGACCGGGCTCTCCTATCACAAGGCAGCCGCGCGCCTCCGCAAAGCCGCGGATCGCGTGCGTGAGGCGATCGGCGAAGACATCGAACCTCGCCTGCGGGACCTCATCGGCGACTGACCCCGCCAGGCCCGTCCAGCAGGTCTGCGACGGGCTGATCGACCAAGACCGTCACATCCGCGTGCAACTGCAGAAACGAGGCAGGACAGCGTGTGGTGACCGTGCGCTGGCATGCGGCCCGGACGGCGTCGGCCTTGCTCTCTCCGGTGGCGATGACGGAGATGGCGCGCGCGCCGAGGACGGTCGCGAGTCCGATCGTCAGGGCCCGCGGTGGCACCCGGTGCAGTTCGCCGCCGAACCACCACGCATTGGCGGCGCGCGAGGTGAGCTCCAGCGTCGCGACGTGAGTGTCGGCGTGCAGGCCGTCGGCTGGCTCGTTGAAGGCGATGTGGCCGTTGGCGCCGATGCCGAGCACGAGTCGATCCAGTCCTCCGGCATCGGCGATCGCGCGCTCGTAGCGGGCGCATTCGGCCCCCAGGTCCGGTGCACGGCCGTCGAGAAAGCCGACGTTGGCTGGATCGATCGACACCTTGGAGAAGAGGTGTTCGTCCATGAACCGTCGATAGCTGGTGGCATCGCCACTGCCGAGGCCCTCGAACTCGTCGACGTTGAACGTACGCACGCGCGTCCAATCCACCCGGTCCGCGCGGCTGATCCTCACCAGCGCTTCGTACAGCAGCAACGGCGTCCGCCCGGTCGGCAGACCCAGCGTCGTCGTGCCACGTTCGACGATCTCGTCGGCCAGGCGGCGGGCCAACGACTCGGCCACCGCGGCTTCTGTCGGGAAGACTTCGACGGTCACGATCGGTTCACTGGGGATGCGGCGATGTAGCGGGGGACGGCGAAACCGTCACGGGCGTCACGAAGGGCCAGGGTGACTGCGCCGATCGCGGGTTCCACCGTCAACGGCGACACGTGTGCTTTCGGGGCGACGTCAGCCATCCGACGTTGCACGTCCTCGGCCAACCAGGGAATCAGTCGGAACATGCTGCCCGCCTGGACCAACGGAAAGGCCTGTCCTCGCATGCCGAGACGCTCGATGACCGTCCCGGCCGCACGAACCAGCTCCCCGCTCGCGGCGGCGAGGATCTCGGCGGCCAACACGTCCCCCTCGAATCTGGCACGCTCGACGACGGGACCCAACGCGTGGACCAGCGGCCGTCGAGTCGTTTGGTCGTAAACGGCCCGCACGAGACCCTCGACGCGTGCCACCTGGAAGTGCTCGAGCACGAGGGGTGTCAACCTGGTCCTGGGCCCCCGGCCATCCGCCTCCCGCACGACGGCCATCAGGGCTTGCCGCCCGATCCAGTACCCGGATCCCTCGTCGCCCAGGACGTGCCCCCAACCGCCCGCGCGGGCGGCCCGATCGTCGCCGTCCACGCCGTAGGCGATGGACCCCGTTCCGGCGACCAGCACCACGCCCGGGCGACCGGCCGTGCCTGCGACGAGCGCGATCAGCGCATCGTTGACAATCAAGGTGCGCGTGCGGAATCCCAGACGCCGCATGATGCCGCGCGCCAGCACGTCGTCGTCTTCGCGATCGACCCCCGCGATGCCGAGACACACCGCCGCAAGCGACGGTGTGCGCCCTCCGAGCGCCTGTTCGACGACGGCGTGCAGCGTCTTCTCCACTTCCAGCTCGCCGTGCGCCTGCAGATTGGCGCCTCCGCCGTGACCCTCGCCGACGACCCGTCCGTCCTTGTCGGCCAGCAACGCAACGGTCTTCGTCCCGCCGGCATCGATGCCCAGCACGTGCATCGCTACAAGCTTATGTTAGATTGACGAGAAGTCATGACGGCCTCAGCGAGTCGAGACGCGGCCGACACCCGGTGACGGCCCGCGCCATCCCGCCTCGAGTGCGTGGGCGTTTGCGCCTTTCTCTCGGCGTCGCGATCGTCATCGGCGTCTTGATCACCGCGCCGTGGGCCAGCACGGTCGCCGTGTCCCGGGTTGCAGAGGACGTGCGCGCGCTATGGGTGACCCGGCAGGCCTTGTCCTCGCCGGCGTCGATCGCCCGGATGGTGCGTACCGCGCAGAAAGCAGGGTTCAACACGCTGCTCGTCCAGGTACGCGGTCGCGGCGACGCGTACTACAACAGTCGAGTCGAGCCGCGGGCCGCGGGCCTGGCATCGGATCCCGGCTTCGATCCATTGGCCGAGACGTTGGCCCTGGCGCGCCCGGCCGGCCTGGCCGTGCATGCCTGGCTCGCCGTCAACCTGGTGTCGAGCGCGGTCGAGCTTCCCGTCTCCCGCCAGCACGTGATCCATCGTCAGCCGGACTGGCTCATGGTGCCGCGCGCGCTCGCTCCGGAGCTGCTGCGCATGAATGCGCGGAGTCCTCGATACCTCGATCGGCTCGCCGCCTGGACACGATCTCGACCTAGCGAAGTCGAAGGCCTGTATGTGTCCCCCGTTCACCCCTGGGCGGCGACACACTTCGCCGCTGTCGCCTCCGACATCGTCAAGTCGTACGACGTCGATGGCGTTCATCTCGACTACGTTCGCTTCCCCGGTCCCGATTTCGACTACAGTCAGGCCGCTCTTCAACAGTTCAAATCGGCGCTCCGCCCGCAGTTGACCGCGCAGGCGAGACGTGAGGCCGACGCTCGCGAGCGGGCCGATCCGCTGGCCTACCCGGACCTGTATCCCGATCGCTGGCTGTCGTTTCGCCAATCGCGGCTCACTGCGCTGGTCATGCAGGTGCGTACGGCGGTCAAGGCGGTGAGACCGAGCCTCGTGCTGAGTGCCGCCGTGATTCCGGACATGGCGGAAGCGGCCGCCTCACGATTGCAGGATTGGCGCACGTGGCTCGACCAGGGGCTGATTGACGTGGTCTGCCCCATGGCCTACACGCCAGAGACCGAAGCGTTCGTGCGCCAGATTCGGTCCACACAGGCGGTGGCGGCCAACGCGCGCGTGTGGGCGGGAATCGGCGCGTACCGGATGTCTGCGGCCGCAATCGTGTCGCACATCGCCGCGGCACGTCGGGAGCGTGCGGCCGGCGTCGCCTTGTTCTCATACGATGCGCTGGTGAGCGCCCCCTACACCGGGGCGTCGCTGGTCGAGCTCGGACGCGCGGCATTCGGACCCGGGGCGCCGTGACCGCTGCCGTCCGCGGCCTGACGCCTTCCACCGGGCTCGCCGAAAGGTCCTAGGCGATGCACCTGTCGTGGGGCGACTACCTGGTCATCGGCGCCTACCTGCTCGCCATTACGGCCTTCGGCTCCTGGTTCGCTCGGTTCCAGAAGACCACGCGCGACTACTTCCTCACCGATCGGAGCGTGCCGTGGTGGGCGGTGTGCTTCACGGTGGTCGCCACCGAGACGAGCACGCTCACCTTCATCGGCATCCCGGCGGCTGCCTACGCGGGGAACATGGTGTTCCTTCAGTTGGCCCTCGGGTACGTCATCGGCAGAGTGCTGGTGAGCGTCCTGTTCATCCCGGCGTATTTTCGAGGAGACCTCTTCACGTCCTATGAGCTGCTGCAGCGCCGGTTCGGCACCCGGGTCAAGACGCTCTCGGCGGTGATCTTCCTGCTGACGCGGTCGCTCGCCGACGGCATCCGGCTCTTCGCCACCGCCCTGGTTGTCGCCGTCGTCACGGGCCTGCCGGTCACCGTGGTGGTGGTCGTCCTCGGCGCCGCCATGATCATCTACACCGTGAGAGGAGGCGTGTCAGCCGTCATCTGGACGGACGTGGTGCAGATGTTCGTCTACATCGCCGGCGCGGCGGCGGTGGCCTTTGCGCTGGTCGAGCGCATCCCTGGCGGGTGGGCGGCAGTCGTGGAGGCCGGCAGTGCGGCCGGCAAGTTCGTCTGGATCGATCCGGCCTTTGATCTCACGCGCGCCTACACGCTCTGGGCCGGTGTCCTGGGCGGGGTCGCGCTGACGCTGTCGACCCACGGCACCGATCAGTTCCTCGTCCAGCGACTGCTCTCGGCGCGCAGCGCGCGCGAAGCGTCCCTGGGTCTCGTGCTGAGCGGGTTCATCGTCTTCGCGCAGTTCATCGTGTTTCTGTTGATCGGCGTGATGCTCTTCGTCTTCTATCAGCAGACTCCCCTCCCCCAACCACTGGCGCGCACCGACGAAATCCTTCCGCTCTTCGTCGTCAGCTCCCTCACCAACGGCTGGGCGGGGTTCATCGTCGCCGCCATTGTCGCGGCCGCGCTGTCGCCTTCTCTCAACGCCATGGCCGCGACGACGGTCAACGACTTTTATCTCCGCTACCTGCGGCCCGACGCCGATCAGACGACACAGATGCGCGTCTCGCGGCAGGCGACGGTCGCCTGGGGCCTGGTCCAGCTTGCGGTCGCCGTGGGCGCCCAGTGGATGGATCGGTCGGTGCTGGACGCCGGTCTGGCCGTGCTGTCGTTCGCCTCAGGGGCGGTGCTCGGTGCATTTCTCCTGGGCACGCTCGCGCCGCGCGTGGGCGAGCGCGACACCCTCATCGGGATGATCGCGGGACTGCTGACCATGACACTCGTCTGGGGGTGGACGCCGGTCGCCTTCACCTGGTATGTCCTGATCGGAGCGGCGACGACGTGCGGGGTGGCGGGAACCATGGCCTGGATCCCACGTGCCCGCGCGACTTCCGAGCGGCCAGCGTGACCCCCTGCGAGCGCAGCGCGCGCGTGCTCGATGACGCCCTGGCCGCCGGCGTGTTCTGCGCGGTCACGGCCGAGGTCGGACGGCTCTCCGGCGCCATCTGGCAGCACGCCGCCGGTCGCCTGGGCCATCAGCCCGACGCGTCGGCGGTCACGCTCGACACGGTCTTCGACCTGGCCTCGCTGACAAAAGTTCTGGCGACCACGACCGCGACGCTCCGGTTGGTCGGCCAAGGTAGCGTGTCTCTCGACGCCTCCATCGGCGACCAGTACCCTGCGTGGCGCTCGGGCGATCGAGCCATCGTTGCCGTCCGTCATCTCCTCGAGCATTCTTCCGGCCTTCCGGCCTACCGCCCGTACTATCAACAACTCGCCGGAGAACCGGCCTACCTCGACGCGATCGCGCGCGAGCCGCTCGACTACACCCCCGCGACCCGATCGGTCTACAGCGACCTGGGGTTCATTCTTCTCGGCTGCCTTGTCGCGCACGCCGGTGGTGAGAGGCTCGACCAGCAGTTCGATCGCTGGAAAGGCGCGGCCGGCATCGACCACCCGCTGCAGTTTCTCCCTCCTGCGGCGTGGGGGAGCTCCATCGCCCCGACCGAGCATGACCCGTGGCGAGGGCGGCTTTTGACCGGAGAAGTGCACGACGAGAATGCGGCGGCCCTGGGCGGGATTGCCGGTCACGCGGGACTCTTCGGCACCGCGCGCGCTGTGGGACAAGCCGCGCGCTGGTGGCTGAGCGTCCTCTCCGACGACGTCGAGCCGACCGGCGTGAATCGTGATCTCGCCCGGCACTTCACGCGCCGATCAGCCGTGCCCGGCAGTTCGCGCGCGCTCGGATGGGACACGATGCTGTCGAGCTCCTCGTGCGGCGCACACTGGTCACCGTCCGCGATCGGGCATACAGGGTTCACTGGCACGTCACTCTGGATAGATGTCGAGCGGGACCTCTATGCGGTGCTTCTCACCAATCGCGTGTACCCGACGCGCGCCGATGACCGCATCCAGCAGGTTCGGCGTGAGTTTCACACCGCGGTCGTCGCTGACCTGGGATACCTCTAGCTAGTGATCGACGCCGACCCACGCTCGCCGAATTTCGGGCGAATGGTGGCATCGCTTGAAACCGATCAGAAGACGGTGCGGCCGCATCACACCGAATACACCATGCCGGCGAGCGGCATGCTGTTCGCCAACGACCACGATGCCGGACGCAGCTTCATCCTGGATGTCCGCAATCCGTTGCGTCCCAAGATAGTGACCTCGTTCAACGACGTGGGTGGCTTCGCGCATCCGCACTCCTACCTGCGCCTGCCTAACGGCCACGTGCTGGCCAGTTTCCAGCACGACCATGCAACCATGAATTCCGGATCGCGGGGCAAGAGCGGCGGCCTGGTGGAGATCGACGACAGCGGCAAGCTCGTGCGTGCGGTGAGCAATGCCGATCCGGCGTTCGCCGACAACCTGTTGATGCCCTACAGCCTGGCGGTGCTGCCGGAGATAGACCGTGTGGTGTCGACCAATTCGTCCATGCACGACGACGATCTGCTCAGCGGAACCA
>JBQTIE010000328.1:0-4776 GCA_052389315.1 Acidobacteriota bacterium
CAGACTCGGCGCCTCACCCAAGCTCGAGCTGCAAGCCTGTTCGGCGTGACCCAGCCGAGGGTCAGCGACCTTGTCCGAGGCAAGATCGACCGCTTCAGTATCGATACCCTGGTCGCCATGCTTGGCCACGCCGGTATCCGAGTTCAGGTCGTCGTCGGTCGTAAATCGACGAAAGTTGCCTAACGCCAGCCGTCAGCCGCGGCGGCGCCATCATCGCACACGCCGCCGTCGGCTGCACGGCGTGTTAGACGGCCTGCGGTCACACCAACTACCCGATGAGTTCACGGAGGGACGGAACGGGAATGAAGGGCATGTACTCCTTCCAGCCAAGAAGGAACGAGAACACGACGTGAATTGACGGAGCGACGAGCATGGCCAGTGGCACATATAGCGCGACCTCGCGGCCGCGCATGCGGAAGGCGATCGGAGGCAAGACCCAAGTTACGACCGCCGGGACCCCATAATATATCCACACTGGCAGCCCCGCTGATGTCCCGATTTTGGCGAACACCATACCTCCGATTACAACAACTGCGGCGACCCAAAGGACTGTCGCTGTTTCGGGTCGCTTGTTCCTCCGATGCAGCACAACATGAAGTACGCCAATGAACACGACGAACGACACGAGAATCAAGATCGGGAAGTGCCAGCTGAATGCCATTATGCTGTTCCAGACGACCTGTACTTTGTCCGCCCAACTACTCTTGAAGTAGACCGGAACATCCCACGCAGCCAACCGAAGCCTCAGCCGCGTCCGCCGACCGCCCGCAAGTCATAGACCGCGCCGATCCTAGCACGACACTCTCCGCCAACCTGTCAGACGGTTGCCTGCAGCCGCCTCCGAATACGTGCGCCCGGTCGCAGGTAACCGCGGACCGGCAGGGCCGGCCACCAGCGAGGCAAGGTGCTGAGCCGCCTGGGACTGACGCCTTCCCGGCGTCCGCCCGGCCACAGCCGGTTATGTGCGAGCGACTGCAGCCATCCGCGACAGAGATCGTTGGCCACGAGCGTATCTGCCCCGGGACGCTGCGGCAAAACCGAGATGAACAGCCCGCCCCCCTACAGACGATCCGCAGGACTCCGGACGCCCAGCGGCCCGCGATTGAGCACGTGCGTGTAAATCATCGTCGTGCTCACGTCCGCGTGGCCGAGCAGCTCCTGCACCGTCCGGATGTCGTACCCGTCCGCGAGCCAATGCGTCGCAATCGATTGACGGCCTTCGACAACCGCGCTCCCGTCGCCGATTCCGCCCTATAATCCCCACGTCCACCCCATCCCTGGAGTCGGTCATGACGATCCGCCGCACCCTCGCCTGGAAACTGCTCTTCGCGCTGCCGGTCGCTCTCGCGATGCTGTCCGCGCCGCGCGCCGCGGTCCCGGAGTCGAAACTGGTGCGCTATCCGCACGTCCACAACGGGCGGATCGCGTTTACCTACCTGGGGGACATCTGGACGGCCAGCGAGACCGGCCAGGACGTGCGCCGCATCACCGTCCATCGCGCGCGTGACGTCTACCCGCGCTTCTCGCCCGACGGCAAGTGGATCGCCTTCTCCAGCGATCGCAACGGCGGCATGGACGTCTTCATCGTCCCCGTCGAGGGCGGCGTGCCGACGCAGCTGACCTACCACTCCACCGACGACACGCTGCTGGCATGGACGCCTGACTCGAAAACGGTGCTCTTTGCGTCCAACCGGGCCGAAGACTTCACCCCAAAGCTCTACACGGTGGGCCTCGACGGCGGGATGCCGGTCACCGTGGGTGCCGACATGGGCGTGTGGGCCAGCTACTCGCCGGACGGCTCGAAGCTCGCCATCAACCGGCACGGGCAGGTCTACTGGCGCAAGTACTACCGCGGGGCCAATCAGACCGACGTCACCATCATGGACATCGCGCGCAAGTCGTTTACACGCGTGACCGACTTCAAGGGCATGGATTCGTGGCCGATGTGGGGCCGCGACAACTTCGTGTATTTCGTCAGCGACCGCGAGGGCGGCGGGCTGACCAACCTCTGGCGCGTCTCCGAACGGGGCGGGCAGGCCGAGCAGGTCACCACCTTCAAGAGCGGCGACGTCCGCTGGCCGGCCATCAGCGCGGACGGCCGCACGATCGTGTTCGAGCACGACTTCGGCGTGTGGAAGCTGGACGTCGCGAGCCGACGGGCGACGCCCATCACGATCGAGATCGCCTCCGAGACGCAGGAGAACACGAGCGAAGTCCGGTCGTTCCGCTCGGAAGCCGATGACTATCACCTCGATCCCTCGGGCCGGCGCATTGCCGTCTCAATCCACGGGGAGATCTTCACGGCGCCGGTGGAGGAAGGCGACGTCAAGCAGCTCACCGAGGGCCCGTGGCGCGATCAGGGCCCGGTCTACTCGCCGGACGGCGCGCGGGTCGCCTTCGTGTCCGATTCGAGCGGTCGCGAGGAGATCTATGTGACCGGTGTGGACGGCAGCGGGCCGGCGCAGAAGGTGACCGACATCGACGCGCTCAAGCTGTCGTTCTCGTGGTCGCCGGACTCCAAGGCGCTGGCGTTTGTGTCGTCCGACAACCAGCTCCGCCGCTACGACGTCGAGTCCCGGCAGACCAGATCGCTGGCCTCATCCCGCTATGGGAACCTGAGCGCGCCGGTCTGGTCACCTGACGGCCAGTGGATTGCGTACTCGAAGACCTCGGAGGTGAGGACCACCGATGTGTTCCTCGTCCCGTCCGGCGGCGGCGAGGAGCGCGTCGTGACGTTCGATTCCTACGCCGACGGCAATCCACGCTTTGCCCCCGACGGCCGCAAGCTCTACTTCCTGCGATCCGACGGGTTTGGCGGAGGCGGCGGAGGCGGAGGGCAGCGCAACATTCATGCGATCACGCTGGAGCGTGAGGAGCGCGATCCAGACGACCCGGCCGAGCGTGCCGAGGCCGCCGGACCGGAGGCTGGCGCTCCCGGCCCGCGTCCAGCCGCGGCGCAACCGCGGAGCGTGACCATCGACTGGCCGGGCCTCGCGCGGCGCACCCGGCAGATCACGCGGATGCCGTTCGCCATCTCCAGCTATGCCGTCGCCCCCGACAGCCGCTCGCTCGCGTTCGTCACGACCGAGCCCGCCGGCGTGCGCAACCAGCCCGTCATCTACACGATTCAGCAGGACGGCCGCCGCCTCGCGCGCGTGCTCTCAGGCGGTGGCGGCGGAGACGAGGACGAGGAGGCCCCCGTCGGCGGCGGCTTCGGTGGCGGCATCTCGAACCTGATCTACACGCGCGACGGTCGCACGCTCTATTTCAGCGAAGGCCGAAGCGTGTACTCGGTGGGGGTCGGCGGCGGCGCCCCGGGCGCAGCCGGACGAGAAGCAGCCCGCCGGCGGATCAACTTCACCACACAAGTCCGCATCGATCGCCCCACCGAATGGAAACAGATGTTCGGCGACGCGTGGCGGACGATGAAGTACCGGTTCTACGACTCGAAGATGCACGGGCACGACTGGGACGCGATGAAGGTGAAGTACGAACCGCTCGTCGCGCACGTCGGCGATCGCCAGGAGCTGCTCAACCTCATCAACGAGATGATCGGCGAGCTCAACGCGTCGCACACGGGCGCGGCACCGGGCGGGGGCGGCGGCAGCCGCGCGGGCGCGCCGTCAACCGGCTACCTCGGCCTCGACCTCTCGGCCGACTCCTCCGCCGGCCGCTACCGCGTCACCCACATCTACAAGGACGGCCCGGCCGACAAGGACTGGGTGAAGGTCAGCGCCGGCGACTACCTCATCGCCATCGACGGCAAGCCGGTGAGAGCCGGCGAGGAGTACTGGAAGCTCCTCAACTACCGCCTGAACCGCCGCATCGACGTGACGTTCAACGGCAAGCCGGTCGAGGACGGCGCCTGGACGACCCGGATCGCGCCGATCACCCAGGGTGCGCAGAACCAGTTGCGTTACGAGCGATGGGTCGCCGACATGCGCGCGCGTGTGGACAAGCTGTCGAACGGACGCATCGGCTACCTGCACATCCAGGCGATGAACCAGCCGTCCCTTCGCCGCTTCGAGAAGGAGCTGCGCGAGAATCGCGGCAAGCAGGCGCTCGTCATCGACCAGCGCTGGAACGGCGGGGGCAACATCGATCAGGAGCTGCTCGGTCTGCTGGTCCAGCGCCAGTATCAGATCTGGCAGCCGCGCGGCACCGAGGAGAATGCCCGGCCGTTCTCCGGCTTCTTCGGCCCGAAGGTCGTCCTCCAGAACTGGCGATCCGCCTCGAACGCCGAGATGTTCCCCGCCGGATTCCGCTCGCTCGGCCTCGGCAAGGTCATCGGCACGCCGACGGCCGGCGCGGTCATCGGCACCGGCAGCTACTCGCTCATCGACGGCTCGACCGTCCGCACGCCCGGCGTGGGCGTGTTCATCGCCGACCGGTCACGAACCAACATGGAGAACCTCGGCGTCGATCCCGACATCTTCGTCGACAACTCGCCCGAGGACAATCTGGCGGGGCGCGACCGTCAGCTCGAGGCGGCCGTGCAGGAGCTGTTGAAGGAGATCGGATCGGCCACAACGACGGCTGGTCGGCAGCGGTAACGCCGAGGAGCAAGGAACCGTCGCGATTTCCTGGCAGCCCCTGGTGAATGTCCCGGCGAGCACCGAGACCGGCGGGGCTCTTGCGACGGGCGGCTAGCTAGTGGATTTCGCGGCCCCTGCGCCTCGAGGTCGCCGAGCAGGCCGTCCCGGGCCAGCAGGTCCGCGAACGCCAGGCCGGCGATGCCCCCGCCGAGCCGGCCGAGGAGCTCTCGACGCGAATACA
>JBQTIE010000329.1:0-9104 GCA_052389315.1 Acidobacteriota bacterium
AGGGGTTCATTCAACGGCAGCCAGGTGTACCTCGTTCGATTCAGGTTGTGATGCCGCGGAGCTGTGTAGAATGTGGCGGCACCCATCATCTGAAGAGCCTCGGCGTGCCGAGTCCGATTGGCCACCGGCTTTGAATCGATCGGCGCCGTTCTCGCATCGATCAAGAGTCGGCTTCGCATCGGGTGCGGGGTATTTGGTGCACGACCCTCGGCTCTTGCGGGCGCGCACGAGTTGGGTTCAAAGGCGGTGAGCTGCCCGAATTCGAAACGGCGGCATAACCCGCGTTTGCAGCCGTCGGCGGCTGGTGCGATCATGAGCCGCCGCGGCTGAAACGCAAACGTTGATATGGCTCGATGGCAGACGATGTGCTGGCGCTCATTCTGGATGAGAGCAAATGGCTCACGATAGGAATGGGAGCCTCGTTTCTCACCGTGTCGCTCCTGCTGTATCGGCACCGCCGCACGAATCTCGCGGCGGAGGCCCGCACCCTGGCCGCCTTGACCGTCATGTTCGCCGGAACGATCAGTGTCATGGCGTTCGGTCACCTGCTGGCGGTCACTGTCAAACTGCTCACCAGCACCGTGCGCGGTTCCGCGCCGGTTGTTTACGCCATTGGCGTCGTCCTTGCGGTCCCCTCATGGTGGCTGCTCGTTCACGCGGTTCGAAGGTTCGACCAGATCCGCAGCCGCAGGACGCTGGTCCTGAACGGCGCGCTCGCGATCACGCTTGTGGCCCTCGGCCCGGCGAACCTGCCGCTTGCGATTCCAGGCTTGCTCAACGTGCTCCATCAGTTCAATTCGCGCCCTCGTGTCGGTTGGGCGATTGCTGGCGCAACGCTGATGTTAACCGCCGCGCTTTTCGTCGGGTCGCTGATGTTCTGGGCCAGCGGGCAGACGTTCGAGCAGTTTCGCGGGATGCAGTGAGTGCCGGCTGGCATGTGCAGACAGGCCGGCGTGCTGCCCTGACCAGCGGCTGCGCCCGGCGGCGGCCATCTCGGCGGCGGTCGGCCCGAGTAGAATGGCTCACGGACCGTCTCGATGGCCGAGAACAAGACCAAGCCCACCGGTGCCAGCGTCGAGGACTACATCGCCTCGAGAGCCAATGAGCGGCAGCGCATGGATTGCCATGAGCTGATGGCTCTGCTCGAGAAGGTCACCCGCCAGTCGCCGAAAATGTGGGGGCCGAGCATCGTCGGCTATGGCGCCTACCGGTACACCTATGAGAGCGGACGCACCGGTGAGGCGCCTCTGGCGGCCTTCGCCGTCCGTGGCCGCGAACTCGTGGTCTACCTGACTCCAGAGGGAGACAGACGGCAGGCCTTGTTGTCCAAGCTTGGCAAGCACAAGATGAGCAAGTCGTGCCTGTACTTCAAGCAGCTGGCCGATCTCGACAAGTCGGTCCTCGAGCAACTGGTCGCGGCCTCGGTTGCAGAGGTCACGCGCCGCTATGGCTAGTCGAGCGAAGCCTAGTGCTCGCCTCGAGCCGACGCGACTCCGCTCGCGGCCAGGATCGATTGCTCCACGAGAACCCAGGCGCACCCGCTGAAAACGCTGGGGCATCCGACAACTTGCGCGAAGACGGTTGGACGAGTCATGACGTCTTGCATTCGACGGCCGCCGTTGCCTATCGTGAGCCGCCGCGGCTGAGGCGGCGAACGTGGGCTGCTTGGTCGGCGAGTGGGCCCATGCACATTCGTCTGCTCCCCGTGCCCGCTACTACGTCATCCCGGGCCTGTGGGATGCCCACGCCCATCTCTCGAATTCCGGCCCCAGCGCGGGCATCCTCTGCTTCGCCGGCTCCGCCCGGCGACGCGCCGTGAGCGTGACCAAGGACCATCCAATGGACCCACGAACTCATTGGCAGAAGGTCTACACCACCAAGAAGCCGACCGAGGTCAGCTGGTATCAGCCCACGGCCGTGTTGTCATTGAGCATGATTCGCCGTGTGGCGCCTGATCACGCTGCGGCCATCATCGACGTGGGAGGTGGAGCGTCCAACACTGGTCGACGGACTCCTCGCCGACGGGTACCGCAGGGTCACCGTTCTCGACGTGTCGGGTGCGGCCCGCGCCGAGGCCTCGGCGCGGCTGGCTGCGAACGCGGCCCGGGTGACATGGCTGGAAGCCAATGTCCTCGACGCGGAGCTGCCAACGTCCGCCTTTGACGTGTGGCACGATCGCGCCGTGTTTCATTTCCTGACCGGGAGTGGCGACCGCCAGCGGTATGTGCAGCAGGTGCGTGCCGCGGTTCGGCCCGGTGGCCACGTGATCGTCGCCACCTTCGCATCAGACGGCCCCACCAAGTGCAGTGGCTTGGACGTCGCACGATACGATCCTCAGGCGCTCGATGACGAGTTCGGCGCCGACTTTCAGTTGCTCGAGAGTGCTCGCGACGAGCATCGCACTCCCGCGGGAGCCATCCAGCCCTTCATCTACTGCGTGTTCCTGGTCGGGTGAGCCGCCGGCAGGAAAGGTCACTTATTGATGGTGGCGCGCCTGACCGGCACCGATGCCGTCAATGCGTGGCAGACGGCGTTGGCAACGGGCCCTCGACACACCAGCGCGGTCCCGGTGGTTGCGCAAGGCGAATAAGCTGTCCGTCATGCCGGCAAGACGCCCGAGCCGTAACTGTGGCTGACCCTGCTGATCTCCTTCGCCGTCCATCTCGCGTGGGGACACACACCGGGTGGGCCGGACGCGCTGGCCCCCGTGGATTTCATCGGTGCCCATGTGTCGATAGAATGGACTCGAGGCCGGACGGGCGTTCGGCACGCGCCGGTGAACGGGCGCATTGGAGGTCGAGATGACGCGTACTGCCCTCTTGGTCATTGGATTCATGACGGTGTCGATCGGCACGCTCGCCCAGGGAGGCCGAGCCGCGGCGCCACCACCCTCACTCGAGCCTGGCGCGTCGCAGGCCGACGTCGACAAGGCCCTGATCGCCGCCCCGGCCAGTCAGAGAGACCAGGCCACGGTGGTCAAGTGGAAGCCGGATTTCACGTACGAGACGCTCCGAAAGGGCACGAACCGGCTCGTCTGTTACGACCGCTCCGGCTTTCCCCAGCAGCAGCCGTTCTCGGTCCAATGCACCAGCATCGCGAACCTCGATCGCGTGGCGCAGAACCTGAAAGCAGAGGCCACCGGCGACCGGACCAAGTCCGAGGCGATGCTCGGCGCGATGGAAAAGGACGGGACCCGCGTGAAACCTGAGTACGGGTCCCTGTGGCACAGCGTCGCGGGCCCGGATCGGGAACGCGCACGACCCCACCACTCGATGGTCGCGGTGCCCGGAGCCACCACGCAGTCGACCGGCCTGCCCGAAAACCCCAAGCTCGGGGGCGCCTGGATCATGAATGCCGGGACATCGACGGCCCACATCATGCTGCCGGGCCAGTAACGCCCGGTCGGGAACCTCCTCGGGCGACATCATCGGGCAGGGGCATCGACCTCCACACGAGCGTCATGGTGATGATGCCGCCCAAGGAGCCGGCCGCGTCGGACACGAGGTGGAAGGTGGGGCGAGACCGCATGCCTCGGGCAGCGTGCGCCGATCGCGGGCGCCGCTTCTCGGAGATCGCGGCGCCTACAGCAGCCGCGTCGGATGCGCGTAGACGTTGAAGGCGTCGCCTCGCACGAACCCGCAGAGCGTGATGCCTGACGCCTCCGCGAGGTCGATGGCAAGACTGGACGGTGCCGACACGGCGGCGACGAACGGGATGCCGGCCAGCAGGGCCTTCTGCACCAGCTCGAACGAGGTCCGACCCGAGACGACGAGGATCGTCTCGTCGAGCGGAAGCCGCTCCTCGAGCAGACACCGGCCGACGACCTTGTCCACAGCGTTGTGGCGGCCGACGTCTTCGGCCATCGACTCCAGCGCTCCATCACGCGAAAACAGGCCGGCGGCATGCAGGCCCCCGGTCGCGTCGAATCCTACCTGTGCCTGCCGCAGCGTCTCTGGCAGGCGGCGCACGACGTCGCGCGACACGGTCCATGGGCCATCCACGCGCGTCACGCGGGCGCGGAGCGACTCGATCGTTCGGCGCCCGCACAATCCGCAGGCCGTCGTCATCATCACCTGACGCCGCTCGCCGAGGCGCTGGTCGAGGCGTTCGACCGCTTCGTCCACAACCGTCACGTTCAGAGTGTTCCCGCGGCCTTCCGCTTCGGCGTCCTCGCAGTATTCGATGGCGGCCAGCTCGTGGCTCGTGCGGACCACGTCTTCCGCCAGCAGGAAGCCGGCGGCCAGCTCGCGATCGGCGCCTGGCGTGCGCATGATGACGGCAAACGGCGCGCCGTTGACGCGCACCTCCATCGGCTCCTCGACCGCCACGCGGTCGCGGCGGGCATCCGGCGCTCCGGATCCGACCCGGAACAGCGGAACGTCGCGGCTCGACGACCCGGTCATTCCGCCATTATGGCCGACCGACGGGGGCGGCCCCATTCCGGGGGCATCGAAACGGTGCCCCCGGTTACGATAGGAGCATGGCAGGAATGAACTCGTTCGATGTCACGTCGGAGATCAACCTTCAGGAGGTGGACAACGCGATCAACCAGGCGCGAAAGGAGCTGGCGCAGCGGTACGACTTCAAGGGGTCGCCCGCGACGATCGAGCTCGACCAGAAGAACAAGACGATGACGCTCACGGCGGAAGACAAGTTCAAGGTCGGCGCGCTCTGGGAGATTGTCCAGACGCGACTGGTCCGCAGAAGCGTTCCGGTCAGGAACCTCAAGCCAGGCGAGGTCGAGCCTGCGTCGGCAGGAACCGTCCGACAGGTGTTCACGCTGCAAATCGGCATCCCCACCGAGGCCGCGCGGGACATCGTCAAGGCGATCAAGGATGCGAAGCTGAAGAAAGTACAGGCGTCCATCCAGGGCGATCAGGTGCGCGTGCAGTCGGCGTCCCGCGATGATCTGCAGGAGGCGATCCAGCTGCTGAAGGCGAAGGACTTCGGCGTCGCGCTCCAGTTCGGGAACTATCGGTCCTGAACGCGGCTTGCGAACCGCCACTCCGCGCGGCTAGAGTGTGGGGCCATGTATCAGTCTCGGGCCCATCGTCCGTTCCCGCTCTTGTCTCTCGTGTTCTTCGCCCTCGCGCTCTGGAGCCTGCCGCTGGGCGCGGCCGTCCCGACGGCGCCGTCGAACCTGGTGGCCGTGGTCAACGGCCTCAACGTGACGTTCACCTGGACGGCGTCCGGCAACGCTCCGACGCAGTACATCCTCCAGGCGGGGTTTGCGCCGAACCAGACGGCGATCACCGTCGTGCTCGGCGTCGCCTCGACGACGTTTCCCGCAAGCGGTCCCGCCGGCACGTACTACGTGCGCCTCGTGGCCGTGAACGCCGACGGCACCAGCGCGCCGTCCAACGAGGTGACGGTCGTGCTGGGCGGTGGCGGCGGAGGAGGATGCACGCCGCCAAGCGCGCCGCTCAACCTGCGGGCGATGATCGAGAGCGGCGAACTGTTCCTGTTCTGGCGTCCGCCAGCCATCGGATCGCCGACCGGGTACTCGGTGCAGGCGGGAGGCGCGCCCGGCCAGACCTTCACACAATTCTCGACCAGCGGACTCACGCTGAACGCCAACGTGGGGAGTGGCGCGTATGTCGCGCGGGTCATCGCGACCGGCGCGTGCGGGGCGGGCCCCGCGTCCAACGAGGTCACGCTGCTGTTTCCCGGTGACAGCATGCGAGTGCCCGATCCTGATCCGGGAACCAGCGTCCTCGGTCTTCCCGACATCCAGGCCCTCGTGCAACGCATCCACAACGAGAATCCCGGCCTCATCTTCCAGTCGTGCCCGACCGGGCGAAAGTACGAAACCAACCCCTGGCTCGATCGGATGGTGGATCGGCTGCGGCAGTTCGATACCCGTTTCGGCTACAACGGCAAGCCCAATCGCACCGCCGCCGACAACAACGGCTTCCCGGTGATTGCCGCCGGCGACGAGATCACCTACTTTGCCGGTGCCGGCACCGCCCAGGGATCGCGGCAGGTCTATGCGATCGACATCCTGTTCAACCACTGCGGACCGACACCCGACGTGACCTTCCGCAACTTCACCGGGGAAGAGGAAGCCTTCTGGACCGGTGCGGGCCGATTCAGCGGGTAGCGGTCAGACGAAGAAGTCCCCCATGAGCTGATCGTCGCGCAGCCCCGCTGGCGCGTACCGTGAGAGGTCGGTCACGCCGGCCTCTCGCAACACCTCGTCATCGATGAGGAATCGGCCCGTGTAGCCCCCTGCCGGCTGCGTCAGGACGTGGTGGGCGGCGTCGGCCATGATGTCCGGATGGCGCGTGCGCGTCCGGGCTTGCTGGCCGGCAATCAGCCGGATCGCCTCGGTATCAATCGCGGTACGTGGCCAGAGCGCGTTGACGGCGATGCCGGCGGCGCGAAACTCCTCGGCCATCCCCAAGACACAGAGCGTCATGCCGTACTTCGCCATCGTGTAGGCGGCATGCGGCGCGAACCACCGAGCCGAGAGCGTCGAGGCCAGGGGCGGCGCGATGTTCAGGATGTGCGGGTTCCCGGCGTGCTTGAGGTGCGGGATCGCTTTCTGGGAGCACAGGTAGGTGCCGCGCGCGTTCACCTGGTGCATCAAGTCGAAGCGCTTCATCGCCGTGTCGAGCGTACCGGTCAGCGAGATCGCCGAGGCGTTGTTTACCAGGATGTCGAGGCCGCCAAAATGCGCCACGGCCTGGGCGACCGCCGCCTCGACCTGGGCTTCGTCGCGAACGTCCACGGCGACCGGCAGGGCTCGGCCACCGGCACGTTCGATCTCCTCGGCCGCCGTGAAAATGGTGCCCGGCAGCTTGGGGTGCGGCTCGACGGTTTTTGCCGCCACCACAATCCCGGCGCCGTCGCGCGCCGCCCGCAACGCAATGGCCAGCCCGATGCCTCGGCTCGCACCGGTGATGAACAACGTCTTGCCTGAAAGCGATCCCATGGCCTCAGTCTAGCGAAGCTCCGCCGGACCGGCGAGCGTGCCAAGGTGTGGCTTCGCCTCGCTAGAAGCAGTGTTGGACTTTGCCCGGCCTCCCGCCGGGCGAGAAAACTTGCCTCAAGTGGTTGGAAGTCTGGAGGAGTCAAGTTTCTAACGAGGCTCGGCGGGAGACGGTCGAGAGAAAGCGAGCAGCGAGCACTGGATGGCCCCCGGAGACGCTGCCGGCCCGGGCGGCGTACGTGGCAACGCCCGGCCATCCGAAGTGAATGCCGGGCGTCGTCGTGTCTCGAGATTCGCCTCGGAGGCGAGTCAGGCCCTATTCAACGTAGCTGTAGCCGCAGTTTTCGCACACCCACATCCGGCCTTCCTTGTACATGTTGTACGCGCACTGCGGGCACACGCGGTACTCGCGGCCTTCATTGTCGATGAGCTTGCCGTCCTTGCGTGGCTCCGGATCCCCGAACGGATCGAGGGGCTTCTTCTCCTCGCCTTCTTCGGGCTTGGGCTTCGGCTTCTCCTGGGGCTGCTGGGCGAGAGTTGGCGCGACTGATAACCCGAACGCTGTCGCAAAGAGGGCTGAACCACGGAGAAAACTGCGGCGATCGACTGGGACTGGAGACATCATCGACATTCTAACAAGCCGGGCCGCACGAGGACACAAAAAAACCGGGTGAAGCGCTGCGGCTCACTGGAGACGCTCCACCCGGTGCTTCCCCTCTGTCGTTGTGCCAATGAGCATAGGTCCACTCGGGAGGAAAGCGATGTAACCCTTTGTCATTTGTTGCCATGACTTGCAAGCCCGCAGAATTTGCACGGCCTTTTGGCCGGTCACGCCAGCGCGCGGCTCAGCCGTTGATGACGATTCCAGCGAACATCCTTCAACGCAGCCACGCGAGCTTGACGCCTCCCAACGCGTCACGTTCGAATCAATCATCTGTGCAATCTGCGTAATCTGTGGATGTGGATGCGGAATCTGTGGAGCTCTCGGCGAGAGCGCCGTCTGCGGATTCAGGACAACCGCGACAAGACCACGTCCAGTTGACGCTGCTGGTGCTCGGCGCGCTGCCACTGGACGAGGATGGGGCTCTGATACGTGCCGCGGACCAGGCGTGCCGCCCGGCCGCCGGTGTCCGTCGTGGCCAGGAAGCTCACGCGGCGGGATCGCAGGAATCGTCGGGCGGGCACCGCCATGATCTTTGCCACCAGCCGCTCGATCGAGGAATGCTCGAGGCGCAGGGCCTCCATCATCGAGTTGAGGAGCCGGACGACGTCGTACTTGGCGTAGTTCAGCGTCTTGCCCGGGACGGCGAGCGGATCGTCGAGGAGGTGGCGGGCCTTGAGGCGCGCGAAGCGGAGGGG
Organism: Acidobacteriota bacterium; assembly: GCA_052389315.1. Classification (GTDB taxonomy): domain Bacteria; phylum Acidobacteriota; class Vicinamibacteria; order Vicinamibacterales; family UBA2999; genus JACCSI01. The sequence goes on from JBQTIE010000329.1 coordinate 8,291, forward strand.
ATCGCGCAGCACGTCGGCCAGGTCGTGCTGCATCAGGAGCGTTTCGTATTCGTTGACGGTGAGCCCGGCATGGCGCTCGCCCGGCGCGAGGACGATGTCGACGCGGCCGTGGCCGATGCCGGCGCGTGAGAGCAGCTCGTTGACCGAGTCGAGCAGCCCGAGCCTGGGGTCAGCCAGGTTGATCGAGTCCATCTGGTGCCGGGAGATCGGGATGCTCACGGCCGTGCGCGCAATGACGCGCTCTTCGTCGTACGCCAGCACCGTCGTCGTTCGCTGCCGCCGCATGGCGTCGGTGATCCCATCGAGCTCCACGAAGTACACGGGGGCACCGGCACGGTTGCGATAGGTCACGCAGTTGCGCAACCCGGCCCCGATGTAGGTCAGATGGGAGTCGGCGTTGCGCGGCTCCACCTCACGCTGAGCGTCGGTCAGCTCGGTGCGGAGTTCCAGGCGATCGTGGCGATATTCTGCGCCGGGCGGGAAGAGCGCGTGAAAGGCCCGGAAGAACTGCGACAGCCGGTCGTGGCTGTTCCGCAGACGGACCGACAGGCTCTGGTCGAGGTAGCCGGCCGTGGTGTGCAGCGAGCAGTACAGCACCCGCTTGTGGCGCTGGAGAAAATCGCCGGCCACCTCGGCGATGCGGGTGTTGACGTCGATGGCTGCGAAGCGCCCTTGGGGCGCGAGCGTCAGGGTGAGCGCGGTGGGGGGCAGCCCCATTACAAGAGAGTTTACAGGATATTGGGGGGGTGGGTGGGGCCGCTCGGCCCCACCCCACCCAGCCCCGGAGGCGCAGCCACGCGAGACCGAGGAGCGA
>JBQTIE010000330.1:0-53748 GCA_052389315.1 Acidobacteriota bacterium
CATCGACACCGGTGCCGTCGCGACCGCCGCCGAACGCCTGCACGGCTCTTCGATGACCGCTGAAAATGAGGAGGCTCAGACCAGGTGTGATGTCGATGAAAGTCCAGATTTACGCGGTTTCACATGAGCGGCGACACCTCGGGAGCGCCGAACCCCTGCGTATTCCGCAAGGCGACGCCGAGAGTGGTTTGGAACTTGAGTTCCTGCCGAGTGCGTTCGTGAGTAGCAGGGAGCGCCTTCAGAAGGTCCAAGCCCTTGCGCGCAAGCAGCGTGGCTTCCGGGTTGGCAAACACGGCCGCCGCGTGCTGCGCCGCCAGCAGGAAATGGGCCACGGCACGTGAAAGGTCTCGTGCGACCTCGAACAGCAGTGCCACCTGCGACGCGATCGTGGCAGACTGATCGCCGTAGAACCCGAGGAGCGCTTCTGCGAGTGCAGAGCTGAACGCGGCTCTTCGAGTTGGCGCCAACGACGCATACAGCGCGTTCTGATAGAGCACGTGCACGAAGCGGTACCGAACCGTCAAGGTGCCGGCAGGCAGTTCCAGTTCTCGAACGCGTCGCACGAATCCATGGACGCGATCGAGACCGTCGAGCCGCTCTTCAACCTCTCCCGCGTACGCCGCGAGCACCCTTGCGACGACCGCGGCCTCGAATTCGTAGCCTTGCACGCTGGCGGCTATCAGGAGCCGGCGATCGGCATCGGCGAGCTGATCGATCTTTCGTTGAATCATGCTGCGGATCGACGCCGGCAGGTCGATGTCCGGCACCGCCTGTGTCAATGTCCAGTCATCGCCTTCTTGCACGATCACACGGCGATCGCGGAGGTAGCGGATGACGTCGACCATGAACAACGGGCTGCCTTCCGTCCGCGCGTGGATCAGCGCCGCGAACGTCGACGGCAAGCGATGGTTCGGGAATTCGAGCGCGAGGTAGCGCTCGATGTCCTCGCGCGGCAGGAACGGCAGGAGCAGCTCCCGGCCGAGGCCGCGTGCCTCGAGATCCAGCTTGATCGACAAGAACGGGTGCTTGCCGACGAGCAGCTCCGTTGGGCGGTACGTCGCCAGCACCAGCAGCCGCATCTCGTCGAACTTCGTTGCTAGATACGCGAGCAATTCAATCGTCGAGGCATCGGCCCAATGCACATCGTCGAAAAAGAGCACGAGCGGTCTGAGTCGCGCGACCTCTTCCAGGAACGTGGCGAGCTCCCGCTTCATCCGTTCCTGCGAGGCGGCCTGTGCGCCGATCGCGCCGCGAGTGGGATCCGCAGGGGTCGGTGGTCGGGATTGCGCATACCACGTCGGCGCCGTCGCCTGCATCACGCGAGTGACAGGCTCGTTCGACTCTCCGCGCAGAAGGCTGTCGAGCGCCTCGAGGACCGGCAGATACGCGTCCGCACCTGCGAGCCGTTCTGAGCAGCGGCCCCGGGCGATGCGGCAGGGTTCGCCAGTCGCCGTCAGCTCGCCAAGAAACTCCTCGACGAGTGTTGTCTTGCCAATCCCCGGCTCGCCGGCTACGCACATCAACAGGCCAGCGCCGGATGCGACCTGCTCGAAGGCCACGCGCAGTTCCATCCGCTCGGATTCGCGCCCTACCGTGTGTCGCCCAGCGCGCGCCGTCGCCGAAACGCGCGTAAGCGCGGCCGGGACGCGGACAAGCGCCGCCGTCACCTCGGCCACCTCCGCGGCCGTCGGTCGCCGTCGAGGATCCTTGTCGAGCATCGCGAGGAGCAGCGCATCGAGCGCCGTCGGCAGCGTTGGATCCGCGCGTGACGGTGCCACCGGGGCCCGCGTCGCTATGTTGTGCAGAAGGTCGAATGCCGTGTCCGCGGCGAAGGGGTGGCAACCGGTCGCGAGCTCGTACACGACGAGACCGAGCGAAAAGAGGTCCGTCGCTCCGTCCACCGGATCACGGCGCGCTTGCTCGGGGGACATGTAGCGCGTCGTGCCGAGGAGCGTCCCCACTTCGGTCGCGGGCGCCGTCGCCGCCATCGAGGCGGAGACCTGCGGCTGCTGTGTGAGACGGGCCAGGCCAAAGTCGAGCACCTTCACCAACCCGTCGTCGCGGACCATCACGTTTTCCGGTTTGACGTCGCGATGGACGATCCCGGCCGCGTGCGCAACAGCAAGCGCCCGCGCAATCTGTTCGCCGAGGCGCACCACGGCCTCCAGCGCAGGCCGCCCGCCGGCGAGGAGCGCGCGCAGCGTACGGCCGTCGACCAGCTCCATCGCGATGTACCGGCCGGCTTCGCTCTCGCCGATGTCGTGAATGGTGACGATGTTCGGGTGATTGAGCGATGAGGCGGCACGCGCCTCTTGTTCGAACCGGCGCACTCGATCCGGATCCGCGGTCAACTCGGCGGGCAGCAGTTTGACGGCCACGCGGCGACCCAGCCGGGTGTCTTGCGCGAGGTAGACCACGCCCATGCCGCCTCGCCCAAGGAGTGAGAGCACCTGGTACGGACCGAGGCTCCGACTGGCGGCTCCTCCATGGACGGACCGGACATCCCCGTCGCCGCCACCTCCACGGCGGGCCGTTCCATGAAGCTGCGCACGCGCTCGCCGGCGGCCAGCCACGCTTCCACTTCACGCCGCAGCGCGTCGTCGTTTGTGCACGCTCGACGCAGAAAATCGTCGCGCTCTGCGGATTCCATGTTCCGCGCGGCCTCGTACAGTTCGCCGGCTCGGCGATAGCGTTCAGGCGTCATGCTGCCGTGTTGATGTGAGCTGGCGATAGATCCAGACCTTGGCGAGGCTCCAGTCGCGCCTGACCGTGCCGACGGAAACCTCGAGGACGTCGGCCACTTCTTCCCAGGTGAGCCCGCCGAAGAAGCGCAGTTCGACGACCTTGCTCTGTCGCGGATCCAGCGCGGCCAGCGCGATGAGCGCCTCATCGATGGCCACGACGTTGGAGCCCGGTTCCGCTGCGATCTCCATCGCGTCGTCCAACGACACGTGGATGGCGGCGCCGCCGCGCTTCGCGCAGGCAGCCGACCGCGCCGAATCCACCAGGACGTGACGCATCACCCGAGCCGCAATCGCGAAGAACTGCGCGCGATTGTGCCACCCCGGGGTCTTCCAGTCGATCAGCCGGAGATAGGCCTCATGAACCAGCGCCGTCGGCTGAAGCGTGTGCCCTCGCGGCTCCCGACGCATGTAGCGCCTGGCCAAACGTTTGAGCTCGTCGTAGATGATCGGCGTGAGGCGGTCCAAGGCGCCCTGGTCGCCCTCACCCCAGGCAATCAAGAGATCCGTGATCTGTTCGGTGGACCGCAGCGCCACGGCGCTCCCGATTATCCCGCTTTTTAGTCCGCCGACATTGGCACATTTGACCCGAGATTCCGCTTGTACATGTGATGGAGGTGGGTAGAAGCGTTTGAGACTCATTTGAGAATTATTGAGCGCGGCGTTGACCCTGATGTTGCGTCGCGGGGACAGCCCGCCAATGCCGGCTATCGTCACCCGAGCCGTGTCCTTTGTGACTCGTTGGTTTGAGGCCTCCACCGTCGCCAGCGACGACCCCACGGGGACCAAACGCGGCACAGATGCCACAGTTTGGTCTCAGGCGCAGCTTGCTGGAAGGAGATGTTCATGTCCTCGATCGTCAGCACAATCGGGCACCTCGCGCCGTCGTTTGCTGGACGACTCCTCTTGCCTGCTGACGCCGAATACGACGAGGTCAGAAGAGTCCACAACGGTCTCGTGGACAAGCGGCCGGCTTTGATCGCCAGGTGCCAAGGCGTAGCCGACATCGTCGATGCAGTCAACCTGGCGAAGACGCTGAACCTGGAGGTCGCGGTGAGAGGCGGGGGACACAACGTGGCTGGCCGTGCCACGGTCGATGGCGGCGTGGTGATCGATCTGTCGTTGATGAAGGGCATCCATGTCGACGCGCGAGCTCGGACGGCGCGCGCCCAGGGCGGAGTACTCTGGAAGGAATTCAATCGCGAAGCGCAGGTTCATGGGCTCGCGACGACAGGTGGTACCGTGTCGACCACGGGCATCGCGGGGCTGACGCTCGGCGGCGGTCTCGGATGGCTGATGCCGAAGTACGGGCTCGCTCTGGACAACCTTCGATCTGCCGAGATGGTAATGGCCGACGGGTGTGTTCTTCGAGCGACCGATGATGAGAACGCGGATCTCTTCTGGGCCATACGCGGCGGCGGTGGCAACTTCGGGATTGCGGCATCCCTCGAGTACGAACTTCACTCCATCGGTCCCACGATTTTCGGCGGCCTCGTCGCTCACCCTGCGCAAAAGGGAAAAGAAATCCTGACGTTCTTTCGGAGCTTTGCGGCGTCGGTGCCTGATGAGGTCATGATGATCGCGGGCCTGCTGCCGGCGCCGGACGGATCAGGGACGAAGTTGGCTGCCATTGCGGCCTGTCATTGTGGAAGTCTCGCGGAGGGCGAGGCGTCGCTCGCCATTCTCAAGACGTTTGCCCCTCCGGTGATGGACGCGATCGGTCCGATCAGTTACTGCAACCTCAACTCAATGCTCGACGCCTCCTATCCGAAGGGCGCGCTCACCTACTGGAAGTCGCACCTTCTTCGCGAATTGAGCGACGACTGCATCGACACGTTAGTCGATCGCTTCGAGGCCTGCGAGCCGCCGACTGCCCAGATTCTCCTCGAGCATTTTCACGGTGTGTCGACGCGCATTGGACGAACGGACACTGCCTGTGCGTTGAGAGATGAAGGTTTCAATCTGATCATCGTCTCCCAATGGATGGATCCCCGAGACACGGACCGCTCGATCGCGTGGGCCCGCGAAACTACGCGGAGGTGCGGCCGTTCCTGGGTACGACTCGGTACCTGAATTATCTCGACCATGACGAGTCAGGGGATGCGGCGGCTCAGACGTACGGTCCGAATGTGACGCGACTTCGTGAGCTCAAGGCGAAATATGATCCGAAGAACTTTTTCCACCTGAACCTGAACATCAAACCGATGTCCCCTCAGCCCTGAGAGCGTGTGAACATCCCCCTCGCCGCAAAGGCCGCAGAAGCCTTGAGAAACATCGAGGGAGTTTTTGGCGCTAGCGTGCTTTGCGATCGATTGCCGCCAGGTCGACTTTAGCGAAAGAGTCTGCAATAGCCGGAGGCTCGACCGGATGGCGATCACGAGCAACCGAATCGGACGACGTAGGATCAGCGAGGCAGCGTGATGGGGAGCCCGGTCGATACGGAGGTTGGCCTGAATTGCCGACGCAAGCACAAATCAGGCGGCGGCAGGTTCATGAACCCTGGATGCAGCGGTTAGTGCCCTACGGCAGCAGTGCGCGACGCGGCAGCACGTGTTCGATTCCAAGTTCACGCACGAACCGCTGCACACTCGATCGATCGCAGTTGCCCAGCAAGTCGATCACGTCCTTGGCCGAACGCAGATTCTGGAATGTTCTCTTCGGCGCGAGGTAGACGACAACGGGTGTTTCTTGGCGGATCATGTTGATCACGCTGTTCAGCGTTCCCTTGCTCTCGCCGTCCCATAGCATGAGCCCGTATGCCGCGTCGTCGACCATGGCCTGGTCCTTCGCCGCATAGTAGGTAAACCCGCGCGCTCCTTTGGGCGGCAGGATTTCGCGTGTCGGCCAGCCTGCGACGTTGTTGCGGCAATTGTTCGCCATGCAGTGGACGATGACGTTGCGGTAGCCCTTTTCGGCAAGGTACCGCTGGACAGCCTTGTCCGCGCCGTTTGCGTCGCCGACGAGGATCGTGAAGTCCTTCTCGATCATGGTGTCGATCCGACGCTTCACATCCGCATTGAGGCGCGATAGCCGTCGCGACCCGGCGATGAAGACTTTTGTCATGTGCGCGTCCGTTGTCTTCGTCATCGCGAGCATGTACACCGCCGCTGCGCCGCCGGCGAGGAGGCCTTCTGCCACAACCATTGCCGTAGCACCCGAGCGATACAAATCGTCGATGAGTAAGATGCGCTTGGCGCCGACCGCGTCACGATCGACGTTGAAGGCGCCCTGAAGCAGCTTGATCCGCTGCTGATACTCGAATACGTCCTTGAGCTCCGGTGTGTCCTTGATCTTGTTTAGAGCGGTCACGTTCACCGGTTTCGCCAGCCGTGGGCCGATGGCCTTCGCGATCTCGACAACGGGCTGATAGGCCAAACGCTTTCGGGACGGAGGCACCGGCACAATAACGTCGAGCGGCGGCGCCCAGCCCTTGATGAATTGTACCGCTGTCTCGGCAATCGGATCGAGCGTGTTCTTGTCGTTCCGATTCTTCAGGCGGAACACGAATTCGCCCAGCTCGGTGCGTCTTGACCGCACCAGCGGAATCGCCCGGACTTCCCGTTGAAGGGTCTTGTGCGCTGTGCGTCGTGCGACAGGCCGTTGACCGCGAGCTGGTCGAAGGGACGAAACCGCCGGTATGCGTACTCCCACTGCTGGCGTCAGTGCCGCGAAGTCAACGTCACGAAAGCGAAGCTCGAAGGTCTGTTCGCCGACGCGCTGAAACAGCTACAGCCAACGGCGGGCTACATGCGACTGGTTAAGGAGCTCGTCCTGCGGGCGTGGCAGGATCGTAAGGCCGAGGTCACGCACGACGCGGCCGACGCCGATCGCAAGGCCAAGGCGATTCAGCAGAAACTGGACCGGCTCGATGAGGCGTTCCTGTTTGCGCAATCGATCGACATCAACACGTACGAGCGGCAACGCGACAGGCTTCGCCAAGAACTGACGCTGATGCAGATCGAAACACTCCGTCCACGTCGAGAAAGTCGACGTAGAGGGCACTGGCGTTCGCAGAACGCATTTTACCGAGAGCGTCGGACTTGTGGGTGCAGACGTCGCTCAATCAGCGACAGCGCCTTCAACAACTGTTTTCCCCGGAGGGCATCGCGTTCGACGGAAAACAGTTTATTCGAACCGGGGTAACCGCCAACGCGTTCAGATACTTAACTGCCGCTGACAGCTCGGAAAATAATTTGGCGTCCCCAATTTACGCGAGTTGGAACCAGCTCCGCGCCTGGCTCCGCGCGGTGGACGGGCTGCGGCCGGCGGCGTGAGTCCGGTGGACCGCTGCGCCACAGCGCACAGGCTGGCCGACCGCCGCCGTTGCTGGGCGAGCGCGCTCCCGGCAGATTGGCTACGCGGCGTGTCCGGGAATACGTTCGAGTTCGGCCCCGAGCGCCTGCTCCGCGTGCCACACGTCAAAAGCCTGCTGCATCCCGAGCCACAGCGCCGGTCCGTTACCGGCCCACTTCCCGAGCCGAACGGCCATCTCTGGCGTGACTGGTGACCGCCCCCCCAGGATTCGGTGCAGGAGTTGTCGTGAAACGCCGAGCTCGCGGGCCGCCTGCGACACGTTCATCCGCAACGCCGGCAGCACGTCGTCACGCAGGATCTCGCCGGGATGGGTCGGTTCCCGCTTCAACGGCTGTCGGACAGGGAGCACCTTCGTCGTCTTCGTCGTCGCCATCGTCGTCGCCTTCCGTTCAGTGATACTGCTCGAGAGCGAGCTCGTGGGCGTCCTTGCCGTCCCAGCGGAACGTGATGCGCCAAGGGCCACTGACGGCCATCGCGTGCCGGCCCTCTCGATTTCCCTTCAATGGGTGCACAGTCCAGCCCGGCATGTTCAGGTCTGAGAGCGCCGTAGCCGCATGGAGCGCGTCCATCGCCCTTCTGCAGCGTTTGTGCAGGTCCGGCTGCACCTTTCGACTCTTGCCGGTCTCGAAGAGCTCCCGCAACCCGGCATGCCGGAAGCTGACGATCACAATGGCGAGCGTAAAGCAGATGCGACAGAGTGTCAACTGTCGATTTACACCACTGCCAGCGTGATTTAAGGCGCGTTCGTCGATGAACTGGCGCTCCTCCAACCGACAGCGGGCTACATGCGGCTTGTCAAAGACCGCATCCTCTGCGTTTGGAAGCAACGGTGCGCGGAAGCCGGAGAGCGGACTGCGGAGCAGGAGCAGCGGGTCAAGGCGACCCGTCAGAAGCTCGACCGGCTCGACGAGGCGTTTCTGTACTCGGAATCGATCGACCTCGACACATACAGCCGCCAACGCGACAGGCTCCGCGAAGAGTTGACGTTGTCGAAGATCGACTACCACACCGACGCCGTCGAAGAACTCGACGTAGAGGGCATCCTGGCGTTCGCAGAACGGATTCTGCCGCGCGCCGCGGACCTCTGGGTCCAGGCGTCGCTCGACTACCGTCAGCGGCTGCAGGAGCTGTTTTTCCCCGAAGGGATTGCGTTCGACGGAATTCGATTCAATCGAACCGCCGTAACCGCACTGCTTTTCAAATACTTGGAGCCCGAGGAAAGGGCCGAATCAAGTTTGGCGTCCCCGACGGGATTCGAACCCGTGTTACCGCCTTGAAAGGGCGGCGTCCTGGGCCTCTGGACGACAGGGACGCGCGAGGCGAACATTTCACTCTAGCACAGCGCTCGGGCCACGCCGGGCGTCCCCAGCGTCGCTCAGATCGCCTCCGTCAGGAGGGCAAGACGCCGCGGGCGACGATAGCCGCGAGCACCACTCGCCATGCTCACACACGCGGCCCTCAGCGCACCACGCTGCCGCTCGCGGCCAACATCACCACACCCGCGCTTCGGCTCTGTCGCCGGCCATCGGTCAGCGTGACCCACACGGTGACCTCCAGCTCGTCGCGTGAGGGCGTGATCGGAAACACGATGCCGGCTTCGAGCGTGAGCACGCCACCGGCGGGCAAGTGCGTGTCGCGATAGGCATGGTCCGCGTTCGGCCGCCGGTTGCGCCCGACCTCGAGATTGCGCGGCAGGTTGCGCACGACGACTTCGACCTGCTCCACGCTGCCGCCGGGACCGATCGGATCCGCAATCGTCACCGGATGCTCGATCACGAACACGGTGGACGGCACCTCACAGGGGCCACACGTGACCAGACGCATCGGGATCGGCGTAGCAAAGGTCAGAATCAACGGCGCGGATGGAGACGAAGGGGTCCTCGGGCCGCCACACCCCGCCGTCCCGGCCACGAGGACGACAAGGGGGATCCACGTGCGCGCCGTCGTCCGCATCCCGAGCCGCATGTCCAACGCCTCTTCTTGGCTGGACGAGGGTGCGGCAGTCGAGGTTCCTCGAAGCGCCGGGCGTCCGGGGCGCGGCCGGCGCACGGCCGGCGGCGCCGACGCGTGTGCGTATACTGGCGTCGTCCGTGCCCCGGTTGAGCCGTCTTCTCCCGCTCCTGCTGGCCATCGCCGGTCTCTTGCCACCCGTTTGCTCCGCTCAGGAGGCGCCGGTGCTGCGCTGGGGAGGCGATGCCGAGGGCGGCGCTCCCTTCGTGGAGGCCGATCCCAACGACCCCCAGCGCCTCGTGGGCTTCGATGTCGAGATTGCCCAGCTCATCGCACGCGAGCTGGGCCGCACGCCGCGATTCGTGCAGGTAGCCTTCGCGTCCCTGGATCAATCGGCCATCCGCGGTGACTTCGACATCGGCTTGAGCGGCGTCGAAGACACACCGGCTCGGCGAGCCGCCGTGGCCGCTAGCGTTCCATACTATCGGTTCACCGAAGTGCTCACCGTGCGCGAGGCCGACCGCGACCGCTTCCGCACGCTCGCGGACCTTCGTGGTCGTCGGGTCGCCACCCTGGGCGGCACCATCGCCTACGACCTGCTGCTGTCAGCCGAGCGCGACCACGGCATCGTCGCGGTTTCCTACGACGATGATGTACACCCCTACACCGATACGTTGAACGGACGAGTCGACGCCGTCCTGCTGGACAACGTCCTGGCCGACCGCGCCATACGACGCAACGCCGGCCTCTACACTCAAGACGCACCAGTCGCCACCGGACACTACATCGTCATCGCAGCGCCGGACAATGCGGCGCTCCGAGACGAGGTCGATCGCGTGCTGCGGAGCGCAATGGCCGATGGACGGCTCGAAGCCATTTTTCGCAAGTGGGACGTCTGGACCGAGGACCAACCGGCGCTGTATGCGGCCGTGCTCACGGGTGAGTGGGCAGGTGGACTCAGCAGATCGGCCAGCGTGCCGTCGCTGATGGACGCCACCTGGCGGTATCTGCCGTCGCTGGTGCGCGCAGCGGCGCTGACGCTGATCCTGTCGTGCCTGTCGATGGCCCTGGCCGTGGCGCTGGGCATCGGCGTGGCCGTGGGGCGTGTCTACGGCGATCGGGTGACGCGTGGTGTGCTGACCATGTACGTGGAGGTCATGCGCGGGACCCCGGTGCTGCTGCAGTTGTTCGTGATCTACTACGGGCTCTCGGCCGTGATTCGCCTGCCGGCGTTCGTCGCGGCGCTCATCGGCCTGGGTCTCAACTACGCGGCGTACGAGAGCGAAATCTATCGCAGCGCGCTCGAGGCCGTGCCGAAGGGTCAGCTGGAGGCCGCGAGGATTCTCGGGTTCCGGGAGCGGCAGATCCTGCGGCTGATCCGCGGTCCACAGGCGCTGCGCCTGGCCCTGGCCCCCATGACCAACGACTTCGTGGCGTTGCTGAAGGACTCCTCGCTGGTCTCGGTGATCACGGTCGTCGAGCTGACCAAGCAGACGCAGATCTTCGCGACCAACGTGGGGAGCTGGGCCATTCCCGGGGCGCTTTGTGCGCTCCTGTACCTGGCGATGTCGCTGCCGCTCGCGCACCTGGCTCGCCGGCTGGAGGCGCAGTGGAAGGCGCCGACGGCATGAGCGGCGACGCCGTGCTGGTTGTCCGCGGGCTGCGGCTCTCGCGCGGGACACGCGAGGTGCTGGCCGGCGTCGATTTCACCGCGTCTTCGGGAGAGATCGTGGCGCTCATGGGCCTGTCCGGCTCGGGAAAGACGACGATCCTGCGGTCGGTGGCCGGTCTGGAGGCCTTCGATGCCGGCGAGGTGCGTGTCGGCGAGGTCACGCTGGGAGCCGGGACCGATCCGTGGACGGCCCACCGGGCCCTTCACCAGAAGGTCGGGATGGTCTTTCAGTTCCACTACCTGTTCGAGCACCTCTCGGCGCTCGACAATGTGTGCCTGGCTCCCGTGCACGTCCAAGACGCTCCGCGCGCCAAGGCACAGGAGCGGGCCGAACAGCTCCTCGAGCACCTGGGCGTCGGCCACCGGGCGCGGGCGCTGCCGCGGGAGTTGTCGGGTGGTGAAGCGCAGCGCGTCGCCATCGCGCGTGCGCTGGCGGTCGATCCGCCGCTGTTGCTGCTCGATGAGCCGACCGCCTCTCTCGACCCGGCTCGTCGAAGCGAGCTCGGCGACACGCTTCGGCAGCTGGCCCAGGAGGGACGCACCCTGGTGATGACCTCGCATGACGACGAGTTCGTGGATGGGTGCGCCACGAGAGTCGTGGTGCTGGCGGACGGCGCGGTCGTCGAAGCCGGTGTCCCGGAGGACGTGCTTCGACACCCTCAACACCCCGCGACGGCGGCGCTGCTGCAGATCGAACGCGAGCGCAAGAGACGATAGAATGACGCCAGGGCCGCTAGCTCAGTGGTAGAGCATCTGACTTTTAATCAGAGGGTCGTTGGTTCGATCCCAACGCGGCCCACCAGTTCATGAGGCTTTCCCGCGCGCGCTCCGGGCGGGCCGCTCCCTCGTCCGCCGGCCACGCCCATCGCCACGCCTGATTGTCGCATTGAAGGGATGCTCAGCGGAGCACGAGATCGTTCACGCCCGGCTCCCGACACGATCGCCCTCGCTCGCCAGACTGAATCGATCCGCAGCCTACTCGCTCCGCAGTGCCGTCAGCGGGTCCGTTCGCATCGCCCGCCACGCAGGCAGCACGCTGGCCGCGCCCCCGGAGAGCACCAGGACGCCGGCGACCGCGGCCAACGTGAGGGGATCAGACGGACTGATCTCGCTGACCGCGGCCTCGACGAATCGCGACACGGCTGTCGCAGCAGCCACGCCAATCAGCAGTCCCACGCCGCTGGCCACGCGTCATCTAAGACTGACTCGGTCGGGCAACGGTCGGATGGAGTGGACCGTGCAACCGAGCGTGGGCGCCGCCGCCCCGCTGGTGGCGGTCGTGCTCCAACGCGTCGGCGGCAAGGGCGGCGTCGGCATCAACACGGCGTCTCGAACGTCCTCACCATCAAGGCCCTGGTCGACGCCAGAATCACGCTCGTGTCCGTGATGTCTCCGGCAGAGAAGACCTTGCGGCCTGGCAAGGCGACCAGTTGATCGAGATCAAGCATCGTGGCGACAGAGAAACCCGAACGTCCGAGGGCCGAACACCGTGCCCACGAGGTCTCCGGCGCGATTCGGGCCCTCAGGGTACGCCGAATGGGTGCCACTGGGGAGACCACTGGGGGAGCGCGGGTGCGGTGACGGTCCCGTCAGGTCTGGCGCACGGCAGCTGCTGGGGGGATCTATCGGTGGCGTGGCCAGCGAAGTGCCCACTTGGCCCGATTGTATTAACGCTCCCCTCGGCCCATGGCCCGAAGCGTCGGGCATCAGGCTCTTGAACGATCGGCGTGCGGTCGAGGATGCCCGGGATCCCACCATCTCCGCCGATGTCTAGCACCACGATCCCGGGGGCAAGGGCCGTCAGGTCGAAGAGCTGCGATCGATACAGTGCCTGTTGTCGCTCGAGATGGCACAACCCGCCGCCGGCGGCAGGCCGCCTCCAAGCCGGCTCGAGGAGGACGATTGCAGCGGGCGCTGCCGGCGAAGCCGCCATTCTTGTGGCGCCAGCCGTTCCCCAAGGAGCATCCCTGGAGGATTCCAGGCTGGGGCCATCCTAGGTCAAGGGATTGACCCAGCGCAGGCCCGAGAAGCGGCTGAAGTCGGCATCGGTGGAGTGCAGCTCCGCCTGGTGCTCGATGGCGAGCGCCGCCAAATGGGCATCGGTGGTGAGGTTGCCCGCCGTCCCGAGCGATTCGATGAGGCCGAACACGATTTCCGCGTGCCTCGTCCCCGGATCGAGGAGCGCCACGCACGGCTGCGCCAGCCACGCGCGCGCGTGCGCGCAGGCGCTCGCCACGGGCATCGGATTCGAGAGGATCTGCCGATGCGTCGTGATCCGGATGAACCCGAGCACCACGGCCCACGCCAGGCCCACGGGCCGCGGGCCGTTCAGCAGGCCCTCCCACCACGCGCGCGCCGCAGCATGAAGACGCGATTCCGTGTTGTAGGCGTGCACCAGCAGATTGACGTCGGGCAGGATCACCGGGCCAGCTTCCGGCCGACGTCTTCGACCTCGAGTTCGTCAACGAGCTGATTGAGCCGGTCGAGGTCGATCCCCGGGCGGATTCCGAGTGCCTGCGCTCGTACGGTGAACCGGGGCCCACGGGCCGGGCGTCCGGTCACCCGGAGCCCGCGCCGGAGCGCGTCGTTGATGGTGGCCTTGAGCCCCCGGCCACTACGCCGCATCTCCTTCTTGAGGCCGTCGGCGACGTCACGGTCCAAGGTCAGGGTGGTTCTCACCGAGACATCATGATGTTCGTCAGCCATGATGTCAAGATGACCTGGCGTCTCGCGACTTCAGGCCCAAAGTTCCCGGTCGTCTTGACCCGGTTCGCGGAGCCGGAGGGGCGCGCCGATGGGTCCGCCTGCCTGTGGCCGTCCGATCAAAGCTCTTCCGCTAACCATCCCGTCCCGATAGTATCGCCTCACGAGCAAGGGCAGGCACTGGGCACGTCTGTATTCGCACGAGGTTTCGTCGCGTAAGGCGCCGGGCCGCGAAAGGCATCGCGGACAACAGGTTTGACCGTCCGCTTCCGAGGAGGATCTATGGCACAGGCCGGGTCGGTGTTCCATGCACGAGTCTTTGGAGCGCTGGTGGCGGGGATTGCCCTGGCGGCTTCATGCAGTTCGCCTGACTCACGACGGAGCAACCCGGCGGCGCCTTCGTCGTTGGCGCCCGCTGCGGAGGTGTCGGTCCAGGCGTCGGCAGAGCGGAATTCGGCGGCCGACCCAGCTAACGACGCCCCTTCAGGGGCGCTCCCGCCCAGCGAGTTGCAGTACCCCGCCGAGTGGGGGACTAGCGACGTGACGTTCCCGCCTCGCAATGAGCCGCTCTTGTTCCGAACGGCTCTCGAGGCCAAGTATCGCGACGGACTTCGCCGCCCTTCCGTCCTGACGTTTGTCGATCAGGAGGGCACCGTGGTCTGGACGCAGGAGTACCTCCGCTACCGCGTCAATCTCTGTCCGCATACGGAGGCAGTCTTCCGGGTGATGCGACAGATCGACGGATTCGGTGTCCAGCCAATTTGCGGAAGCACGAGCGCCGTCAACTTTCCCCCTCGGAACGAGCCGTTCGATTTCATGATTCAGCTGGAGGCCAAGTATCGGGACGGCTTGCGTCGCCTGGCCGGACCGACGTTTGTCGACGTTGAAGGCAACATCGTCTGGACGCAGGAATACCTGCGGTACCGCGTGACGGGGTGCGGGCACCTCGACGCGCAGCAACGCGTGTTCGACCAGATCGATGGCCGCGGCGTGCAGCCGACGTGTTCGGGCGGTGGAGGAGGAGGCGGCGGGGGCATGATGACCATTTCCGGGTCGATCGGACCGCTGGGGGATCTCTTCCACAGCATCACGATGACGGCGACCGGACGCTACCAGGCGACGCTCCGATGGGCAGATGCCAGCATCGACCTGGACTTGTATCTGGCAACCACTGCGTGCACCACGTACCCGCCGGTGTCGTGCCTGCTCGCCGTGTCGAATCGCGTCGGCGTGAACTCGGAAACGATTTCCTGGCCGGTTCGCAGTGGGGAGAACTACCGGCTGTGGGTCGACAACTTCACGAATCGGGGGTCGTCGTACACCATCGATCATTTCATCGCGATCAGTGACTCGCAACCGCCGCGGGTGGCCGTGCAGGTTGGCGAAACCGTGACGCACGCGACCGCGGGCGCGCCAAAGTCCAAGCCGTAAAGGCCTCGTCCTACAAGCTGAAGGTCACGCCGACCCCGAACATGTAGGGGTCGGCGCTGGCCAGGAGCGAGTGCTCGAGTGCAGCCGGAAACGGCCGGACCACACCCAGGCGGCCGAGGAGGCGCTGCCATGCCAGACACGATCGATCGTCGACGCATGCTGGCGTTGATGGCCGGGAGTGCCGCCGCGGTCGCGGCCGGCGTCGCCGCACTCCCAGGTTGCGGGATCGGCGGCTAGGGTGGGCACCTGGTGATCGCGCCGCGTGGCAAGGGAACCCCCACCTCACGGTGTAGACGTACCAGGTGACTTTCGGCTCGCCGCTGGCTTGTTTGGGCGGCGGGCGCTGGTCGTGAACGAACCGGCCGGCACGAAGACGAGCGTGACGGTGCACAGGCGCGTCACATGAGTTGATCTCCTGCCTGCGATGATAAGAGAGACGGCACACTGGTTCCTGGCAGAATCGAGGAGTCGATTGAGCGGGTGACCCGGCCTGACCTTCCCGTGCCCAACGCCCGATGTCCCCGCGACGTGTGGTCGGTTGGCAATCCGTGGAATCTGTGAAATCTGTGGACGTGAAATCCTGTGGATGCGGACTCTGGGG
The DNA here is from genome assembly GCA_052389315.1 of Acidobacteriota bacterium. GTDB lineage: Bacteria > Acidobacteriota > Vicinamibacteria > Vicinamibacterales > UBA2999 > JACCSI01. The sequence goes on from JBQTIE010000330.1 coordinate 15,413, forward strand.
ATATGGAAGCTGTGGACCCTCGATCCCGTGCGATCGGCGTACTCTGTGGACCCTCGAGTCCGCGTCATCTGCGGGTGGTCAGAGGATCTGTTTGCCGACGGCTGACAGCGCCAATTCCATGCCGAGTATCGCGGTCGCGTTGCGTACGTCAAGCGTCGGGTTGACCTCCACCAGATCCAGCGACGTCAGGCGCCCTGATTCGGCCACGAGCTCCATCACCATGTGCGCCTCGCGATAGTCGAGCCCGCCCTTGACGGCGGTGCCGACGCCTGGGGCAATCGCCGGATCGCAGACGTCGAGGTCGAACGAGACGTGAATCCCGCGCGTCCTCCCCCCAGCGAGCTCAATCGCACGGGTCATGACCTGCGCGATGCCCAAGCGATCGATGTCCTTCATGGTGAACACGTGAACCTTGGACGCCCGGACGATCTGCTTTTCGATGTCGTCGAGATTTCGAATGCCGACGAGCACGGCATGCTCCGCGCGTACCGCAGGCCGGTCACCACCGATGCGCGCCAGCTCCGCCGGGTCGGCGCCGAGCAATGCCGCCAGGGGCATGCCATGGACGTTGCCCGAGCTGCTCGTCTCCGGCGTGTTCATATCGCCGTGCGCATCCACCCAGATCAATCCCAGGGGCTTCCTGCGGCGCCGTTGAAACTCGGCGGCGGCAGCCACCGAACCCGCGGCAAGGCTATGATCGCCGCCCAGCACCAGCGGCAGCCCACCTTGTTCGAACGCGCTCATCGCGGTCTGATAGAGCTTCTGGCAGACACGTGCGATGTCCTTGACGTAGCGCTTGCGCACATCGCCCGGCCCCTTGAGCTCCGGGAGCGGCGTGACGATGTCGCCGCGGTCCACCACGGTCCGCCCCAGCCGGATCAACTGCTCCTTGAGGCCGGCGATGCGAAACGCCGAGGGCCCCATGTCGGTCCCGCGCCGGTTGCCCCCAAGATCCAGCGGGACGCCCACGAGATGGATGGGTCGCATTGCTCCGGCTATCGCACCTTGTAGGTCATCGAGATGCCCTCGTGCCCGGGGGAGACGATGGTCGTGAGCGCCCGGGGGTGATGGGCGAGGGTGTCCAGGAACTCCTCCATCTCGTGCTTCTTGTTGATGACGTTGTGCGCGAGAAACAGGCCGCCGGGCGTGACTCGGGGAAAGACGAGGTCGAAGAACTTCTTGTAGTCGGGCTTCCACGCATCGAGAAACACGAGATCAAAGGGCCCCGACAGTTTGGGGATCTCTTCGAAGGCATCGCCCGAGACCACCTGGACCACAGCCGACAGGCCGGCGCGGCGGACGTTGTCGGTTGCGTGGCGTGCCCGGACCGCGTCGTACTCGATGGTGACCAGCCGCCCCCCAGTCTGACGCAAGCCGAGACCCAGCCAGATGGCGCTGTACCCGCTGGCGGCCCCAATCTCGAGGACCCGGGTGGCGCGCGTCGCGGCGACGAGCACTTGCAGGAATCGACCATCCTCTTCCGACACCGCCAGCTCTCCGCTGTCTTCGGCGCGAATCTGGTGCAGGAGGACCTCGACGGCGGGGGAGGCGCCCGGGTCCTGGGCGGCGGCCCCGAAGCCGCCCTCACGCCGAATGACACCGGCGCCCAGGAGCCCGACCCCGATCGTGAGCAGGACGACGATCAACCGCATGAGCGGATCTTAGCGCAACGGTCCGGGGCGGGCCCGTGAGCCGCCAAACTCGGCGCCGAGCGGCCAGGCCTGCGGTGGGGCCGATGGGCAGGGGAGCCGACCCGGTGGGAGGGCGACCGGGGCGGAGGCGGCCGGAGTGCAAAGTGTGTCTCGCACGGAGTTACAGGCCCTGAGCCGGGCGCTGGTGCGTGCTATATTACCGAGTTCGTTTCCTCTCGGAGGTCACGTGAGCCCGATTCTCGTGCGCCCGGTCCGCGAGCAGTTCGAGCACGACCGAATCATCCGTGTTCTGCACTTGCGCTATAAGCGCAAGTACGAAGTTGTCGTCAATCCGGGCATGGAGCAAAACGCGTCGGTGGCCATCGGCGATCTGCCGATGTACCCAGACCTGTTGCTGTTCACCTCCGAACGCGGGCGTCGTCTGCAGGGGACGGTCGAGGTTGAAACCAGCGAATCGATCAACACCCTGGAAGCCATGGCGCAGTGGGGGCCGTTCAGCCGGCTGCGTGTGCCGTTTGTCCTTTATGTCCCGTTGAGCGGCCTGGACACGGCCCGCCGGCTGTGTGCGGAGCACCAGGTTTCGGCGGCCGAGATCTGGACCTATCACATCAACGCCGACCAGGTACGCTTCACGATGGTGCACCGCGCGCCTGAGGCGCAGGCGGCGAAAACGCGTGCCGCGGCACGCGAGTCGGCCAAGCGCCCCGCGGCCAAGCCGGCCGCGAAGCGCACGGCTGCCCCGAAGGCGTCGCTGCGGGGCCGCACGGCGACGGCCGCCAAGCAGCCTGCCGGGCGCAAGAAGCCGTCGGCCACAGCGGGGCCCAAGCGGGCCGGAGCCGCCAAGGCGACCCGGGCAGCCAAGTCGAAGTCCCGCGCCGGACGGCGGTAAGATCGCTTCGTGCCGTTCCTTCGACTGACGCGCGACCTGCGCGGCTACGAAAACACCCTGCTTCTCCACGCCGACCAACCGGGATCGCGTCCGCGTGTGCTGTATGTGTATCGCAGCGCCCCCGGCGTTCGCATCGGGCGTCCGGCCCTGGATGAAGACGCCATCCGTACCATTGAAGAACAGCATCCGGAGATTGAATTCGACTGGCCGCACATCCTGGAAGCCGGCACGTTGTGGCCACCCGAGGAGGAGCGTCGCCCCGAGCGTCCGCGCCGGCACCCGGCGCAGAGCCTCGATGAGACGGCCGGTCCACCCGCGGAGACATCCGTCGCCGACGCAGAGGTGCCGCCCGTGCCGATCGAGGGAGACGAAGGTGCGGAGGAAGCAGCCGAACTCGAGGCACCCCGTGTGAACCTGCTGGAGCAGCTCGTGGGTCGGGAAATCGCGACGAGATTGCGCGCGCGCTTCGCGGAAGTCGAAATACGCATTCACGCGATTGCCGACGAAGCTGCCCGCTCGGTGTGGCAGGCGCGCGCCGACCGTCTCAACCCGGACATGTGGGTCACGCCCGAAGAGGTCCTGCGAGGGGTCGAACACGCCGATCAGCTGTTCGATCAGCTCCGTCGCGAGATCGGTGCACCGCACACCGGTGGAGCCTAGCGCGTCAGTCGCGGGTAAAGCGCAATTCGATGGCGTCGATCTTGGCGAGCCGCCGCAGGTGTCGCTCTTCGGCCGTGAAGGACGCCGCGAGGAAGGCCTCCACGAGGGTGCGCGCCAACGCCGAGCCGATCACGCGCGCCCCAAGGCACAGCACGTTGACATCGTCGTGCTCAACCGCCTGCCGTGCCGAATAGGCGTCGTGGCACACCGCGGCCCTGACCCCTGGGAACTTGCAGGCGGCCACGGCGACGCCCGCCCCGCTCCCGCACACGATGATGCCCCGGTCCACCTGGCCGTTTCTGAGCGCCTGAGAGACGCTCTCGGCGATGTCGGGGTAGTCCACCGGGGCGGTCGAATGCGCTCCCACGTCGAGGACGTCATGGCCCTGCTGGGCCATGGCGGCGGCGAGGTGGCGCTTCAACTCGACACCGGCGTGGTCGGCGCCGACGGCAACTCGCATGGGCCACATCCTATCAGGGGCCCCGCATGTTGGGGCACCCACCCGGCCGAGGGGCGGCCCACGCGGCAAGCTCGTCAGGGGCCGAAAGGGGGGCTGGGCCGGTTCAAGCTGATCTTGGACTGAAGGCGTCTTATACTGTGCACATGCCACAGCAGCGCACGAGTCTGGGAGTAGGGCTTGCGCTGGCGGTCGCGGCCGCCGTGAGCCTGGGAGCGCAGGGAACGCAGGGAACGCAGAGTCCGCAGGCGCCGCCGCCCGGGGGGCAGCAGCCCACGTTCCGTGTGGCGATCGACTTCGTGACGATGGACGCGATTGTTCGCAACGACCGCGATCAGTTCGTCGCCGACTTGACGAAAGACGATTTCGAGGTGTTCGAGGATGGGGTCAAGCAGAACATCCAGAGCCTGACGCTCGTCCATGGCGGCCGAGTCCACAACCTCCAGGCGGCGCCGCCCCCGCCCACCCAGGAGGGCATCATCCTGCCGCCGTCGCGGCCACGCAACGACGCCGCGGGACGCATCTTCCTCATCATCGTGGACGACCTGCATCTCGACTTTCGGAACACCGGGCGCATCCGCAACCTGTTCCAAAAAATCTCGAAATCCCTCGTTCACGAAGGCGACATGTTCGGCATCGTCTCGACGGGACCTTCGTCGCTGGCGATCGATCTGACCTACGACCGCAAGATCCTGGATGATGCCATCAAGAAGATTACGGGCAACGGATTGAGGCCGTCCGACGTCATTCAAGGCGCGGAAGGCGCAGAAGGACCGTCCGAAGTCCGTTACCGCGCGCACGTCGCCTTCTCCACCGCCTACGATTTGCTGAAGCAGCTGGAGCGCGTGACCAACCGCCGCAAAGCCGTGGTCTGGGTGAGCAACGGGTTCGACTTCGATCCGTTCGCCGAATCGCGGCTCGGAGAGGATCCCGTGTTCGGAGGTCGGTTCGGACAGACACGAGAGGAGGGTCGCGAGTTTCGCGATCAATTCAACCGTGGACAGACGTTTGCCGACGCGGATCTGGCGCGCGAGCTGGGCGAGTTGACGCGCACGGCGAACCGGGCCAACGCCACCATCTACACGATCGATCCGCGGGGCCTGGTGGCGGGCTCGGATCTGGACGAAACGATCGATCCGGTGGAGTTCGGCACGCACGTGCGAAAGACCCAAGACAGCCTGCGGGTGCTTGCCGAGGAGACGGGCGGAGTCGCGCTCGTCAATCAGAACGACTTCGACAAGGGTCTCAAACGGATCGATGCGGAGACGAGCGACTACTACGTGCTGGGGTACACGTCCTCCAACCCCGATCCTCTCAAGCGGACGCGCAAAGTCGAAGTCAAGGTCAACCGCCCGGACGTGCGCGTGATCAGCCGCACCTCGTACTCGGTGCGCCAGCAGCCGCAGTAGCCCGCGTCAGGCCATTCGCACGGGCGTGGTGGCTTTGGCGGGGACGGGACGGCGGCTTGCGATCGTTTCTTGAATCCGCTCGCGCAGCCAGATCACGGGCTCGGGCTGGAGCGCCACGAATTCCTTCCACTCCTCGTGCTTGAGGACCACCGAGATGACGTGTTCGCGATCGTCGTTCATGGCCTGCCTCACCGATCCCGCCTCCGGGACGAGGCTGGGGCTGACAATGCCCACCATCGTAGCCAGTCGGCCTGCAATCGAAAAATAGAATGATCGAATCCGATGGATGAGGTTCGTGCATGCGACAGCGCCCGGCCGTGCCGCGAAGGCGCCTGGCTCAGGGCGACAGGCGAAGCTTGGGCCGCACGCGTTCGAACGCCCGGATCACCTCCTGAACGGTCCGGGGCGTGCGGCTCATCTTCGGGTAGACCCATCCGGTTTCCCGGACGAGCGATCGGCCCTCGATCCGCGTGCAGAACATCTGGCCGGCCGACACGTCGCGCGCCACGGCCTGGAACGGAATGATCGTCATGCCAATCCCCGTGCGAACCATGGCCTTGATGATCTCGACGTTCTCGGTTTCCATGACCACCTGCGGCTCGATGCGCGAGGCCAGGAAGAACTCCTCGATGACGCGGCGGGAGTTGGAACCCGACTCGAACAGCACGAACGGCTGGCGCACGAGGTCCTGGGGGAGGATCTTGCGCTTGCGTGACAGCGGGTGCTTGGCGGCCGCGACCAGCAGCAACTCCTCCTGCATGACCGGCACGGTCACCAGGTCGGGCTGATCGATCGGCAGGGTCAGGAGCGCCAGGTCTCCGGTGCCGGCGCGCAGATGGGCCAGGCACCGCTCCGAGCTGCCCGCGACGAGCTTCAAGTCGACGCCGGGGTGCTGGCGTTTGAGCTCGGTCAGCAGCGACGGGAAGACGTACAGGCACACCGTCATCCCGCCAAGGAGCCGAATCTGGCCTCGGAGGGACTCCTGGCTGTCGGTGATGCCCGCGATGGTGTCCTGGAGGTCCTGGAACACCCGATGCGAGAGCTGGAGCAGGGAGTCGCCGGCGGGCGTGATCCGAATCCGCCGACCAATCCTCAGGAAGACCGGTTCCTTGAGCTCGTCTTCGAGCAGCAACACCTGCCGGCTGATGGCCGACTGCGACACATGGAGCTTGTTGCCGGCGGCGGTGAACGAGCCCGTTTCAGCGATCGCGCGAATGATCTCGAGCTGGCGAAGGTCCACGAATCCCGGCGGATCTTACATGCCTGCGCGAGATGGCCGCAACAGGAAACAGCAGAAAACGAGATGTCACGAATTGGGGATCGCGGCGCCCGGTACCTGACGGCTAGCGAAGCTCCGCCTGAGACCAAACTGTGGCATCTGTGCCGCGTTCTGTCCCCGTGGGGTCGTCGCTGGCGACGGTGGAGGCCTCAAACCGCCAAGAACCCAAACGAAGCTCCGCTTCGCTAGCGTCCATATCTCGTTTTGCCTCGCCTCCGGCGGGGCGGACATCTTCTATGGCCGTTCGAAAAACCTGCTTCATTCGTTACGCTTCAGGCCATAGAAGATGTCTCGTCAGGCACCGAGCCGGGGCGAGAGAGACCTGACTACTTCTTCTTGAGGAGCGAGCAGGCGCCGATCGCCCCCATCGGGTCGAGCGCGGCCTGTCCCATGTCGATATGCCGCACGATGCCACCCTCATCGACCACAAAGGTGACGCGCCGCGCGAAGCCTGAGGCGTCGTCGAGCAGCCCCAGCTTCCGCGTGTAGTCTTTCTTGCTGTCGCTGAGCAGCGGGAAGTCGAGCTTCATGTGCTCTCGAAATGCCAGGTTCGCCCAGGTGGAGTCCACGCTCACGCCGAACACGGCCGCGTTGTTCGCGTTGAACTGGGCGTAGTTGTCCCGATACCGGGACATCTCAGTCGTTCAACCCGGCGAGAAGGCGGCCGGGAAGAAGGCGAGCACGACGGCCTGCTTGCCGGCGAAGTCGGAGAGCTTGACGCTCTTCGCCTGCGGCCGGCCTCCGTCCCGTGCGGGCTCGAGGTAGGGCAGCGTGAAGTCCGGCATCGACTCTCCGACCTTCACCGCTGGGGGTGGAGGAGGGGGAGCCTGGGCCGCGGGGGCTCCGCCGGCTTGACGGCTTGCGGCGACTGATACCACAAGGGTCAGGCCGAACGTGAGCATCCCGATGACGATCAGCACACGTAGCATGCGAGGCAGAATAGCCTTAGGCGTGTAAAAAAGGCAACAGATTGTGCAACCGTGAGCGGAATCGAAAGGAGTGGGTGCCGCGGATCTGGCCGGGACACCAGCGAAGCTGCGCCTTAAACCGACGAGCAGCCTCGCTGGTGCCCTCGTTGTCGTCTTGGCCCCGCTCCGCGGGGCCGGCCATCTCCCGCGGCCATTCGCGAAACTTGTCTCATTCGGATCGACTTTGGCCTTCGGAGCTGGCTAGAGGTGAGCGGAGGTTGCGGCAGCGGCGGTGGCAAAGCGCTCGCGCTCGGCAGAAACCGTGTGGTTTCTCCTGTGCGCGAGGCTGTCGCAGCTGGCACCCTTCTCCTCGACATACACCACTTCGCGCGTGCTGCCCACGTCGCGGTAGCGCCCAACGACGCAGCCACACGGCAATGTCGCGAATCCCAGGAGTCGGACGACGCTCATAGTGCTCTCTCCATCGCGACGGCTAGCAAATTCAATGCCGTGGCGGAGACATGTCAGGAATAGTCTGACCGCCCTCGCGCATCACCGCTCAACAGCGGTTCTCTTCGTCTAGCTGACGCGGCAACAGGTCCTCGCGAACCGTCTCGAGATCAGACGGACGCGCGCAGCAGATGTCTCCGACTGACATAATGTTGCCGTTTTTGGATCATTCTTCGTCAGCTTGGATGGCATCAGCCGGGCAGCGGCAGCCGGGGGGACGAGCGAGACTGGTCGCGTCTTCAGTTGCGCGAGACCCGTGCCAGTCCGTCGCGTGCGGCAGGTGACGAAGGATCGACCGACAGCGCTTCGGCGAAATACTGGGCCGCGCGGGTCAGGTCGCCCGCCTGGAGTTCGAGCGTGGCCAGGTTCACGTAGGTGGACGGGTCGCGCGGGTTGGCAGCGATGGAAGCCAGAAACGCTCCACGCGCTTCGTCTCGGCGCCCCAGGCTGCCCAGACAGGCCCCGAGGAGGTTCTGGGCCCTGCCATGACCGGGGTTGGCGTCAACGAGGCGGCGTGCCTCCGTGAGCGCCAGGTCCAGCCGATTCTCCATGAACAGCAGGGCAGCCGTGTAGTACTGGGTTTCGGGGGCGTTGGGAGCTTCGAGCCGAAGCCGCGCCACCACGGGCCGCATCCGTTCGAGGTCGCCTCGATCGGACAGAACGGAGGCGAGTTGCTCCAGGGCGGCGACGTGACCCGGGTCCGACTCGAGCACTGTCAGTGCCACCCTGGCGGCCTGGTCGAAATCGCCCTCGGAGGCGACAAAGCGCGACAGCGCGATCTTGGCCGCGGCGCGGCCCGGTCCCGCCGCGAGTCGCAGCAGGAGAGTCCGCGTGTCGGAGCCTTTCTGCGCCTGCGCCGACGCGCGAACCAAGCCCTCGAAGGCGCGGACGTCGTCGGGGTTGGCCTCGACCGCCCGCGCGAAGTCGGCGTAGGCGGGCCGCACCGCCTCGGCCGCGAGGAGCATCCAACCGCGGTCGCGAAATGAGTCCGGCGTGGCCTCGGAAAATGCCCGTTCGATGGCCGGTGGCCTGGCCCCGGGGCCGGCCGCCAGCGAACGCAGCAAAGAAGCGTTATCGGCGGCGGCCCGACTGAAGACACTCCGCGGACCCGAGAACTCGAGTCCGGCGAGGTCATCAGTCTGCAAAGGGGCCCCCGCCGCCCACCCGGCCGCGGGCTGCCCGCTCCCGATGTACATCGAAAGGATATGAAACGGTTCGAGCACGCCGACCGAGGCGAGATCTTCGCGGACCCCCGGGCGGTCCCATGCGCCGGGCACGCTGTCCAGCCGGGCGGTGAGCGGACCGTGTGACCCCACCAGGAGGATGTCGCCGTCGCCCACGAGCCAGAGCGTGCCCTCGGGAAACACGGAGAGAAACGTCGCGACGATCGATTGCAGGTCCTCGGTGCTGATGTCGTAGGTGTGCGCCCACTGGCACAGCACACCGTCGGGGCCCAGCCGCGCCTTCGCGGCTTCGAAGAATTCGCGGGTGAAGAGGGAGGCGATGCCCGCCATCCACGGGTTCGACGGTTCGGAGATGATCACGTCGTAGGATTGCCGGGTCAGCAGCAGGTGCGTGCGGCCGTCCCCGGTGATCACCCGCGTCCGTCGATCGTCCAGCGCGCGGTGGTTCACCTCGTCGAACGCACGGGAGGCCTCCACGACTTCGGCCGAGATTTCGAGGACATCGGCTTGCGTGATCGGATGGCGCAGGGCAGATCCAAGTGTGACGCCGCTGCCAAGACCGACCACGGCGACGCGTTGCGGGTCTGGATGCAGCAGGAGGGGCACGTGGGCCAAGAGTCGCTGGGTGAGCATGTCGCCGGCATCCGACGCATCGACTTTGCCGTCAATCGACAGCGATGTGGTTCCCGCCACTTTCCTGACGGCGACGGTACCCGCAGGCCCCTCGCCGTAATAGATCATCGTGCCCGCGGACAACGCGGTCTTCAGGTCGGGCCCTTGAAGGGCGCCGGCATACTTGTAAGCGCCGCTCGAGAGGAGCAGCAGGTTCCACGAAGGCCCGAACACGGCGAGCGCGAGGCAGGCCATGGCCAGCGAGCCGGCCGTGAGCCGCGCGCGTCCGGTGACGCGGCCGGCCGCCAGCAGGCCCACCGCGGCGAGCGCGCTCAGAATCGCCACGGCGCGCAGCGTCCCTTGCAAGCCGAGCCACCCCAGGAGCAGAAAGCCTGAGGCCAGCGCGCCCAGAATCGCGCCGCTGGTGTTGACCGCGTAGATGGTGCCCAGGTCGGCCGCAACGTGATCGTCGCGGGCGCCCACGGCGACGGCGAGAGGGAAGGCCGCCCCAAAGGCGATCGTCATGGGCGCCAGGAGCGCGATCGACACGGCTGCCTGCTGAGAGAGGACTTGCGAGAACGTCACATCCGCTGCCCGAACGACTTGAGCGATGGCCATCAGCGCCGCGTCGAGCTGTCCGGCGGCAACCAGCGATAGTCCGGCGGCCACACTGAGGCAGCCGGCCAGCCAGGCAACAGGCTGACGCGAGCGGGCGGCGATCGGTGCGGCCAAGCCAGCGCCGGCAGCGAGGCCGGCGACGAAGACGGCGACCACGATGCTGAAGGCATAGGTGGTCGGGCCCAGCACGAGCGCGAGGATACGCGTCCAGACCACCTGGAGCGTCAGCGAGGCGAGCCCCGAGACGCCCAGTCCAGCGGCCGCGACGGCCAGTCGCGGGGCGCGGATCGCTGGGACGTGCGACCCGCGGCGAGTTGGAGTCGCGGCCTTTGCCTTGCGACCCGGACCGGCGGGTCGCGGCTCGACCCGTTCATCGGCCACGGGCGCCGACGCCACCATCCAGGCCCCTGCCGCCGCCACCAGGTTGAGCGCCATCCCGACGCCCGTCGTCCCCGAGAGTCCCAGCGCGGGCAGGAGCACGAAGCCAGCGACGAGGGCGCCGGATGCCGCGCCGACCGTGTTGGCGGCGTAAAGCAGACCGGCGTCGCGGGCGGCGCCTCGCGAGGCCTGAACAAACCAGCGCGCCGCGACGGGAAAGGTCGCGCCCATCGCGGTCGCGGGAATCGACAGGATGATCAGGGTGCTGACGACGCGAACCAGGCTGAAGGTGACGCCGCCCTCGCCGTCCGCATAGGTCACGACGAGCAGCGGAGTCAAGGCGTCGAGCACGAAGGGGAGAGCGAGCGCGAGAAGGGCGATCGCCGACTCGAGGCCGGCGTACACGCGCAGGGCTTGCCCGCGCGTCAGTCGGTTGCCGATGCGGCCACCAATGGCCGCGCCGACCGCCAAGCCCCCCATGAACGCGGCCAGGACGGTGCTCGCGGCCGCCACGCCATGGCCGAACTGCAACGTGAGCAGCCGTGTCCATGTGACTTCGTAGACGAGGGCCGCGGCGCCGGAGGCCGCGAAGATCAGGCCGAACCACGCACGCATCGCATCGAGAATACTCTACCGAGACGCATCGGAGGGGAGGGTGGGCCGGTGGAGCGAGATGGATCCGTCGCGCGCGATCTCCTCGAGCGCCCACGCGCTTTTGACGAAGGCCACGAGATAGGGTGAGGCGCGCGTTTCGTCGATCACCACGTAGCCCAGATTGGACCGGGCGATGAATCCCGGTCCGCGGGACCGGATCCAGTCGGCCTGCGTGTGGTCGAGTTCGTATCCTTCGCTCATCGTCACGAGCGCATCGAGGGTGGGCTGAGCCCGGACGTCGCTGAGACGTCGGTCGGAGATGCGTGACAGATACCCGCCGATGAGCGATTTGGCGTGGTGCGTCTGGTAGAACTGGTACTTCGCGCTGAAGTCGCCTGCCGACGAGACGCCGCTTCGCACGCCGAAGGGGAGCTGCAGCACTCGCACGGGTCGCGGATCGGCCGCGATGACGTCATACACCGACGGGATGGCCGCGGAGTAGAGCGTTCGCGGCACCGGAATCAGCTCAATGACGAGCAGCATCCCGATCGCGATCGCGAGGGCGTGGCGTCGCTGCGGGTAGCGGCGCCCCAGGGCGGCCAGGGCCCCGGCGAGCAGGATGGCCAATCCGAGCGCCGCAACGATGGCAAAGCGGGTGGGAGTACGTGCGGCCCCGATGACGGGAATATAGCGCAGCAGCGCCCACGGGCCCGGCACATAGGTGTTGATGCCGGCCACGTAGACGAAGGGGCCGAGCGCCAAGGCCGCGAACCCGACCGTCATCCAGACCCACCCGGCCCGCGGTCGATATCCTGCGCGCCAGATCGCCACAGCGACCACGACGAGGGCGACGAGACTCAGCGCGGCCGTGTACTCCACGAACACCGTCGGCGCACTCGCTTGGCGATCGACGACGCTGCGCACGAGTGGGTGGTTCGGATTGACTTCGAACAGCCCGAGCAGGTCTACACCCCGCGGACTGCTTCGCCACAGGGTGGGCGGCAGCGTCAGCCGCCCGTCGATGAGTCGTTCGCCGAGCCCGTAGAGGACCGGCGACAGGGGGGCGGCACACGCGACCAGCCCCACCAGCGCGGCTCTCACGACGAGCCGCGACGAAGCCCAACTCGGCATGACGAGCAGCGGCCGCACCGAGAGTGCGATCCGCGCAATCACGAGCCCCGTGAGAATCAGCACGGGGGTGTACAGCCCCCGCACGCTGACAGGGATGCCCAGCAGCTCGAAGCGACCGCCGCGTCCGAGCAGCAGGCCGGCCACGAGCCCCGCCGCTGACATGATCAGCACGTTGAGGGCCCATCGCCACGGGGCCGGCGCGGGCGAGCCGGCCATTTTCAGGCGAACGATCCGCGACGTCAGGTAGCCTCCGACGATCATCAGACAATAGATCGCGAAGTAGACGTCGCAGAACGCGGCCCATGCCATCGAGAGCCCCGCGACAGCGGCATCACGAGGCCGCCTCGAGCGGTCCGCATTGACCAGCGCCCACACGAACGCGGCCAGCGGCGCGGCGGCGACCAGGCTGAAATGGCCCGTGGTTCGCGCGACCAGCACCGGAGACCACGCAAACGCCAGCCCTGCCAGCCACGCCTCGGGCCGTGTGGCCGGGGTCACGCGCCTGGCCAACCCGTAGGTGACCAGCGCGGTGATCACCGTGATGAGCCAGAGCACGACGTTGAAGGTGGCGACGACGCCCAACCAGGGCATCAGGGGCAGCGCGAGCAGATTGTGAAACGCGGTGTAGTTGTGCTGGGAGAGATCAACCCGCTGCGTCAGGGAGAGAATCTGCTCGGTCGTCAGCGGATTACGGCGCTCGACGAGCGCCTCGTGCTGGAAGACCCATTGGTTCCAGACGTAGACGCCCGTGTCGCCGCCGGGGTCGCCGGTGAGCGCGCCGCCGACATGAAGCGGCAACGGCCACGTGAAGGCGAGGGCAACGACGACGTAACCGAGGACGACGGCGATCCGGGGGGACGCACGTCGGATCATTGGGGCAGCGTGGGGACTCTATCACAGAGGCCCGACGCTCGTTCCTGGCGTGAAAACACGAACGGCCCGGCTGACAGGGCAGCCGGGCCGTCGTCTACTCGTGGCCTCCCGCCGACGGGAGACCGTCCCGGGCGACCCGGGACGTTGCCTGGAAAACTTGACTCTGCAGATTCCCAACAACCTGAGTCAAGTTTTCTCGCCCGGCCGGAGGCCGGGCCAGCCAACACTGCCTCCAGCGAGGCGAAGCCAACCCGCCCTTCTCGGCGGTCTTAGGCGCAGCCCCGCTAGAAGTCGAACCTCACGCCGAACCGGATGATCCGCGGATCGAGAATCGCGGTCACTTCGCGGTAGTTGACCGTCGTGGTCCTGAGCGTCGTCACCACGCCGGAGTTGGTCGTGTTGAAGATGTCGAACTGACCCGTCAGCTTCGACCCGCGGCCGGTCCTGATGGTCTTGTCGAGCCGGAAGTCGAGAATGCCGACGGTGGGGTACCGGTTCGTCCCGATCGGCTCGACGCGCACGGTGCGCGTGCCATCGCCGGGGAACGCGACGCTGATGGTCCGGCCGTACTGCTCGCCGCTCTGCACCTTCCACGATCCGGAGACGCCGACGTCGTACGGCAGCACATAGCGGCCGATGACCTTGTAGTTCCAGAGCGTGGACGTTTCGATGCCGTTGTCGCCGAACAGCCGTCGCGACGGCAGGTAGTTCAGGTTGTTGGTCAGGCGTCCGTATCCCGTCGTGTCGTGCAGCATCGTCGACCACGTGTAGCCGAACGAGCTGAGCAGCATCCATTTGCCAGAGAACCGGCGGTTGACCGCGACCTCCACCGTATGGAAATCGGCGTCCAGGTCAGGAGCGTTGGTGAACACGCGGTCGGTCCCGATGCCCGCGGGCCGATCGAAGGACTGGAACGTCTGGTCGTCACCGTTGCCCGCGATATTGTCAGGCCCGGGATCCCGGATTGTGAACGGCACCGTGTAGGCGGGCGTGCGGATCGCATCGATCTCGCCCCAGTTGTTTCGCATGTTCTTGTACACGTAGGACACGCGACCCGAGAAGTTCTGCATCAGCTCGCGCTCCACGTTCGTGGACAACTCGTTGCTCGTCGGCCGCTTCAGATCGCGGTCGATGCGCACAAAACCGCCTCCGCCCTGCGTCGAGTTGAAGGCGCCGAGCTCGAGCGGGCTGTCGAGCTGCCGGTTGCCGTTCAGGTCGCACGCCGTCGTCCTGGTCGCGGTGCACGGGAGGAACGCATACCGCAGCTGGGCACGCCCCACCGGATTCTCCTTGTCCGCCAGCTCGTCGGCCGAGTTCCAGCGCGACTGCCCGTAATACACTTTCAGGACCGTGCGCTGATCGCTCGTCAGGTTGTAGGCGAACCCGACGCGCGGGACAACCGTCTTGGTGTTGGCGACGTCACGCGCGTCGACGATCCGCGGAGCGATGAACGCCAGATAACGCGCGCGCTCGGTGGGGTTCACGTCCGCCGGCCAGTTGGCGAGAGCAGGTATCCCGTTGGGCGTGAACTGCTGCTCCGGCCATCCGTCGCGATAGGCCTCGAAGCGGAGGCCGAAGTTCACGGTCAGGCGGCTGTTCATCTTCCAGGTGTCGTTGAGCCACAGGCTGTTGTATTCCACGTCGTTGATGGGCGACGTGGGCGTGTTGTAGATATCCACCTGGCTGAGCGCCGTATTGTTGTCCCGGTAGAAAATATCGAAGGGCTGATCGTTGAACAGGTTGCGGCGGTCGCGCTTCCAGTCGTAGCCGAACTTGAAGTCGTGGCTGCCCTTCCAGCCGTCCTGGAAGTACGACATCGTCACGTAGAACTGCGGCTTGAACCGTTTCTGGTCCTGGTAGCTGGAGTTCGCGCCGCCGTCGAACAGGATGCTCGAGGCGGTATCGAGGCGGCCTGGACCCCAAGGGCCGTCATACAACCCGAAGTCACGCGTCGGCCGCAGCGGGAAGAAGTTGTACCACTGCCCGGCCAGCACGTCGAGGAACGCGCGGCTGCCGAGCACGCTGGTCCACTCCACCTTCATCGGATAGTTTCGCGAAGCCTGGTACTGCGCTGCCGAGAGCGGCGTGGACGGGCCGAGCCCGCGCTTGTCCTGCAGCTTCTCACGCTTGTTCAGGAAGCCGATGACCTGGTTGTTCTGGTTGAGCTGGAACGTGCCCTTGAAGGTGTACTTGTTCGAGAGCTTCGAGCGCTCGATGAGATCCGAGCCCAGCGTGTACTTGTACTGGTCGTTCAGCCGCCAGCTGGTGAACCACCAGGCGCGACCCTTGACGATGGGCCCGCCCAGGTTGAAGTTGATGTCGTACTGGCGGGCCACCGGATTGCCACGCGTCAGCGCATTGCGCACGTAGTAGCCCTGATCGTTGCGCTGGTTCGATACCCGCAGATAATCCGGCACGTTGTCGGAGATGGTGGCGTCTCCCTCCCAGTCGCTGTACCAGTTGCCGGTAAGACGATCGCCGCCGGACTTGACGCTGATGCTCAACACCGCGCCGCCCGCAAAGGCCGACGCGTCGGCGCCTGCACCGCCGACCTGGAACTCCTCGAAGGAGCCGAAGTCGAAATAGCCCGCGTTGGCCGACTGGCCTTCCGTGGTGTCGATGCCTTCCACCCGGGTCTGGTTCTGGGTGTCGAAGCCGTAGGTCCGATAGCCGGTCTGGTTGCCCGTGCGGGACCCGCCCACGTCATAGGAGGTCATCATCAGCCCGGGCGCCTGCGACATGGCTGCCCAGATGTCCCTCGCGTTCGGGATCTCCGTCAGGAGTTCCTTCGTGAAGTTGGTCCCCATCATCGTCGTGGACGTGTCGACGATGGGCGACTCGCCGGTCACCGTGACCGTTTCCTGCAACGTGGCGACCTGGAGCTGCTGGTTGACGGTCAGCGTCTGGTTGATGACGACGCGTATCTCCTCGCGCCGGACCGTCTGGAAGCCGGAGAGCTCGAACGTGATCTCGTAGACGCCGGGGGGCAGCGCGAGGAACCGATAATCACCCTCGCCCCCCGTCACCTGGACCTGCGGCTGGATGAGCGCGGGACTCGACGCCGTGACGGTTACCCCGGGGAGCACGGCGCCGGTGTTGTCGGTCACGGTGCCGTTGACGCGGCCACGAAACTCCTGCGCGCTCGCCGACGCTGCCGTGGTGAGCAGCGCTACGCACAGGATTGCTACAGCTATCCTGGTCAGCCTCATTTGCGATCCTCCAGATCAACGTCGAACAACCGCCACACCTACGGCGTGGAATCGGGGCAGAAACCCACAATCCGGACGCTCCGGATAAAACCCTAAGCATGGTAGACGGTGAACGCCCATGAGGCAAGGGAAAGAGCACGAGAACCACCGAATTCAGAAATTTGGAGGGCCGAGCTGTGTGTGCCGCTAGGTCGCCGGAGCGCTCCACCTGGGAGATACTGCACCCATGAGATTCTTGATGACCGGCCTATGCGTCCTGTTCCTCGGGACCATCTCCGCCGCCGCCCAGCAGGATGCCGCACAGCTTGGCGCGCGATTGCTCCAGGATGCGGCGATCAAGTCGGCCGTGGACGGCCTGGAGGCGTCGGAACCTCGCACCCTGGAGGACCAGATTCGGCTGTGCGAGGTGGAGGCGCCGCCGTTCAAGGAAGCCAAGCGCGCCGAACTCTACGCCCAGATGTTTCGTGACGTCGGCCTGGCCAATGTGCGCATCGACAAGGAGGGCAACGTGCTCGGGGAGCGCCGCGGCCGGCAGCCCCGCCCGCACCTGGTTTTCAGTGCGCACCTGGACACCGTGTTTCCGGAAGGCACCGACGTCAAGGTGAAGCGTGAGGGAGCGGTGCTCCGCGCGCCGGGCATCGGCGACGATTGCCGCGGGCTGGCCGTGGTGTTGGCCGTCGCACGCGCGATGCAGGCAGCCAAGCTCGAGACCCCTGGCACGATCACCTTCGTCGGGACGGTTGGTGAGGAGGGCCTGGGCGACCTGCGCGGCGTCAAGTACCTGTTCAACGAGGGTCTCAAGGGGCAGATCGACCGGTTCGTGTCGATCGACGGGACAGGCCTTGGCATCACGCACATCGGCGTCGGCAGCCTGCGCTACCGCGTGACCTTTCGAGGGCCGGGCGGACATAGTTACGGGGCGTTCGGCATGGTGAATCCGATCCAGGCCCTCGGCCGCGCCATGGCCAAGGTCGCTGATTTCGAGGTCCCCCGCGACCCCAAGACCACCTTCAGTATCGGCCGCATCGGGGGAGGTACGTCGGTCAACTCCATTCCATTCGAGGCGTGGGCCGAGGTGGACATGCGCTCGGCCGACGCGTCGGCCCTGAAGTTCCTCGACACCAAGTTTCACAAAGCCATGGACGACGCCGTGGTCGAGGAGAACAAGCGGTGGGGCAGCACGCAGCTGAAGGTGGACAAGGAGCTGGTCGGGAATCGTGCCGCAGGTCGGACGCCGGCCGAGTCGGCGATCGTGACAGCCGCCGTGTCGGCCACCAAAGCGCTGGGGCTGCCGGTCGCCCTCGATGAGGGTTCGACCGACGCCAACGTGCCCATGGGTCTGAAGATTCCGGCGATCACCATCGACGGCGGAGGTCGGGGCAAAGGGTCCCACGCGCTCGACGAACTGTTCGACTCGACCAACTCCTGGCAGGGGACGCAGCGCGCGCTGCTGGTTGCGCTGGCGCTGGCGCAGCCCTAGGCGCGCTCACGGGGGCGCTCCGCCGGATTTGCGTCGGGGATCGGCGGGCCGCAGTTACGGCGAGGCCGAGTTGTGCGGCGCCTTCAGGGCGCGGAATCGCGCCAACTCAGCCGCCCGCTGAAGCCGCATCCGGCGGTCGCAGAAGAGAATCCACGCGGCGAAGGCCGCGTGGGGGACGCCCAGCAGAGCCAGCTCGACCGGCAAAGGCGCTGGGAGGATCACGCTCAGCAGGTTGACACCCCCGCCGAGCAGGAACACGGTCATGAAGAGCGGATGGCCTCCCGCGCCGGGGACCTTGGAGCTCAAACCCATAGCCGCACGCTCCCACGCGGGTGGCTCGAGCGTCGCCCCCGAAACCTCACGCTCTTCGTAAAACACCTGCAAATAGCGGCCAATCCGTTCGACGCCCAAGTGCAGGGTCCGCACGACCTCGAAGGTCGTCCAGAGGACCATCAGTGGGACGACCGAGACGATGGGATTCGGCAGCCAGGCCAGAGTCACGAGCAAGGCGACGGCCCAGAGGGACACGCCCAGCAAGGCGGCGAGCAGGCGCGCGGTGCCGCGCGCCCGGATCGTGTCGCGCAAGGCCGAGTATTCACGGGCGGAAAGGTCCATTCGGGATGGCAACCCGTTGAGAAGATTGGCTTGAACTCTACAGCGAGGATGCTAGAATGCCGACTACTTTCAGCAGAAGCGGGGGTCGCGGCGGTCTCGGCGATCCTCCTCATGGCCCGCGAGGCGAGACATGCGATGAAGTCGGGTGCTGTTTTGAGAACGGGACGTGTGTGGGCGGCGGTGGCCGCCCTCGCCATCGCCCTTCCATCGACGCCGTTGGTTGCCGCGGCGCCGTCGGCGAAGCCAGATCAACCTGCCCGCAGGCCCAGTGTCGTCTCGACGGCCCGTCAGAGCCAGCCGTCGACGGCCCAGGGCACGACCAAGCGTCCCGCCGCCCCAACCGCCAAGAAGACCTATTCGAGCGCCTCGTCGCGCGCGCGGCAGGCGCGGCTCGCCCGGGCCCGGGCCGAGGCCCGCGCCCGGGACGCCCGGGAGGTGCAGACCCCGCGCTTCACGGTAGACGAGTCAGGGCGAGAAGTGCCGGACGTTCGCGCCGAAGCGGCGATCATCTACAACCCCGAGACGCATCAAGTGCTGTGGGAGTCCAACGCGCAGGACCAACGCTCGATCGCCAGCATCACCAAGGTCATGACCGCGCTGGTGTTTTTCGAGGCAGGCCTGCCCCTGTCTCACCCGGTCACCGTTCAGCGGTCGGATGTGTTTCGTGCCTCGACGACGTACCTGCGGGCTGGCTTCAAAGTCACTGCCGATGACCTGCTGAACCTGTTGCTGATTGGATCCGATAACGGCGCCGCCCGGGCGCTCGCCCGCGTCTCGCCCTACGGCTCGACCGGCTTTATCGAGCGGATGAACGACAAGGCCCTCGAGCTTGGATTGTCCGCCACCCGGTATGCGGA
The DNA here is from genome assembly GCA_052389315.1 of Acidobacteriota bacterium. GTDB lineage: Bacteria > Acidobacteriota > Vicinamibacteria > Vicinamibacterales > UBA2999 > JACCSI01. The sequence continues at coordinate 34,728 of JBQTIE010000330.1, forward strand.
TCCCTCGGGCTTGCTCGCGGCGAACCTCTCGTCGGCCTACGACATGGCGCGACTCATCGCCTACGCCTCCGCCGACGATCGCATCGGCGCCATCATGCGCAAGGCCAGCCACAGCCTCGTCGCGGGACGGCGGACCATCAACGTGAACAGCACGAACCAGCTGGTCAAGAGCGGCGAATATGACGTGCTCGGCGGCAAGACCGGATTCATCTCGAGCTCTGGCTATTGCCTGGCCACGCTCCTCCGCCTGCCGCAGTCGACTCAGCAGGTGGCGGTGGTGGTGCTCGGCGCGAAGTCCAACCAGGGCCGCTTCTGGGAGACCCGGCACCTCCTCAACTGGTTGACGGCGCACACCCCGAAGCTGCTCGGCTTCGGCCAGACGCCGAACCCCGAACCGCACTGAGTCGCGACCCGTCTCAGGCGTACGTGACGGCGGTACCGCTCGCGCTCACCATCAGCATCGACCCCCCGTTACCCACCGTTTCGTAGTCGAGGTCGATCCCGATGATGGCATTCGCGCCCATCGCCTGGGCCATTTCGGTCATCTCCTGAACGGCCAGCTCCTTGGCGCGGCGCAGCTCTTTTTCGTACGCGCCTGACCGCCCGCCGACGATGTCGCGAATTCCCGCAAACAGGTCGCGGAAGATGTTGGCGCCAAGAATGGCCTCGCCGCTGACGAGGCCGTGATAGGTGATCACCCGCTTCCCGTCGAGAATACCCGTCGTGCTCAGTAACATGATCGAGTCCCCTTCCTACGCGCTGGCCCGCGCCTCAGGGTCCGGAGAGGGCCCTGGACTAGAAGACGATCTTCGCCGAGACCCCGTTCGCAGGCCAACGCGGCTCAGCCGTTGGAAAAGCCGCGCTGGATGATGACCGCGTCGAGCGGCAAGGTCGCGATTGCGTCGACGACGGGCATGGCGGCTCGGTGGGCCTTTCGCCGATCGAGCGCCTTCAGATAGCGGAGGCACGACCGGCACGCCGCCACTCGATACCTGCCGTCGGGTGTGGCCAGACTCGTGATCCGATGCTTGTCGGCTTCGCCACAGAACGGGCACCCCCAAGGGGACGTGGGCCACTGGGTGGAGCAGCGCTGGCAGATCAGCAGCCGCTGACCGGCCGTGGTGATGCAGGCAAACGCCGGCTCACCGCCACACACCGGGCACACGCCGCGCGTCCAGGGCTGGGCCAGTAGTTTGGACTGCAGGACGTCGGCCACGCGCACCAGAAACGGCCGCAAGGCCCACCCCAGCGCTTCGTCCAGCATGTCCACGTGTGCCTCGGTCGTCCCGTCGTGAAACCATCGACGCGCCAACGCCGGGAGCTCGGCGCTCCGAGCCAGCTCCTGCAGGGCGGCTGCGGTGTCTGCGTCGACGGCATCATGACGCCGAAGGATGTCCGACACCTGCCGGAAGAGGAGCCGCGCGTCGGTCCAGTCGATCGCGATGTCATCGAAAGTCACGAGCGGGCGTCCCGCAGCCAGCCGCTCGGCGATCGCGTCGCCAGCCAGTGCCACCGAGGCGGTGGCCACACGCCCCTGCACGCGCCGCAGGGCATCCAGCAAATCGATATGCAGCGCGGTGGCGGTCGCCAGCTCGGGGTGCTCTGCGGCCAGCGCTCGGAGCTCCGCGATTTCCGGGGGATCGAGACGCGATCCCTTGCGCCCTGATGACACGCTCGCGATTGTACAGTCATCGGCAATCGGTCGTCGGCCCATCGGCGCTGCAATGAACAGCCAGCGGTCGTCCTCGGACCGGATTTCGATACAGTATGGGCATGCCACGGAGGTCGGCTGCGCTGACACCCGGCGGGTCGGCCAGCACGTCGCCGAGGGCGCCCGCTGGCAGGCGCTCGGTCCGGCCTGCGACTGGTCCGACGCGAGCCGCCTCGCGCGCGCTGCACGTGCTGATGGTCGTCTCGGAGGCGCGACCGTTCTCGAAGACCGGCGGCCTCGGGGACGTCTCGACGTCGCTGGCGCGCGCGTTGGGGCGCCTCGGCCATGTCGTGACGCTCGTCACGCCGCGGTATGGAGGCGTGGCCTCAGGCGAGCCGAGCGGTACCGTCCGGGCGTTTGTCGCCGGTGCCTGGTGGGAGGCGGCATTGCACGCCGTGCCGCTGGGAGCGGGCACGCAGGCGCTGCTCGTCGACTGTCCCTCGCTCTACGATCGGCCAGGCGTCTACGCCGAGGGCGGGCGCGAGTATGGGGACAACCCGCTGCGCTTTGCGTTTCTGGCCATTGCGGCGCTGGAGTGGGCGGCCAGCCAACCACGAGCGCCGTCAATCCTCCACGGGCACGACTGGCCAGCAGGCCTGCTGCCCGTTTACGCGCGCCGCCATTTTCCGCACGGAGTGCCCACCGTCTTTTCCATCCACAACCTGGCGTACCAGGGGCTCATGGACAAGGGGTGGGTCACCGGCTTGGGTTTGCCCTGGGACGATTTCACCGTCGACGGGTACGAGTTCTACGACCGCCTCAGCTTCCTGAAGGCTGGCATCATGTTCGCCAACGCCGTCACCACGGTGAGCCCGACCTACGCACGGGAGATTCAACGGCCGGAATACGGCTATGGCTTCGACGGCATCATGCGCCTGCGCGCCGGCGTGACGGTGGGCATCCTGAATGGGATCGACACCGAGGAATGGGATCCTGCCCGCGATCCCTACCTGCCTGCCCCCTTCGATGCGATGAACCTGGCGGGCAAGCGCGAGGCGAAGCGCGCGCTGCTCACGGCGAGCGGTCTGGCGACCGACGAGGAGGCACTCGCACGCCCTGTCGTTGGCATGGTGTCGCGCATGGTGGAGCAGAAGGGCCTCGATCTGATTGCCGTCCTCGCCCCTCAGTTGCCATGGCTCGACGCGACGTTCATCATCGTGGGAACCGGCGAGTCGCGTTATGAAGACATGTGGCGGTCGCTCGCCGCCGCGGTTCCCGAGCGCGTGAGCGTTCACATCGGATTCGACGAGCGACGTGCGCACCTCGTGGAGGGAGGAGCGGACCTCTTCGTGATGCCCTCGCGCTACGAGCCGTGCGGGCTCAACCAGATGTTCAGCATGCGCTACGGGACGGTGCCTGTGGTCAGAGCCGTGGGCGGGCTCGCCGACACCGTGCGCCCGTACGACCCTCGCAACGGACAAGGCACCGGATTCGTCTTCAGCGACTACGATCCCACCGCGCTGATGGACGCGCTCCGGCGCGCCCTCGACGTCTTCCGGCACCAGCCGCGAATCTGGCGTCGACTTCAGACCAACGGGATGAAGAAGGATTTCTCGTGGGACCGATCAGCTGCGGACTACGCAAAACTGTACCGTCAGGTCATCAGGCACACCCGTCAGCCGTCGTGATGCGACGACGCTGATCGGGGGAGAGCGTTGAAACGGCTCGAACAGCGGCGTCGCAGCCTGCCTCAGGCTCCCGTCGTGTCGTCCTCGCCGAGCCGCACCACCATCACCGAACAGGTGGCGGCCTGGAGCACGCTGGCCGCGGTGCTGCCCATGGCGAGCCGCGCCAGCCCCGACCGGCCGCGCGTGCCGATGACGATGAGGCTCGCCTGGAGCCTCTTGGCCTCCGCGACGATGGCGCTGGCGGCGGGTCCCATGGCCACGATGATCTCGCCGCTGCCGCCGGCCTGCTGAAGCGCCTCTCGCAGCCGCGCGTCGGCCGCCTGCTGGAGCTGCTCCAGGGCGACGGTAAAGGACAGCCCGGCCGGGGCGACCGCTTGTGCGGGCAGCGGCACATCCACGGCGTGCATGACGAAGAGCCCGACGCCACGGCGCGCGGCTTCCTGGCTCGCCATCGTGACCGCCGGCAGGGACGGATCGGAAAAGTCGGTAGCCGCCAGCACCGGACCGGCGGGGGACGGCCGGGCCACCAGCACCGGGCAACGCGCGTGTCGAACGACTTGATCGGTGGCCGACCCTGGCGCGAGGACGATCAGTCCCGCGTTGACTGCGTCGGCCTGGGACAGAACAACGGCGTGGACGGTGCCCGCATCGACCGCGATGGTGGCCTGACCTGGCGAACGTCCCACCACTTGTTCGACATGCCACTCGACGGCTTCTCGACCCGACTGGTCCATGCGGGCTTGGGCCTCCCGATCCACCTGCGCCCAGTGGGGAAACAACATGCGCGCCCGCAGCAGCTCCGGGGACGCATGGCAGATGACGAGCTGCGCGCGGAGATCGACGGCGATCTGATCCGCCTGCATCAGTGCGTCACGGCTGTCGTCAGTGAGGTCGGTGGCGGTCAGAATCGGTCCGTTAATCATGGGTGTCGGTCCAAGCGTGCGAGCTCCACCTGCGATTCGCGCGCGGCCAGCGCCGCACGCAAGGCTTCGGCTTCCCGCTCAGCCGCGAGCCGTTTTTCTCGTTCTGCCCAGTACCCGCCGAGATAGGCCACGCCGATCAACACGACGACGATGACGGCCAAGACTCGTTTCACGGTGACCACCGATCCTTCGGCGGCGCTCGCCGCCTTGCGCACCCAGGATAGCCCATCCCGTCGGCCGATCCGCCGGCGCGATGACGACCGGTCTCAGCCTGGTTTGGTGGCTATGATAGAAGCGTGCGTGAGCCACGGTGATGCTGCGAGGGCCCCTGCTGGCCGCCACCGATCTGTCGGAGGGCGCCGATGCCGCGCTGCGGCAGGCGGCTGATCTGGCCGCCGATCTCGCAACGCGGCTCATCGTCTGCTACGTGCTCCCGGAGTCGGTCGGTCCACGACACTGGTTCCACGCGTCGCGAGAAACCGATGCCCGCCGGCACGACGAGCTGGCCTCGGCGATCCGGGCTCGTGTCTCGGCCAGAATCGCCCAGACCCTTGGCGGGTTCTCCGGGGAGCTGACCGTGGCCATGGCCTCGGGGTCGCCCCATGCGGGCATCCTCGACGAGGCGCACCGCCGCGGTGCCGGCGCGATTGTCGTCGGGTCCGGGCCCACAGCTCTCCGCGTCTCGCGCTCCGCGGACTGTCCGGTGCTGGTGGCGAGGCCATCGCCGACCGGGGGCAGTGTGCTTGGCGCCACGGATTTTTCGGATCCCGCGCTGCCAGCCGTCCGCGCGGCGGCGGCGGAGGCCGCGCGGCGCGGCGTAGGGTTGCGCTTGGTCCACTGCCTGGATCTCGATCACACGTCTGCGATCGGTGTCGTGACGGCACCCGGCATGCCGGGCGCCGTCGCGCTGCCCCCCATTCCCGACGACGCGCTTGCCGCCATTGAGAGCGCCGCCCATGAGCGGTTGGCGGCTGCGTTAGCTGACATTGGTACGACCGGCGATGGTGTCGTGTCGCGCCGTGCCCCGCTGGCCGGCATCCTCGACGCGGCCGACGCGGCTGCGACGTCCTTGATTGTCGTCGGCTCCCGAGGACGCACCGGGCTGGTGCGGTTGGCGCTCGGCAGCGTGGCTGAGGCCGTGGTCTCGCGCGCCTCGTGCTCGGTGCTCGTCGTCCCTCTTCAGCCCGAACCGGTCGAACCGGCGTCTCGCGTCGCGTGAGCGGCACGCGCGCCGCGTCAGGCGGCTGCTCGAACTGACGGACGGTCTGTGTTTCCGGCAGGGGCTGTCCGGCTGAGTCGGCTCCCGAGAGAGCGTCGCGCGGAAGGAGCGTTGACGGCCCCGAATGTTGACAAGATGAGTCAAGCTCGGCCAAGGCGACTGCCCCGCCGGAGGCGCGGCAAGACAACAGGTTGGCTGACGAGGACGTGCCCGGCTCACACGCTTGGCGGTCCGAGGCAGGGCTTCGTTAGACTGAGAGTGCGCTTGCCAGAAGCCAAGATCGACCCCCCGGCGACGATCTACTCCAAGGCGCCTTGGTGCCGGCGGGATGTGCTCGGAGCCGCCACATGGCGGCCGCCTCGGTGTCGAAGCACCTCGGCGTGATCGCGGTGGTCGTGTCACAGGGCGGCGTCGTGCGGGTCTTCTGCGAAGGAGAGGCGATGGCCGTGTTCCCGTCTCGCTGAGTATCGGCGCCCGGCTCGAACGATGATGGCTCGCAAGACCGACCGTGAGGCCGCCGCGTGGTGGCGTGGGCTCGCCGCCCTGCTGGTCATTGGCCTGTCGGTGGCGGGGAGCACCTCCGCCTACCTCGCTCGCCGCCTCACCGAGGTCGTGGTGCCGCCGCCGGCGGTGCCCCTCGATGTTTTCAGCCTGCATTTCGACGCGACGCGATGGGTCCGTCGACATCGGCCTCACCGGCGCGTCGGACTTTGCCCGCCGCACGATCCGGCGGGTTCGAGCGCGGCTGGTGTCCGTTCACGATGATCGACGACGAGTACTATGAACCGTGGCTGGCCACCAGGTTCCTGGCGTTCTGGTTCCCGCTGATGCTGGAGGAAGCCGACGGGATCTGCCGCTCGCGATTCGCGCCCGCCCGCAGGCTCTCGGCCACGGCAGTCAGCACATCACGAACCCCGGCCAATGCCTGAGGCTCGACCCGCGCCAGCGCCCGCCCTACCGCATGCTCGATCGTCACCGTCGTCGCCTCGCTGAGGCGCCGCCCGCTGGCGGTCACGCGCAGTCGCGATCTTCGCTTGTCGCGCGCGTCGACCGATCGCTGAATGAGACCCTGGCCTTGCAGCCGCTGCAGGATGCCGGTGACCGTGCTCTTGTGAAGGCAGAGCGCATCGGCGATCTCCTGCGGCGTTGAATCAGGGTATCGACCAATCAGGCGAAGGGCGAGGCGCTGGGGCCCTGTCACGCCCAATTGACGAAGCATGCGCTTGGAGGCTCGCTGCAGCTCGTGATCGATCGACCACAGCAGCTGGAGGAACCGGAGCACGCGATCCCGATCGGGCGCGCGTCGCGTGCCTTCTCGCGGCGTCATCGATCGACGTCCGCCGGGGCGGGAGACGTGGCCGCGCGGAGAAACGTCGAGAGCACCGTCCGCACCGCGTGGTGATCCGAGAGCCGATAGGTTGCCGCGGTCGGCCCCGCGCCGACGGCCACCGTGACGCTGCGCGCAGGCAGGGCCGCATACAGGTCCTCACTCGAATGATCGTCGCCGATGGCGATGATGGTCGGCGCGCGCCCGCCGGCGTCGAGGATGCTCTGGGCGATCATCCCCTTGTTGACGCCGCGGAGCCGCACTTCGACCGCCTTGCGGCCTTTGAGCACCTCGAGCGGCTGATTGCTCAACGCATCGCCCAAGAGCATTCGCAGCTCGTGGGCTTGCCGTTCGCCGAACTCCGGGTCGGCAATGCGGTAGTGCCAGGCCACCGAGGCGCTTTTCCTTTCGATGAGGGACCCCGGCGTGGCGGCGGTGAACTGCTCCAGGATCGGGTAGATCCGGTCCAGCGCTGTGGCCGGAACACTCGCCTGTGCGTTCCAGCTGCCATCGGCCGGCCGACACCAGAACCCGTGCTCGGCCCAGAGAGTCAGCGGCAGGGCGCCGAACCACCGTTCGAGGGCGTCCTTCGAACGCTCGCTCAGCAGGTGCACGGCGGTGGACGGGCGAGCCGCCAGCTCGGCGAGCAAGTCGAACAGACCGGTGTCGGGCACGGCCAGGTCGGGGGACGGCGCCGTCGGGACGAGCACCGCGTCGTAGGTGACGATGAGGTTCACGGGGGCTGGCTGGCCGGCAATCTCGCGCAGCGCCCGTGTCAGGGCACGGGCGCCCGGGTGCGACGGCCCGCGAGGGGCGCACGGCGCGGCGGTCAGCTCGCTGACAAATCGACGGGCCCAGAGGTGCACGTCGTGCGCGGAGACCCGGCGCCGCAGGCTTCGCATGCGCGCCTCGCGCTCCTCCCGCTCCATGCCGAGGGCTCGGGCGATGGCGTTGGCCAGTTCGTCCACGTCGTACGGATTGACCACGACCGCCTCACCGAGCTCGGCCGCGGCTCCCGCAAACTCGCTCAGCACGAGCACGCCATCGCCATCAACGCGCGAGGCGACGAATTCCTTCGCGACCAGATTCATCCCGTCTCTGAGGGGCGTGACCAGCATCACGTCGGCCGCGCAGTACAAGGCGACCAGCTCGCGGCGGGAGACGGCGCGGTGCATGTAATGAATCGGTGTGGATCGCACCGACGCATACGCGCCGTTGATACGGCCCACACTCTGCTCGACCTTGCGTCGGAAGGATTGGTACGCATCCACGCGCTGCCGTGAGGGGACGGCGACCTGGACATATCGAACAGACTCGAGCAAGTCGGGTTGCTGCTTGAACAGCCGCTCCAGTGCTTCCAGGCGGCGCGGGATGCCTTTGGTGTAATCGAGCCTGTCGACGCCGAGGACGAGCCGGCGGTGGCCGGCATCCCGCCGGATCGCGGCGGCTTCGGCCATGACGCCCGGTTCACGGGCGAGCCGCTCGAACTCCGCCGTGTCGATGCCCATCGGGAACACACCCAGCCGCACGCTGCGCTCGTCTACCTGCACCCGATCGACGGCAGCCTCGATGCCTTCGATGTGAATCAACGAGGTGACGAAGTGTCGCAGGTACGCGAACGTATGGAAGCCGATCAGGTCGGCTCCCAGCAATCCGTGGAGAATCTGCCGCCGCCACGGAAGAATGCGAAAGACCTCAGAGGAGGGAAAGGGGATGTGAAGGAAGAACCCAATCGAGATGTCCGGCCGCCGCGCGCGAAGCATGGCCGGCACGAGCATCAACTGGTAGTCGTGAATCCAGACGATGTCCCCGGGCGCACACGTCTCCGCGACCGCATCGGCGAAACGCTGGTTGACCTCGCTGTAGGTGTCCCAGCCGGTGGCGTCCACGGGAATGCGATCCGCCAGGTAATGGAACAGCGGCCAGATCACACGATTGGAGAAGCCCTCGTAATACCGGTCGATCTGGGCTTTGGACAGATGGACCGCCTTGACGCGCCTGCCGGACAACGCCTGCTCGAGCTCTCCTCGCTGCACCTCGTCGAAGTGGTCGACATCGCCAGGCCACCCCACCCAGAGCGCATCGGTATGCTGATGCCAGCCCCAAAGGCCCGTCGCCACGCCTCCAGCCGCGGGGGTCAAGCGTACCTGCGCGTCGTCGAGCCGAGCCGTGATCGGCAGCCGATTGGACACGATCACCGTTCGTCGGAGAGCGGGTGATCCGGTAGCGACGCGCGTGAGGGTGGCGTGCATGGCCGTGAGTCTCGTGAGCTGCTCGCGCTACGGTAGCACGTCTGCCTCGACGGCTTCGGACAGCGGGGACGGTCGCGTTTGAGCCTCGCCCGTAATCAGGAGGGCCCGTCGCGTCAACAACGGGCCCACGATTTCGAAGATGACCACGGCGGCCAGCACGATGCCGGTGACCGTCGCGGCGTAGGCGGGGAACGCCGATCGGATCTGGATAGTCAGCCCAACGGCCAGCGACGACGAGGAGATCAGGCAGAGGCCGAGCTGGCTTCGCACGGCGGGCGACACCTCTTCGCGACGCAGGCCGATTCGAGCCCCCAGAATCTTGCCCGAGGCGCGCGCCACCGTGTAGCAGACGCCGACCACGCCAAGCGCCAGGACGGAGCTGGGGACGAGCTCCGCGCCGGCCAGCACGAAGAACGCGGCGTAGAGCGGCGGGTCCGCCCGGCCCAGGGCGCGTAGCAGGTGATCGCCGTGGGCGGAGGCATTGGCCACCGTGGCACCCAGGGCCAGCGTCGCGATGAGCGGGGAGAGCCCGAGCCACCGCGATGCTCCGACCGCAATCAAGACGATGCCGACCGACAGGATCATCGCCTCGCCGGACTCCTTGGCCCGCGCCGCCCAGAGATCGGTCATCACGCCCAGAAGGGCACCGAGGGCGATGGATCCCAGCGTCGTCCACGCCAGCCCATGCGCGGCGCGGTAGCCGTTCAGGAGCCAGCCGCCATCCGACGGCTGCACGAGCGTGAGCACCGCCGACACCAGGCCGAAGGTCACGAGCACATACATGTTGTTGAGGGCGACGAGAGCCAACAGGCGATCGGTGAGTGGCCCCTTGGCATCGTATTCGTTCACCACCATCAGCGTCGTGGCCGGCGCCGTCTCCATGGCCACCACCGCCAGCAGCAGAGCGAGCGGCCAATCCATCCCCGTCAAGAGCAAGGCGAGGCCTACCAGCACGAACGCGAGCGTGGCCTCCCACACGGTGATACGGACGACGCCCGGGCCGACGCGTGCGAAGTTCGACGCCTCGAAGATGGCCCCGATGTTGAAAAGGATCAGGCCGAGCGCGACCTCGCTGAGAAAGCCGAGCGTCGTCACGTTCTCGTGAGAGATCAAATCGAACGCCGCAGGGCCAATCACGACGCCCACGAGCAGATAGCCGGTGACTTCGGGCACTCTGGCCAGTTTGGCCAGGTGTCCGGCCGTCAGGGCGGCCATCAGGATCAAGCCAACCGACAGAATCTCGTTCACGGCAGCCGCGGAAGGGGTGTGAAGAACCGCTCGCCCTCGTGCTCGAGGTAGAGCACGAGGGGCCCGGTCCCTCGCCTCAGCTCGCGGGCGACCTCCGCACGCGAGGCGACCGCACGGCCGTTGACGCCGAGCACCAGCGCGTCGACGGACACCTGTGCGGCTTCGAGTTGCGGGGCAGGGAACAATGCGTCCGCACGCGGCGGCGACAGCGGGGCGTCACGCCGCTGGCGCATTCGTGCGGCGACCTCGAATGCCGTGCCCACCGTCGCCGTGAAGCCACGTTCTTTCCCGCCTCGGAAGACGAGCAAGCCGATTTGCGCTCCGCGTTGGAGGGCGGCGACGTGTCGCAACAGCGACTCGGGCGAGTCGATCGCGTCCTCATTGATGCGCCGGATGACGTCTCCCGGCTCGACACCGGCGGCCGACGCCGGCCCCCCCGCGACGAGGCTGGCGACCAGCACGCCTCGCTCACCAAAAGCCTGGGCGAGCAGCCCGTCGAGCGGCTGCACGGACACTCCGAGGGCCGGCTCGTGCCCCTGATTGGCCAACGCGCGCGCCGTCAGTCGCTCAACGGCAGCTCTGGCTGGATAGGCCTGGTCGCCTTCTCCGGCAATCGCAAACAACGCACCGGTGGTCGTATAGAGCGGTGTGCCGGGCGGGAGTGCGGCGCCAACCGGGCGGACGCTGAAGACCCCCTTGTTGACGCCCGAGACGACGACGGGCGTGGCTAGCTCGCCGTTGAGCCACCGCGCCACGGCGACCGCCAGCGCTCCCGCGGGAGGCGCGTTGTCGGTGGTCGGGGCGGCCGCCGCCGGGACGCCGGGCGAGAGCCGCAGCAACACGAGCCCGGTCGTCGACTCGAAGGCGAGCACCTGGGCCTGCGTGGAGATGTGGCCGGCCGTATGGAGATGGACGGTGAAGCGGCCGGCGAGCGCGCCCGCATGCGTCAGCACGTCGCCGTCGCCTGAGACGACGACGCCGAAGCCCGCGGGCGTCAGGGCGGGACCGGGAGGGGCGGCATGATCCCGGGCGATGGGGACGGCCGATGGAAGGCCGCGCGGAACGGCCACGCCGAAGGCGCCCACTCGCGCGGCGACCTCTGGCACGGCGCTGAAGTCGCTTGGCGGTTCGCGTCGCAGGATCTCGGCTTCGAGCAGCGGCGCCGGCCGCTCATTCGGAATCGACAAGGCGCGCGGCGCCGTCGCTGGGGCCAGCACCGCCCCGACGATCAACAGCGCGGCGGCCACCAGCGCCAGGCGCAGTTTGCGCGCGGCGGTGCCGAGGAGCTTGTCGGCCGACGCACGGGATGGAGAGTGTCGGACCTGCGTCATCTACGAAATCACCCCTCGCCTGACCGCGTAGAGGACGAGCTCCGCCGTATTGTGGACGTCCAGCTTCTGGAGGATCCGCGCGCGGTGCGTTTCCACTGTCGCCGGGCTGATCGACAAGATGACGGCGATATCCTTGTTGCTGTGTCCTTCGGCGATCAGCTGAAGGATCTCTCGCTCCCGCTCCGACAACGACTCATACGAATCGACCGCCGCGGAGTCCGCGACGAGCCGCACGTAGTCGTCCAGCATGAGCTTGGCGACGGCCGGGCTGAAGAACGACCGGCCGGCGGCGACCGTCGCGACGCCCGCCACGAGGTCCTTGCCGGCCGAATCCTTCAGCAGATACCCGGCGGCCCCGGCCTGCAAGGCCCGCGAAATGTACGCCTCGTCAGCGTGCATGCTCACGATGAGAATCCTGGTCGAGGGCAGGCGCTTCAGGATCTGGCGCGTGGCCTCGATACCGTTGAGCAGTGGCATCCCGATGTCGAGAATCGCGACATCCGGCTCGGACGCCAAGGCCTGTCGCACGGCCTCCCGGCCGTCGCCGGCTTCCGCGACGACCTGCCACTCGGGCTTCTCCTCGAGAATCTTGCGAAGGCCGTGACGCACCAGCGTGTGGTCGTCGCCAACGAGCAGCTTGAGTCTAGGCACGGCTGACCTCCGCCCCCTCCACTGTCCCCACATCAGCCGAGATGGGCTCCGGAGTCGCGGGCACCGGCACGGGCAGCGTCACCGACACCTGCGTGCCGTGACCGGGGGCGCTGTTGATGGCAATCGCTCCAGCCAACTGAGAGACGCGTTCGCGCATCCCGAGCAGCCCCAAGCCTCGCATGGCGTTAGGCGGCGTCAGCAACGCGGCGTCGAACCCGACGCCGTCGTCTTCGATCGCAAGGTGCAGCTGGGAGCCCGAGAGCGACAGTCGGATGCTGCAGCGCGAGGCGCGCGAATGCTTCGTGACGTTGGTCAGGGCCTCCTGGACGATGCGGTAGGCGGCGACCTCGAGTCTCGCCGGGAGACGCCCGACGGCGCCACGCTGGAGGAAGTCGGCCTTCGTCTGATGGCGCCTGGTGAACTGCCGCAAGTGCCACTCGATGGCCGCCGACAGGCCGAGGTCGTCGAGCACCGGTGGATGCAGCAACTGCGACATGTCGCGGACGCTGTTCAGCGCCGATTCGGCGATCTCTTGTGCGTCGGCCAGCAGCCCCTCGTGCTTGTCGTGACCGGTGAGGGCGCGTTGCGCAACGGTCAGTTCGACCTTCATCGCGGTCAAGAGCTGCCCTACCTCGTCGTGGAGCTCACGAGCGATTCGGCGTCGTTCGTCTTCCTGCGTGTTGATCAGGCGTTCGGACAGCGTCCTGAGCAGCGCGGCGCGCTCGGTGTCGCGCTGCCCTTGTCGGCGCAGGCGCGATTCCAGGCGTCCGGTGTAGAGGATGGCGAGCAGGGCGACCCCCAGGCTCGCCGCCAGCGCCAGGCCGAGACGCCACCACGTGTTCTGCTCGGCATCGCGGTGCAGCCGCGTGATGGCCGCCTGGTGCTCCAGGTACGCGTTGCGGTTGAGCGCGCGCAGTTCGTCAGAGATCCGGATGATGGATTCGCGGCGCGGCACGACATCGCGGTTCAGCAGATCACGAATCTCGATCGGGCCGAGGTCCGAGGATGCGGCAAGTACCTCCCGCATGGCGTCGCGAAAGTCGGTGATCTCAACCCGCAGCCGCCCGATGTCGCCCCCGACCGCCACCCCTTCGACGGGAACGTACAGCGCGAGGTCGCGGTCGAGCTGCGCGTACACGGCCTCGAGCCGCTCTTCGTAGTCGGCGTGCTGTGTGCCGCTCCGATCGAGCAGGGCGTCGCGCACATACACGGCCGACACCAGGACCTGAGCGCGAACCGACGAGAGCCGCTCCTGCGCCCGAAGATAGCTGGTCGTAATGGCCGTGGATTCCTCCTCCACGTCGGCGAGGTGGGTGGCCAGGCGATAGCCAGTGAAGAGCCAGAGCAGGGCGGTCGTGCCGAACCCGAGCACCAGCGCGGCCTTGATCGTCAATGCGCCGAGGTGCACGCGCCTCATGCACGTGATGTTACCGCGTCAGGAGTCTGGACGATAGCAGGACTGGAACTGCCGCGCCGCGGCCGCCGCCGCGGGCCGATTCCCCGCTCGTCCGGCGCGTCTCCGTCGATCAAAAAAACGTCGGAGGCGGCCGGCCCAGGCAGCCTCCGACGAACGGGACTCCCGACTGGAGTCAGCTGGGAGGATCGGAGGTCATCTTGTGGCGATGCACTGGCCGACGTGGACCGTGGCCGTGAAGCCTAGCTAAGCTAGCGGAATCTCGATCTCCTCGCGCTGGATGGTAGTGAACCCGCTCAGTTCGCAGGTGACGGTCGCGAAGCGCACGCGTCGCCCGGAACGCGTGAGAAGGCCTCAGCGGAAGCCGGAGGGGTGCGTGCTGCGTTCGAGCGGCACACGTACACGCTCACGACGCGCTCGTCCGGACATCCCCAGGCGTGTGGTCGCAGGGCGCATCCGCATGTCAGGTGGGTCGACTTGTACCGCGAGCGGCGCCCGGGCGCAATACGGCCTCGCCGGGCGCGAATTTACAGCCTTTCCGGGATATCGCGGTTCCGGCGTGGCCGCTATCGTCGGACGGGGCACAGGGGCAGCGCGTCTCGTGAGGGCCGCGTCCTTCGATTCAGGCCATCTGGCCGCAGCCACCACCCGCGCGGCGCCACGGGCGTCGGCTTCACCTTTTTGGCCAACCACGGCGCCGAATGCGATGATATCGACACTCTTTGCGGGAGATGTCGATGAGTCGTGTGCGTGTCAGTGCCTTGCAGTATTTCATCAGGCCGGTGGAATCATTCGACCAGTTCCGGCTTCAAGTCGAGGGACTGGTGGACACCGCCGAAGACTACAAGTGTCACCTCCTCGTCTTTCCGGAGTACTTCGCCACACAGCTGCTGACGCTCGGTGACATGCGCCGCCCGATGCCCGAGCAGATTCACGCGCTGGCCGAACAGGCTGCGAGCATCGACGAGTTGTTCACCCAGCTGGCGCGCCGGAGCCGGATGTACATCGTGGGCGGGACCGTGCCCGTGCACGGCGACGAGCCCGGCACGGTGTACAACCAATGCACGGTGTACGGCCCGTCCGGGACGTACGGCCGCCAGCGCAAGCTGCACATGACACGGTTCGAGTCGGAGGAATGGCTGGTATCCGCCGGGCGTCGCCTGCGCGTCTTCGACACGACATTCGGGCGCATGGCGGTCAACATCTGCTACGACGTCGAGTTTCCGGAGCTGGCACGGGCGGCGGCGCGCGCGGGGGCCACGGTCCTGCTGGCCCCGAGCTGCACCGATGACCGCCAGGGCTATCTCCGCGTCCGCTACTGTGCACAGGCGCGCGCCATCGAGAACCAGCTGTACGTCGTCCTGGCCTCGACCGTCGGTTCGCTCCCGATGGTGCCGGCCGTGTCGCTCAACTACGGCCAGGCGGCCGTGCTCACACCCAGCGATTTTTCGTTCGCACGAGACGGCATCGCCGCGGAAGGGGAGCCGAACCAGGAGAGCATGATTCTGAGCGACCTCAACCTGGAAAGCCTGATGGAGAGCCGAGTCAACGGGACCGTCCTGCCGCTGCGCGACAGCCAATCGACGGCACAGGTGTCGGCCGACCTCGAGGTGGTGGAGCTGTGAACGGTCCCCAGGTTGAAGTGGTGAACACGAGATCCGAGCACTTCGACGGAATCGTCGCGCTCACCCGGCTCGTCTATACGGGCACGCCGCCATGGAGCATGGCCCAGCTGCGATCGCACCTGGAGGTCTTTCCGCAAGGGCAACTCGTCGCCCTCGACCCCGAGACGGGTGTCGTCGTGGGCATGGCGGCGAGCCTCATCGTCTGGTGGGACGACTATGACGTCAGAGCGAGCTGGAAGGACTTTACGGCCAACGGCTATTTCACTAATCACGATCCGGCAAAGGGTCGAACGCTCTACGGCGCGGAGGTCATGTCCCACCCCGACCGTCGCGGGGAAGGCATCGGCAAGGCCCTCTACGAGGCTCGTCGGCGACTGGTCGTCGATTTGGGGCTGCTGCGTATTCGCGCCGGCGCTCGCCTCCGCGGCTACCATCGGTACTCGTCGCGCCTGAGCGCCGAAGAGTACGCGATCGAGGTCGCGCATGGACGGCTGTCGGACCCGACCGTGTCCTTCCAGCTGAGCCAAGGGTTTCGAGTCCTCGCCGTCGTGCCGGGCTACCTGCGCAATGATTCCGAAAGTCTCGGGTGGGCGGCCATCATCGAATGGGTCAACGACGAAGTCGCACACTCGGAGGAGCGGGTGGTTCGCGATCCGCGTTTTGCCTGAGCACTCACGAGTGCTCCGGTGGCACCGCCAGTATTGCCACGGCGCACGAGTTCCCCGACGAAGACCCGGCGCAGGTGACGGCGTTGGACCGCTATGCAGCCTGGAACGTGAATTGTGTCCTCGTTGTGGTTCGCATAGCGGTCCTAGGCCCGCGGAGCGGCCCGAAAAGACACTGGCAACCAGCCAAGGGATTCGCGGGATATCAAGGGCGAAGGAAGCCCTTGGTTGGTTGGTGTATAAAGAAGAGATGGGCGCTCGCTCGCCGGGCGCTCCATGGGCGCGCCGTTTCGTATCGACCCCGCCCGCCGCGACACCGAACCGATTGAGGCACTCATATGGCGTCAGACAAGATCAAGACGTTGACCGACACCGATTTCGACCAGTCGATCAAGGACGGCGTCGTGCTGGTGGATTTCTGGGCCGAATGGTGTGCGCCTTGCCGGCGTATCGCACCGATCGTGGACCAGCTCGCCGAGGAGTACAACGGCCGTCTCACCGTCGCCAAAGTGAACATCGACGAGAATCCGACCACACCCAACCGGTTTTTCATCCGCGGCATCCCGACGCTCCTGCTCTTCAAGAACGGCGACCTCAAGGAAACGGTCGTCGGACTCGCCAACAAGGGCGACCTTGCGCGACTCATCGACAAGCACGTCTCCTGAAGGTGTTCGATCGATGAGCCAGCCTCGCCTCGTCACCATCATCGGCACGGGTCCGGCAGGGTTGACCGCGGCGCTGTACGCGGCGCGGGCGAACCTCGCGCCCCTGGTGATCGAAGGCGTCGAGAAAGGCGGGCAGTTGATGCTCACCACGGCCGTGGACAACTACCCGGGCTTTCGTGACGGCATCTTGGGTCCTGACCTGATGGAGGCGATGCGCGCCCAGGCCGAGCGGTTCGGTGCGGAGTTTGTGGCCGATGACGTCACGGCGCTCGACTTGTCCAACCGCCCGTTTCGCATTGCCGTTGGCGGCAAGGAATATGTCAGCGAGACGGTGATTCTGGCGACCGGCGCCTCAGCCCGCTGGCTCGAGCTGGGCGTGGACAAGCAGTTGTCCGGCCGCGGCGTGTCCACGTGCGCCACCTGCGATGGATTTTTCTTCAAGGGCCGCGCCGTGGCCGTGGTCGGCGGCGGGGACACGGCGATGGAAGAGGCGATCTACCTCTCCAAACTCTGTTCGTCGGTGACCGTGATCCATCGCCGCGACAGCCTGCGAGCGTCGAAGGTGATGCAGGACAAGGCACGCTCGCTCGAGAACGTCCGGTTCATCTGGAACACGGAAGTCGTGGACATCAAGGACGCGGCCAAGGGGATCGTGACGGGCCTGGTGCTGAAGCACACCGAGACCGGGGAGACGAGCGAGCTGGCGGTTGATGGCCTGTTCATCGCGATCGGGCACATCCCCAACACGGGGCTGGTCGAGGGTCAACTGACGCTGAACGAGCAGGGTTACATCGAGACGACAGTGGGCACGCGGACCAACGTCGCAGGCGTGTTCGCTGCCGGCGACGTCCAGGATCATGTGTATCGCCAGGCGGTGACCGCCGCTGGCACCGGCTGCATGGCCGCGATCGACGCCGAACGCTTCCTGTCGGGATTGGCTCACGAAGAGCAGGCCGAGACCGCGCACGCCTGACCGCCCTCGCGGCGCTCAATCAATCCAGCCGCCGCCAATCACGTCGTCGCCATCGTAAAAGACCACGGCCTGTCCGGGCGTGACGGCCATCTGCGGCTCGTCGAACGCGACTTCGGCACGGTCGGTGTGCACGGCGCGCACGCGGGCTCGCGCGGGCGGGTGCCGATGGCGAATCTGGACCGAGAGCGGGCGCCAATCCGTGTCCGGCCGGCCCGCGATCCAGTTCACCTGCGAGGCGATCAGGCGGTCGCGCGCGAGCGCCTCGCGTGGGCCGACGACGACTTGTGCCGTGTCCGGCCGGATCTCGAGCACGTAGAGCGGGGCGTGGGCCGAAAGGCCGAGACCCTTGCGCTGGCCGACGGTGAATCGATGCACGCCGTCGTGCCGACCGAGCACCTCGCCAGCCTGGTTGACGAGGGCGCCGCTGCGACGAGCCTCGGGCGCCGCCCGCTCGATGAACGCGGCGTAGTCGCCGTCCGGGACGAAGCAAATCTCCTGGCTGTCGGGTTTGGCGGCGACGCGCAGCTGCAGCCGACGGGCGTGCTCGCGCACCGCCTCCTTGTCGAACTCGCCGACCGGAAACCGCGCACGGGCCAGCTGCGCCTGCGTCAGGGAGAACAGGAAGTAGGTCTGATCCTTGGTGTGGTCCAGGCCGCGGCGCAGCCGATACGTCCCGTCGGCCAGGCGCTCGACCCGCGCGTAATGTCCGGTCGCCAGCGCATCGGCCCCGAACGCCTCGGCTCGCTCGAGCAGCGTCGAGAACTTGAGGTCCGCATTGCAATGGGTACAGGGAATGGGCGTGCGCCCGGCCTGGTACTCGCGGACGAAATTGGAGACGACGTGCTCATCGAAGGAGCGTTCGAAATTGACGATGTAGTGCGGGATCCCAATCGTGGCGGCGACCCGGCGGGCGTCGTGCAGATCGTCGATGGTGCAGCATGTGCCGAACGCCGCCGCGGACGGACCACTCTCGCGCCGATCGTAGAGCTGCATCGACACACCGATGACGTCATGGCCCTCCTCGGCGAGGAGCGCCGCCGCGACCGATGAATCCACCCCGCCCGACATGGCGACGACGATACGCATGACACGACCTAGTGTCCCGGCCCAGTGATTCGCGACATAATCCGCGGGCGGCGCATCCCGCCTCGCGGCGTTGCTCGTCGCTCAGATATGCCCAATATATCCTCGCTCCTCGCGCCTTGCGATCCGGGCGCGGCGCTCCGCGACTTATGCCACGAATCACTGGGCCGGGACACCAGCGAAGCTGCGCCTCAAACCGACGAGCAGCCTCGCTGGTGCCCTCGTTGTCGTCTTGGCCCCGCTCCGCGGGCCGGCCATCTCCTGCGGCCATTCGCGAAAACTTGTCTCATTCGGATCGACTTTGGC
>JBQTIE010000331.1:0-4147 GCA_052389315.1 Acidobacteriota bacterium
ACCGCGTGCAGGGGCCGACCTTCCTCATCGAATACGACAACACGCAGAACAACAACAACCACATCCACTCGGTGTGGCGCGACTTCAACGGGGATTTCGGGCGAGACCTGCTGCGCGAGCACTACAAAACGGTCGCCCATTAGGTGGCGCCTCGAGTGCAGCACGTACTCGGGTGCGGCGCAAAAGTGATCAGGTGCGGGGGGCTCAGGTGCCGGCGATCCTCACGTCACTCCTGATCGTCGGCCTGATGACGGCGCCGGCGGCCGCGCAGTCCATCGCCGGCCGCTGGAAGCTCGTGGCGGCTGAGGACCGTCGCGCCGATGGCTCGGTCGCCCGGCTCCCATGGGGCGCACGTCCCGTGGGCTCGATCGTCGTCGAGGGCGGTCACTGCTACGTCCAGATCATGTCGAGCGACGTCCCGTCATTCGGCGCTGGAACGGCGGTCGGCGAGCAGATGAAGGCCGCGCTCCTCAGCACCTACATCGCGTATTCGGGACCGTGTGCGATCGACGCGGCTGAGGGAAGCGTCACGCTGAAGGTCGAAGCGGCCTGGCGGCCCGACTACGTGGGCACCGAGCAGAAGCGGTTCTTCCGCTTCGAGGGCGACAAGATGTACTTCGGCCCCGCCCAGGGGTCGATCCGTGCCGGCGGCGAGAGCCTCACTCGTCGGCTCACGCTCGAGCGGATGACCCGCGACTGACCCGCGCAGCGGTCGGAGGCAACCCAACACGACCTCCGGCGAGGCGAAGCCATCCCGCCCCTGTTCACGTCACATGCTTGGCGGTCTCAGGCAGGGCCTCGTTAGTACTTGAGCACTCTCAGTCCTGGCACGCGCGAGAAGTCCTTCACATTCCTCGTCACCAGCGGCGCGTCGTCTAGCGTCGCTGCTGCGGCGATGAAGAGGTCCAGAGCGGCCACGGGCCGGCCGCCGCGCGCGGTCGCCGCAAGGAGCCTGGCATATCGCGCCGCGAAACGGCCATCCGGATACACCACGAGCAGCCCTGACAGGACCTCGTCCAATGCCTTGTGCTCCCGGAGGGCATGCCGTGACAGTTCCGCCCCGGCCCGCAGCTCGCACACGACGTGCACCGACACGGCGAGAAGCTCGGTCGCATCGAGGGACTCGACCAGGTCGAAGGCCGGACCGGGGCGTTCACGGGTGGTTTCTCTGAGCAGGTCGATCAGGAACGAGCTGTCGAGGTGAATCATCGCTGGACGACGCGCGCCGGCTCGAGCCGCCGCGCCCGCACCTGTCGCTCCATCGCATCAAGGGCAGGATCGCTCACCCGAATCGACCGCAGGCCGGCCAGGAATCGTCCGGCGGTTGGCTGCACCCCGAAGTGCGCCTTGATGACCTGCGAGAACGACTGCCCGTCGCCTTTGTGGCGGGAGAGAAGATCGTAGGCCTCCAGGTCAATCGTGATGGTCTTGACAGCCATGCACTTATCATGCACTTACAATTGTTGTCTGTCAACAATCAGTGGCATCGTGCCACACACTAGCGAGGCTTCGTCTCAGACCGCCGAGCATGTTGGGCGGTGAGGCTCCGCCTCGCTAGAGGCAGTATTGGTTTTGCCCGGCCTCCGGCCGGGCGAGAAAACGAGGCTCCGCCTCGGACCGGCGAGCATGGCGGGATGGTTTCCTCGGACGCCCGGCAGCCTGCGCGGGCGCGGCCTCAGGGTCGTCTCAGGACAACGTCCCCGTCGAATTCGACAAGGCTCTTCCACCCGGCCCGTTCGAAGGCCCTGACCACACCCCGGCCCCGATCCTCCACCCACGCCCGCGTGTGGACGACCAGGTGCGTGACCCCGTCGCTCAGCAGGATGACGTGGGCCGTGGCCGGATCGATCACCGGGTCGCGAAGCGCACGGAGGCGCACGTTGTAGCTCGGCGGAAACCATCCGCTATACCCGTTGACCGTCCTGGTCGCCAGCACGCACGAATAGTACCCGTACTGGATCTCGCGCTCCGGCAAGCCGAACGGAAAATGGGCGACGACCGTGTCCGAACCAAGCCGCGCGAGGTACCGATAGACGGGCGGGGCGTCAGCGGCCCGATACAGTCGTGCATCAGCCGGATGGAACTCTGCTGGTGCGCTGCTCCAAGTCAGATTGGTCGGCAAGGGGAATGCGGAGCCTTCGGCCAACACAATCAGCGCGATGCCGGCGAGCAAGCCACGCCGGCCCGCCGCTTCGAGGCGTGCCAGCGCTCCCGAGGCGAGCACCGAGAGGGCCAAGATCGTGATGACCGTGAATCGGGCGGGGACCCGCGCCGAGGAGAAACCGGGCACGTAGTCGTACGCGAGCTGATAGATCGACGGAAGCCCGGTCGGCTGGGTTTCGATCTGGACGCGCGGCCCTAGCGCCAGCCAGAACGAAAGCACGAGCGCCAGGCCGCCGAACCAGACCACGGTTTTCGCGCTCGGGCGGTCGACCACGCACGCGTGTGGACGACGCCACGTGCTCCAGAGCCCCGCGGCCGCGAGCATCACGATCGCGACGCCGGGAAAGAGAAAGCCCTCGTCCTTGACGAACGTCTGTAGATGTCCCCACACGTTCAGGTGCGGGCTGGCGGTCAGCCAGCTCTTGAGATCGGCAGAGAACCGCACGACTTCGAAGAGCGGTCGCCGAGCGCCCCGCTGGCGCAGCAGGTACGGAATGACGAAGGGCATCGTGGCCAGCACCGCGACCGCACCAGTGACCACGAGGTCCCGCCAGACCACGAGGTGACGGAGCAGCCTTCGTGCGGTCATCTCGACGGCGACGAACAACGCGACGAATGGACCGAAGTACAGCATGTAGTACGCGCTGGAGAGGTTTTGAGCCCAGAGCGCGGCGCCCGCCATGAGGAGCGCGTTCGTGTCACGGCTCTGCAGGTAGCGTCTGATGCCGAGAAGAACGAACGGCATCCATTGAGCCGACAGCACCTGGAGGTGCGGCATGGTCGCGATCCGATACGGTGCGAACGCCAGGGCCAGCCCCGCCACGACGGCGGCAACGGGCTTGGCGGTGACGTCGCGCACGAAGAGGTACATTCCCAGAGCGGTCAGCACGAACGTCGCGAGAAACCAGAGGTTGTAGCAAAGCACGGCGTTGCGCGTGAAGGCGAACACCGGCAGCGTGAGGAGCGACTGCAGGAGAAAGTGCTCCGAGTAAGCGGTGACGAACGGCTCGGGATGAAAGAACGGGGCGTCCCAGAACCGGGAGGCTGCGCCGAGGTCACCGCGAAAGAGCGCGAGCCAATGCTCCGCGGCCCACGCCATCATGCCTGCCACGAATGCCGGGTCCCCGAGATCGCCTGGCAGGTCCCGCGCGATGCCGGGCGCCACCGGCCATGTCATGACGAGTGTGATGGCGACGTAGAGCACGGCCACGATCGATGGCCGATTGAGCCACGATGTCATGGCGCATGCCGTTGGCGCGCGAGACGCTCAGGCGATCGGAGTTGCCACAATCCGGCGCCCTCCACCTCGTCCATGATCACGGCGCCAATCGACTCGAGCCACGCCTCCAGCCGAACGGCCGTGTCGTCTCGCCACGCGCCACGATGAACGACGACGTGCGAGACGTCGCTGAGCGCGGCCTCTGCACGCGCCCGATCCCGGGCCGGGTCTTCGAGTGCCGCCATTCGCGCCGCATGGCTCGCAGGCCGGACGGGGCCGAACCCGTTCGCCACACGCCGCCCATGCGTGGCGGCAAAGAACATGTAGCGTGCTTCATACCCAGGGTCGCC
This sequence comes from Acidobacteriota bacterium, assembly GCA_052389315.1. Lineage (GTDB taxonomy): Bacteria > Acidobacteriota > Vicinamibacteria > Vicinamibacterales > UBA2999 > JACCSI01. Next base: position 3,733 of record JBQTIE010000331.1, read on the forward strand.
AAACGGCAACTCGACGACGACCGAGTCGTCAGGGAGCGTGCGGACCACCTCGTACAGCCGAGGCGCGGATGCCGCGGGTGTCAGGTACATGGGTGTCTCAGCGAGGCTCGGCGAGGCCAATGGCTGGTCGAGGGGAAGCGCTCGAGGTCGCACGATCACCAGATGCGCCATGAGTGCGACAGCGAGCATGGCCTGAGACCGGTGGGGCGCCCAGACGCTGAGCCGGGCGGCGCCCAGGCCGCTGAGAAGGGCCAGCCACAGAAGGGCCACCGGCTCGAGAGCTGCGGATGGGTGCGGCAGGATGTGCCGAGGAGAGTACGCAACCGCACGCTCGAACACCCAGCGAAGGTCAAACCAGCGGGGATCTGCCGTCGAGTTCGAGCCGCCGTACAGCCAGAATGCAAGCAAAGCCAGC
>JBQTIE010000332.1:0-55355 GCA_052389315.1 Acidobacteriota bacterium
AAGGTGAGAAAGGGCTGACACGCGTGCCGACAGGCATCGACTTCGCCGGCCTCCGATTCGCCGCCCCGGGCTATCTGCCGCTGCTCGTGGCGCCGCTGGTCTTTCTCCTGGTGTGGGGGCTGCAGGCGTGGCGCCGGCATCACGACGTCATCGCCATGCGTCGTCACCGCCAATTGCCAACTCGGTTCCATACCGAGCGCTTGCCGGTCTTGGGAGAGCTCACGTTCTGGCTGTGCTTGATTGCGGCGCTCACCGTCACGATTGTGGCGCTGGCTCGGCCAGTCGCGGTGGCCTCGATGGTACGAACCAGCGGGATCGATCTGGTCGTGCTCCAGGACGGGTCGGCATCCATGCGCGTTCGCGACGTGCAAGACGACCGCTGGCGACGGTCGATGTCGTTTCTGAGGTCCCTAGCAGAAGCACTGCAGTGGGACGACGACCGGATCGCCCTGGCGCTGTTTGCGACCATCGCGGCGCCCCAGGTCCGCCTGACGCGTGATCCCAACACGTTCTTCTTCTTCCTGGACCACCTCGAGGGAGAGCCGCCATTCCGCCTCGAGGACGAGACAACCTGGGATACCAACATCGAGCGTGGCATCTATTGGGGTCTCCGCTTGATCGAGAAGGACGAGGAGCTGGCTCGAGGCGCGCCTCGGCGGCCAGCGGACGCGCGACCGCCCGGCTCGCCAAATCCGGCACCGTCGTCGCGCAACCCCAAGGCCTTCGTGCTCGTCTCCGACGGGCAGGCGTGGAGCGGGTCGGTGGCCAAGTCGTTATCCGTCGCGCAGGAGCGGAGGATCCCCGTCTTCGTGGTGGGGGTGGGCACGACGGCGGGCGGCGTGATTCCAGAGCCGCCCCAGGCCGCACCGCGTCCTCCCGTCTCCTCGACGCTCGACCGTGCGTCCCTCTCGGTTCTGGCGACTGCGGGCGGCGGCCGGTATTTCGAGCTCGATCGGGAGTCGGACCGCGACATCGCCAATTCGATCATCGACATCACCAGGCGCCGGGCGGATGCGGCAGACATCGAAGAGAGCACGCGAGACTTGTACTGGAGCGCGCTGGCTCTGGGGGCGGTGTTCCTCGGTGTGGGGGTCCTCTTTCTGAGGGACCGCGCGTCGTTGGGCCTTCAGGTGGCTGCCGCCGTTGGCGTGCTCGTGGTGCTCTCGCGGCTCAGCTAGGCCCGCTCGTTCCCGTCGCTTCCGGACTCCGTGTGTTGGCTCTGCGATCGGGGCCTCCTCGGCTTCGCCTCGAGCCGCGACATGCCTGAGGTGATCGCAGGGCTGGAGGAGTTGCAGGTCCCCCCGATGACCCCGCGGCGCGTGTCCTGGAATGAGGGGCTACGAACGCGTGCGCGTGAGCACGACGAGACCGGCTGCGTTCCACGTCAGGATTCGCAGGCGCCGAATCAGCGCCAGCGCCACGCCCGCGGCGGGATCCAGCGCCAGCGCGCGCGCGACGAGGGCTGTTCCCGCTTCGTCGACCCCCAGTCGATACGGGATGAACTTGAAGACGACGACGACCAGACGCCCGAAGGTTTCGAGGACGAAGGCATCGAGCAGCGTCACGTCGCGGCCGGGACCCAAGGCGCTCAATACGACGAACACTTCGGTGACGGCGGCGACGTGAAACAGACCCTCCCAGAGCAGGACCTGAACCGTCCGCTGAAGGGGCCAGGAGATCACGCCGTACAGATGCTGTTCGATGTCGTCGAGGCGACCCGGTCCTTCGAGGCCCGTCCACGCCGTCACGCGCCGCCCGACCCACGACAGCACGCGCGGCCGGCGGTGCGCCGTCCACAGCATGACCAGGCCGCCGAGCACCACGAGTCCCAGCACCGCGAGCGCACTCCAGTAAAGAGCTTCCGGGAGGCCCGCCGACGCGCCGAACACCGCCGCGCCCGCGCCGATCATCAGGAAGACCGTGGCCGTGTAGAAGGCGTTCTCGGCCGCGACCGAGGAAACAGCCCCGACGGCCGTGAGTCGGTCTGCCACGAAGTACACCTTGGCCGGTTCGCTCGCGAGCAGTCCAAGCGGCGTCAGGTTGCCGAGGGCGTCTCCGGCGATCACGGCCTTGAACAACGGCCAGCTCGCGACGGGCTCGGGCGAAGGGTTTGGCGCGACGCCTGCTGAGGCCTCCGTGTCGCGCTGGTCTGCCTTGGAGGGCAACGGCGCCGAGGCGCACACCCGCCAAGCGCGGGCGCGCGCCCCGTAGCGTAGACCCCCGAGCGCCAGCGCAGCGAGAAACCACCAACCCACGCTCCGGAGACTGCCGCCAACGGCGTCCCAACCGACTTCGCGCACGGTCAAGACGAGCAGCACCCCGCCGAACACAGCCAACGCCAGTTTGACGACAGGAACACGACGTAGCGGGACCGGTGTTGCGTCGGGCGTGGCCGTCACGATCAGCCACGATTGTACCGCCCTCTCGCCTCGCCTGAGTCACGCGGGATGGCCTCGACGCGGTTGTGAGATCCCGGGCGGAACTACGGACCTGCCAGCGCGAGGCCTTCGACGACACCAATGTGATACGCAAGGTACAGTCCGAAGGCCACGCTCGCCACGCCGCTGGCAAGACCGAGACGACGAGCCAGCCGAACGTCGCGGTGCCGCGCATAGCGAAATGTCGCCGCAAAGCACACCGTCACCAGCACCATGCCGGCGACCGTGCCAAGTCCAAACACCAGCAAATAGGCTGCTGCCCACCGGGTGTCGTGGATGGCAGCCAGGATCACGAGCGTGGCGGTGGCCGACCCCGCCAGACCGTGCACGACGCCGACCGCCAGCGGACGCGCCGCGTGATAGAGGGCGAGTCGGCTGAATCGGCGATCGAGGGCCGCCAGAGGCGTCCGATCGGGCGGGTGTGGATGCGTCTCGGGATCGTGCCCGTGGGGATGCGCATGCAGGTAGTCGCCGTGTCGGTGCACGTGGTTGTGCACCACACCTGGGTGGCGCTTGGCCAGAACACCCGCCGGAACGCCTCTCTTGAGCCGGGAGACGGTCCACACGCCAAGGACGATCAACATCAACGCGACGGCGAATTCGAATCCCAGCCCGAGTCGCTCGGGCATGGTCCAGTTGAAGGCGATGATCACGCCCCCAACGATGGAGATGGTCAGCGTATGCCCGAGCCCCCAGAGCACGCCGATGAGCGCCGCATGGTGCGGCTGCTCATCCCGCTGCACGATCGTCGTGACGGCAAGAACGTGATCAGGGTCCAGGGCGTGCCGTACGCCGAGCACGAACCCGAGGGCGACGATGGACACCGTGCTGATCATGGTCAGCGTCCATCATAGTGCGTCGCTGCAATCACGAGGGCTCGATCACGCGAGCACTCCTGATTGGTTTCGGGCTGTGCCGCACGATGGCACGCCCGGCGCGCCGGCGGACGTCACGCCGTGGAGAATCTGCCCCGGGCCTCGCGCGAGCCTAGTCTTTGTCTAGGTGCGTGAACCGATCATCTCCTCCCGCACGTCGTCGACGGCCAGGCGCGCATCACCGGCGGCGCCTTTGGCCTCCTGCTGCATCGAGGCCACCGCGCGGGTGCCGCGCGCGCGCATGTCGGCCATGGCAGCGCGTCCTTCGGCAACGGCGTGGGCGAGATGATCCTTCTGGCGCCTCGCGTGCATCCGGGCCCGCTCGGCGCTTGCGCGCCCGCGCTCGACCAGCTGATGAGCCCGGTCTCGGCCCTCGAGCGCCTTCTTGCGAATCTGCTCGCGCGTTTCTCGCCCCGAGGCCGGGGCCATCAGCACCGCGAGTGCTGCCCCCGTCAAGGCGCCGCAGAAAAATGCCCACATCAGCCCCCCTGCGCGGGAGGGTCGTTCAATTCGTTCAACCTCGCTCGTCATCTTCGTCTCCTCGTTGAGAGTGGCAGCTGTCGTTGTGTCATCGGTTGGTGGCGGGCTGAGCGGATGTGTACAACCGCAGCGCCGCTCGCCAGGTATCGATGACCGCTTGATGCGGAGGCACGCTCGGTGCGTGCTGATCCAGGACGATCGAGCGTGTGCGGTACGGTTCGCCGTAGAAGCCCTCGTTGGCGTCGCGATCCGGTCTGACTGCGGCACCCTGCAGGCTCACGCCGGCAAACAGACCGCGCGCACGGGAATAACTGAGGATCTCAGCCCTCAACTGCAAGTCGGTGGCGGCTTCCGTCGAGCGGCCCACGGGACCGGCGGTGACCGATGCGCCCGCGCCAATCTTGAACTGGTTCTTCAGCAGGTTCTCAATGCCTCGCCGATTCATCACGACGAGTACGAGATCGACCGATTGCACGCCGATCTGGGCGCCGAAGCTGCCGCCGGTGACGGTCAGAAAGCCCGGCAGCGACCACGCGCCAGTCTTGGTGTCGCGGACACTGATGATCCCGTGTCCTCGTTGCGCCCCAATCAGGAATCCTCCCTTGAGCGTCGAGGGAAACACGGCGATGGCCTCTGCTCGACGAAGCACGGCATCAGGAATGGCTTGATCGGGCACTTCCATGATCTCGCGCAGCACGTTCGCCGCGTCGCGAACCTTCTCGGCCTGCTCGCTTTGAGCGAGGGCCACACCGCTCGAAGCCATCAGCCACGTGGCGGCAAGGGCGACGAGAAAGACGCGTGTATTGAGAGACTTGGACATTGCACTCCTTTGTTGTTGTGGGCTTGACGTCCGACCAGCCGCACCCGAGGGGCGCCACCAGGAATCTGACGCGCCCCGGGCTCTCCTCGCGACCCTAGCCGACCCGCCTGGTAACCGGCTGCTCGATCCGGTCTGTCATCCGCTCTTCGACGCGCTCGAGTCGGGACACGACGCGCCGGAGCGACTCGCTGGTCTCGTTCTTCAGACTCTCGAAATGCTGGTCCAAAGCGCTACGCAGGTCCGCCAGCGTCGCGGTGGCCGTCGCGTTCTCCCCAGACGTGCGGCGCTTGCCAATCTGAAGCATGGCCTTTGTCTCCAGCCACACGAGAAACACGAGGTACACGAAAGTCAGCGCCACCAGACCGCCGAGCATCACCAGGCCGAGCGGCGCGGTCATTTGGGCCACCAGCAGATTGAGCGCCGTCCGGGCCGTCAGGATCTCCCAGTTGACGAACGTGAACGTTCCCACGACGCCCGCCAGCAGTACCCAGAATGCTGCCCATAACCACATGAAGTCCTCCTTCAGCCGGAGCCGTTGCGAGGCTTTTGGCCTTGGACACAGAAGGAGGCATGATTCGATCCAGGCTGAACAATGACCGTAACTACATGTAAAATAGAAGGTTATTGGCTTTTGTCTCCGGTTGCGGACTGCGGAAACTGCCCCAGCAATGGGAAAAGGTGCGCGCGGACCTGTTCACCCGTGCAATCGGCGGCAAACGCGCGAACCGCGTGACCGATCCCGCGGAGGAAGCGTGAGGGGCTGGCCGGGTTGACGAGTTATCTCGCTTAACGCTCGCGGCGGATCGACGGCGTATTCGATGCGAGTGACGATCGGCCTACCCGTCGGCGCGTGGAGACGGGCGGCTCCCCTTCGAGGCGCCCATAGGTGCCGTCTTTGGTGCGCTGAAGGAACCCGGACGCGACCAGGGTGTTGAGGATGCGGGTGCAGGTGTCTTCGTCGAGGCCCCACAGGCGCTGCGCCTGGGGCCGGGTCAGCCTGAGGCCCGGCATTTCTCCAAATTCACCGCGGACTCGATCCAGGATTTTCCGAGTGACGGGCGGATGCGGGTGAGCGCCCATGTGTTCTCCGGACGAGTCCGCCGCAGACCTGACGTCTCAAGACGAAGAAAACTGGTCGGGGCGACTGGATTCGAACCAGCGGCCTCTCGGTCCCGAACCGAGCGCTCTACCAAGCTGAGCCACGCCCCGACGCTCGTCTAGTCTAACACCGGACAGGGCACCGCGGGGCGCGGGCGGATCCTAGGGGACGGCCAGCGCCTCCGGGAGCGGGAACCGCCCGAAGGCCTCGTCGTGCGGGTGGGCGGTCAAGTCCGGGTGCAGCAGGGAGACCGAGATGAAGCCTTGCTTGACGGCAAAATAGTCGCTGTGATCGTGGGGCGCCCATTCGTCGATGCCCTCTTCGATCCAGTAGTACGCCTTGCCCCTGGGGTCGAGTCGCTCCGTGATCTTCGTGACGTGGTTCCGCTTGCCCTGGACGGTTCGGCGAAACCCTTTGGGGACGCCCTTCGGGACATTGACGTTGAGAAACGTCCGATCCGGCAACGGATGCCGCAGGGCCAGGTCCGCCAGGATGGCGGCCGCGTGGGCCGACGGGCCGAAATCGAACTGCTGATCTCGCGCGCGTCGCAGAGAGACGGCCATCGCCGGAATGCCGAGCAGCGCGGCTTCGAGCGCGCCGGCCACGGTGCCCGAATAGGTGACGTCATCGCCCAGGTTCCACCCGGTGTTGATGCCGGACACCACCAGATCGGGAGGCGTGCCCTTGAGCACCACGGCGATGCCGAGATTGACGCAGTCGGTGGGTGTGCCGTCGACGCCGTACCGGTCCTCGCCAAGCGGCTCGAGGCGCAGGGGACGCCGCAGCGTCAACGCATGTCCGATCGCGCTCGACTCGTGGAGGGGAGCCACGACGGTTACAGAGCCCAGGGGCTCGAGGGCCCTGGCAAGCGACCTGATGCCCTCCGACTGCACGCCATCGTCGTTGGTGACAAGGATACGGGCCATCGCAACCCGCGATCTTAACAGACGCACGCGTTGGTCCGGCAGCGTATAATCGCCCGCCATGGACTGGTGGATGTGGCTGGCCGGGGGCCTGGTGCTGTTGGTCGTCGAACTTGTCACGCCCAGCGGGTTCTTCGTCATGTTCTTCGGCCTGGGTGCGCTGACGGTCGGCATCCTGGCGCGCGTCGGGCCGGCCATGGACGCCTGGGTCGAATGGCTGGTGTTCACCGTCACGTCGGTGGTCTACCTGCTGTTTTTTCGCGGCCGGCTCCAGGAACGCGTCGAGCAGCCGACGATTCACGTCGATACGATGATCGGCGAGCTCGCGGTGCCACGCGAGCGTATCGTGCCTGGCGGCGTCGGCCGCGTCGAGCTGCGCGGCACTCTCTGGAACGCGCGCAACGAAGCCACCACGAACCTCGAAGCCGGGCAACGCTGCCGCGTGACGCGCGTGGACGGCCTGCTCGTCTTCATTCAACCTGAGTAAGGAGCGCCCATGGAAGGCGGACTGTTCGTCATCATCCTGCTCGCCATCATCGTGATCGTCGTGCTCGCCAAGACGGCGATCGTCGTTCCGCAGCAGAGCGCCTACGTCGTGGAGCGCTTGGGCAAGTACTCAGGGACGTTGGGCGCAGGCTTTCACATTCTGATCCCGTTCTTCGACGTCATCCGCTACAAGCACTCGCTCAAGGAATCCGCCGTGGACATTCCCGCGCAAGTCTGCATCACGCGTGACAACGTGCAGGTCCAGGTGGACGGCGTGCTCTACCTGAAGGTCCTCAATCCCGAGCGTGCGTCCTACGGAATCTCGGATTATCTGTTTGCCATCTCGCAGCTGGCCCAGACGACCTTGCGCAGCGAGGTGGGCAAGATCGATCTGGACCGGACCTTCGAGGAGCGCACCAACATCAACACGTCGGTGGTCGCCGAACTCGACAAGGCGTCGGAGCCGTGGGGCGTCAAGGTCTTACGCTACGAGATCAAGAACATCACGCCGCCTCATGATGTGCTCGCGGCCATGGAGAAGCAGATGCGGGCCGAGCGAGAGAAGCGGGCGGTGATTCTGACGTCCGAGGGACAGCGCGACGCCGCGATCAATTCGGCCGAGGGGGCCAAGCAGGAAACGATCAAAGCGTCCGAGGCCCGCAAGACCCAGCAGATCAACGAGGCCGAAGGGCAAGCCGCCGCGATTCTCGCCGTCGCCACGGCCACGGCCGAGGGCCTTCGGCGCGTCGCCGAGGCGACGACGGTCGCCGGCGGCCAGGAGGCGGTGCAGTTGCGGGTTGCCGAACAGTACATCGGTGAGTTCGGGAAGGTGATCACCAATGCCGACACGATCATTCTGCCGGCCAACGTCGCCGACGTGGCCGCGATGATCACGACGGCGATGCAAGTGATCGGTCAGCAATCAGGAGGCTCGCGGCCGCTACCGCCAGGGCTGAACCGGTAAGAAACGCCGCCGCCGGCCCAACGGTTTCCCAGATCGTCCCGAACAGGAGGCTGGCCGCGAGGGATCCCAACCCGAGCACGGCGTTGTACCAGCCAAACGCCGTGCCCTGTCGGGCGCGAGGAGCGAGGTCGGCCACCAGCGCCTTCTCGCTCCCTTCCACGAGGGCGAAGTACACGCCGTAGGCGAGACACCAGGCGAGCAGGGACGCCAGGTCTGTCGAGGTGGCGAACCCGGCATAGACCACCGCATAGAGCAGCCACCCTCCGCCGATCAGTCGTACGCGTCCGATCTGATCTGACAGCGATCCTCCAAACGTGGCCAGGCTGGCCTTGACGACATGCAGGCCCGCCCACACGACTGGCAGGAACACCGTCGCGAGGCCTGCCTCCGAGAGCCGCAAGAGCAGGAACGCGTCGGTCGAATTTCCAAGCGTGAACAGCGAGAGGATCCCGAGAAACCGCCACAGTGGCCCCGGAAGCGCGTGTCTGGCCCCTGGCCCACCGGGGTCAGGCAGCGCCGTCGCCGAGCGCACCGACGGCGACACTTCGTCGGCCCCCGGCGCTCCCGCAGCCGGCGCACGCGTCGCCCGTGCTTCCGGGACCGCGACCAGCGTCGCGACGGCGAGCGCACCGGGGATGATGGCCAGCGCAAAGAGGCTCCGGTAGTGTTCGGGGAAGAACCACAGGTAGGCGGCGGCGGCGGCGGGCCCGACAACGGCTCCCGCATGGTCCATCGCGCGGTGGAAGCCGAACACACGGCCCCGCGCATCTGCCGGCGCCAATGCCGCGAGCATGGCGTCGCGTGGCGCCCCCCGCAGGCCCTTGCCGATACGGTCCGCGAATCGGACCGCCAGGACGTGCGGCCACGACGTGGCCAACGCCACCAGCGGTCGCACCAGCCCCGAGAGCGAGTAGCCCACGACCACCAGCGGCTTTCGCCGACCTGTTCGGTCCGAGACGCTGCCAGCCGCGATCTTGACGAGGCTGCTCACCGCATCGGCCGCGCCCTCGATGACGCCCAGCGAAACAGCCGTCCCACCGAGCACCCGGATGACAAACACCGGCAGCAGCGGGTAGATCGCCTCGCTCGCGGCATCGGTGAGGAGGCTCGTCCAGCCGAGCAGCCTGACCGAACGCGGCAGAGGGGACGCGGGCAATCGAGCGACCTACGGCGAAAGAACGTCCACGCCCAGACATCTTCGAGGGCCAGACGAATTACCAGTGAAGCATATCCCTCGACCGGCCATAGAAGCTGTCCGCCCGCCGGAGGCGGGGCAAAACGACATGGTGGGCCGCCTGCGAAGCTCAGGTCTCGTCGGTTTGAGGCACAGCTTCGCTAGTGTCCCGGCACTGTCACGGCGGCGCCGAGCAACTCGCCGACGAGCGCCTCGGCCTGATACACCTTGCGCAGCGCTTCGACCATGCCGCGCACGTCCACAGCCACGGCCCTGTTGACCGTCCCGTCGTAGACGAAGCTGCCCGGCAGCGACTGGATGTTGCCGTCGAAGATCAACCCGACCAGTTCTCCTCGCGCGTTGATCACCGGCGATCCGCTGTTGCCGCCGACAATGTCGTTGGTCGTCACGAAGTTGTAGGGGGTCGTCAGATCGAGGGCGGCCCGGGCCTTCGCCCAACGCTCGGGGTACTTGTATGGAGGCTTCTGGCCGTGCTCGTCGGCACGCACGAAGAGCCCCCGAAGCTGCGTGAACGGCTCCACCGTGCGGCCCTGGTCCTCATAGCGCTTCACGGCGCCGTAGGACAGGCGCAGCGTAAAGGTGGCATCCGGATACGCCGACTCCCCTGCCGTCGCGAACACCGCCTGGGCGATGCGGCCATAGGCCTCGCGTTCGACCGCCAACACCTCGTCGTCGTACTTCTTGCGAAGCTCACGCGCGCGGGGCTCGATGAGTCGTGCGAGGTTGATGAACGGGTCTTTGGACGCCCTGACCGCGTCAGCTCCGCCGGTGAACAGCTCCTTGCGGACCGCAGCCGAACCCAGCATGGTGGTCTCGACAAGCTCGGAGGCCCGTGCAAGAGGTGCCTTGCCTGCGAGCAGGGCGACCACGAGCGTGTGATCGGAGCCGAGCTTGTCGCGGACGAGCGCGAGAGACTCGGCCAGTCGGACGCGCTCGAGCGCCGGGAAGATCGGAGCCTCCGAACCGAGCTGCCGCTCGATCTGCGCCTTGCGCGTGTCGGTGTACTCCGGAAGGCGCTGGCCGTTGGGCTTCAGACTCTCTTCCGACCAGCGCAACAGCGTCCGCGCATGGGTGAAGTACTCGGAGAACAAGGCGAGGCCACCCTCGAAAAACACCCGATCGAGGTTGTACGCCGGTAGCTCGCTGCGGCCCTTGGCGACGGCGGGCCAGGCATCGCCAAAGCGGCGCGCCAGGTCAGGGGTGGCGGACACTGCCGCACGAAGCGACGCCTCCGCGGCGATCTTCTTGGCCATGAGCCCTGGATCCCGCAATCCCTGGATCTGACCGCGCCACGCTTTCAGGGAGTTCTCCAGCGAAAAAAACAGGTCACGGGAGTGGCGCTCTTGCTCCGTGCCTTCGGAGCGATACGCCGACAGGGCCTTGTGCAGGCGGCCGAAGACCTCCTGGTTGAACGGCAGCCCGTGATCGCGGATGAACTCCAGATGCGCCACGGTGTTGAGGCGTTGCGTCGTTCCCGGATGACCCGATGTGAACACCGGTTCGTCGGCCTTGACGCCGGCCCTGGACCACGGCAGGAAGTGGGTGACGCGCAGGGGTCTTCCACCTTCGTACACCCTGAACAGCGTCATGTCCAGACAGTAGCGCGGGAAGGTGAAATTGTCGGGGTCGCCGCCGAAGAATGCGGCGTCGAACTCCGGCGCGAAGACCAGTCTCACGTCGTCGAGTTTCTTGTACAGGTAGAGGTGGTACTGCGCGCCCTGGTACAGCGTGACCATCTCGCTCTGGAGCCCTGTCTGCTTCTCCGCTTCGGCTTCAATGGCGGCGATGGCCGCGCGCCGTGAGGTCAGCGCCTCCGCGGCCGACATCGACGTTGTGACGCCCTGGTTGACCCGTGCCGTCACGTCCTCGATCTGCTGCAGCACGAGCAGCTCGAGGTTCGGCGCCTTGAGTTCTTGAGACTGATCGCGGGCAAGGAACCCTTCCTTGACGAAGTCCCGTTCGGTCGTGCTCAGCTCCTGGATGATGTCCATCGCGACGTGGTGATTGGTGAGCACGAGCCCGTCAGCGGAGACAAAGGAGCCGGAGCCGCTGGGAAACCGAACCGACGCTTGCTGGACGCGGGTAATCCACGCGTCGCTCAGATCGACGCCGAGCGCCTTGCGAATTTCGGCTCGGGGCAGCCGATTGAACAGCCAGAAGCCTTCGTCGGCATGGCCGGCGACCTGTACGGCGGCACAGAGCACGCCGACGGCGACAAGGGTGCGGGTCCGTAGTGAGGCTGGAATGCGCATGTCCTTAGGATAATCGTCCGCCGAGGGCGGGAGGCGGCGAATCGTCCCTGCCGTTGGTCACCGATCGCCTCGCGAGCGGCCGCCCCGTCCGACGGTGGATCAAGGAATGTACGCGATGCAGTCGATCTCGACGCGCAGGCCCTCGCCCGGCAGCCCTGCCGCCTGGATCGTCGTACGAGCCGGGCGGTGATCGCCGAACACCTGTGCATACACCCCGTTCATCTCCTGGAACTCGCGCATGTCGAGGAGGAAAACGCCACACCGCAGGACATGCCCCAGACCTGAGCCGGCCGCCTCGAGGATGGTCTGGACGTTCTTCAGGCACTGGGCGGTCTGCGCCGCGACGCCGGCGCCTGCCAGCTTGCCGGTCGCCGGGTCGGTGGCACCCTGCCCCGATACGAAGACCAGCCGGTCGAATCCCATCCCGGGGGAATAGGGGCCCACCGGTTTCGGGAGGTTGGAAGTCTGGATAGGGCGATGGCTCATCGGTCGGTCCTCGGTCGTCCCCGTTCCCTTCTCGAACGGGCCACCAGTCTACCTTGCGACAAGCGACGTCGCTCGGCATCACGTGAGGCTCGACCTCGGACAGGCACGCACGTCACAGTGCTGCTCCACCCCGCGAGCGGCAATGTCCTGTCCCGATCCCGGTGAGACGCCTTGACATGCAGGTCCGACACCCGGCGCTGCGAGTCTGGCCGTGCAACTCCTCTGGTCCGTGGCGGTGCTGGCACCTGGGACGGCCAGGTTGGTTATCATCGCCAGGTGGCCCGCTTCCGTTTGACCCTCGAGTACGCCGGCACGCGGTACAGCGGTTGGCAAAAGCAAACCAACGCTCGCACCGTCCAGGGAGAGCTCGAACAGGCGATTCAGCAGGTGGTCGGCGGGCGCACCTTCGAGTGCCAGGGCTCGGGGCGAACCGACGCCGGCGTCCACGCGCTGAGACAGGTCGCGCATCTCGAGGCCTCGATGACCATGCCGCTCGAGACGTTCCGCCGTCGGGTGAACGACGAGCTGCCGGCCGATATCCACGTGCTCTCGCTCGTCAAGGCGCCTCACCGGTTCCACGCCAGGCATGGTGCCGTGGCCCGCAGCTACCTCTACCAGATTTCCCGCCGGCGCACGGCATTCGCCAAGGCGTTCGTGTGGTGGGTCAAAGAGCCGCTCGACCTCGAGTCGATGGCGCGGGCCGCCGACCGCTTCACGGGCATGCACGATTTCCAGTCGTTCAGCGCCGACGCTGGCGAGGACAAGTCCACGGCGGTGCTCATCGACGAGGTCAAGGTGGCCGAAGACGAGGACTTGGTGCTCATTCGAGTGGCCGGCTCCCATTTCCTTTGGAAAATGGTCCGGCGCATGGTGGGGGTGCTCGTTGAAATCGGGCTCGGCAAGCTGCCAGAGTCCATGGTGGACGAGTGGTTGGCCCATCCCTCGACCACGCCCGGCACGCTGACGGCTCCTCCATCCGGCTTGTTTCTCGAGCGCGTGTTCTACGAGGGGGATGACCGGCAGGTGCCTCTGGTGCCAGCCGTTCCGGTCAGGTGCGGCCATGATCGGCGGCGGCCCTGACCGACGAGGCGAGCGGTCTGCGGCCGAAGAGGCAGACCCGGTGGCACTGCAGGCCGGCGACGACAGGGCCTTCGAGCGCCACGCGCGCTCGTCCGACTCCCGACTGCTGGGCGTGGCCCGCCGCATGTCGGCGATGCCTGTCCGCCTGTTGCGGCTTCGCTGGCTGACGGCGGGTACCGAGCGCTCTACTCGTCAATCGCGATCAGGTGCCCGCGCGTCCTGAAATACATGACGCCCTCCGAAATGGCCGGCGTCGCCATGGCCACCTCGCCGAGCGGGTTGACCGCCAGCTGCTCGAACGTGGTCCCCGCCTTGACGACGTGGACGTCGCCTTCCTCACTGGTGAAGTAGAGACGGCCATTCGAGGCGACGGCCGAGGCGCTGAACCCCGTTCGGCCGTCGGCGAGCCGGGTCTGATAGTGGCGTTGCCCGCTTCGGGCGTCGAACACGCTCAGCACGCCGTTGTCGCGACAGACGTACAGCAGGTCCCCATACACGATCGGCGTCTGCATGTAGGCGCCATCACGGAGGTAACTCCACGCGATGTGTGCATTGGCCGTCTCCCCGTCCTTCAAGCTGATGTCTCCCGAGGCCGTCGGCTTGATGGCGAAGATGGGCGACATCTTGCCGTGCGAATTCGTGATGAAGATCAAGCCGTGGGCGGAGACGGGCGTCGGGACGGGAATGTCGCCGCCGCCGACCATTCGCCAGAGCTCCGTGCCCGTGGCCAGGTCGTACCCCCCGATGTGCTTCCATCCGTTGACCACGACCTGCGAGCGGCCGCCGGCGACATGCACGGATGGCGTGCTCCATGTCGGCACGTCGCTGCGCGGCGTTCGCCAGAGCTCCCGCCCCGTGGCCACGTCGAGTGCCGCGACGAACGACCCCCTCTGCACGTCGGCCTGGACGATGACGCGATCGCCATGGATGATCGGCGAGCTCGCAAATCCCCATTGCGCGTCGGGGGCCTGGAAGAACCCGGAGTCCAGGAGGCCGAGGTCCTTTTTCCAGACGAGCGTGCCCTTCATGTCATAGGCATAGAGCCCTTCGGACCCGAAGAAGGCGACCAGGTAGCGTCCGTCCGTGGCGAGGGTGGAGCTGGCGTGCGTCGACTTGGTGTGCCGCTTCACCTTGGGGACGCCGGTATGCGCGGTCCGCTCCCACAGCAGCTTGCCGGAGCGCTTGTCGAAGCACATGACGACCCATCGATGCGGCGCGTCATCGACGGCAGACTTGATGTCGCCGTACAAGCCGACACGCAGCTCCGAGGTGGCCTGGCTGCTGATCGCGGATGCCGTGCAGACCTGCGGACCCCAGACGACGGGACTCGAATGTGAGAGCCCTGCGAGCGGCACGCGCCAGGCGACGTTCCTGCCGCGCGGCACGTCCCAGGTGGTGGGCGCAGCCTCACCTTCGGCGACGCCGAGGGCCGAGTGTCCGCGAAAGGAGGGCCAGTCGATGTTCGGGCGCGCCTGGTCGTCGGCGCGCAGCCTGCCACCCGCCGCTGATGCAGCGAGGACGAGCGTCAGGATGACGTACCCTCGGATCGCCATGAAGTCCCTCCATCGGTCGCGCCAGGCGCTGGTCCGTGGGTGTTGCCGGCGGTAGACGAGTTCACTTCCAGTGGTCGCTGAGCAGTTCGGCGCTCGCGTCGCCTTCTTTGGGGGGAGGCGGAGCATCCCGGCGTCGCGCATACAAGAACGCGATCGCGAATATTACTACGATCAGTCCCAGCGACAGCCATTTCGGGATCGCGAAATGGACGACGCCCACAGTGTGGAGGTATTCGATGAGCAGCTTGATGCCGACCCACGCGATGATGATGAACGCACCGTCCACCAGCGTCGGATACCGCGTCACAAGGGCCAGCAACTGGCCGATGACGAGCCTCATGGCGATGATGCCCAGCACGCCGCCAGTGATGATCACCCAGAGCTTGTTGGACATCGCCACGGCGACGAGGATCGAATCGACCGCGAACACGATGTCGGTCAGCTCGACCTTGACAACCGTTGCCCAGAATGCGGACATGCCGAGCCAGGGGCGGGCGGGCTGTGGGGCGCGACGGTCATGGTCGGCGGCGTGTCCCCAGAAATGCTGGTACGGCAGATACAGCAAGTAGGCGGCGCCGAGCAACTGAATCCAGGCCACCTGAATCATGTAGGCGGCAAAGGCCGTGGCCAGGATGCGAAACGCGAAGGCGCCGAGAATGCCGTACCGCAGCGCCTTGCGTTGCTGGTGCCGCGGGAGACCCAGGACGAGGACGGCCAGCACCATGGCGTTGTCCGCGCTCAGCACCCCCTCGAGCGCCACGAGGAGTGCTACGGTGAGCAGATCTGAGGCGTGGACGTCCAGCACTGTCTTCTCAGTATCACCGACGCGGTCACGGCGCTGTCAATGGCGAAGCGCGGCCGGGTATGATGCTGCTTCGTGACGGCCGAACACACGAGACTTCGAGAAGACCAGCAACGCATCCGGCATTGGAAGCGCTGGGGCCCCTATCTGAGCGAGCGGGCCTGGGGCACCGTGCGCGAAGACTACAGCGCGGCAGGCACCGCCTGGGAGTACTTCCCGCACGATCATGCGCGATCGCGCGCGTACCGATGGAACGAAGACGGTCTGGCCGGCATCTCCGACCGCCACCAGCGGATCTGTCTGGCGCTGGCGTTCTGGAACGGCAGGGATCCCATCCTCAAGGAACGCTTGTTCGGCCTGACCGGCAACGAAGGCAACCACGGGGAGGACGTCAAGGAAGAGTACTTCTACCTGGATTCGACGCCCACGCATTCCTACATGCGGTGGCTCTTCAAGTATCCACACTCGGCGTTTCCCTACGAGTCCCTCACGCGCGAGAACGCACGCCGGAGCCGGGCGCATCCCGAGTTCGAGTTGCTCGACACCGGTGCCTTCGATCACGACCGCTACTTCGACATCGTCGGCGAGTTCGCCAAGGGCGACCCGGAAGACCTGTTTCTCCGGATCATCGTTCACAACCGCGGTGACGCGGAGGCGTCGCTGCACGTGTTGCCCACGGTGTGGTTCCGCAACACCTGGAGCTGGAATCCCGACGCGGTCCGGCCCCGGCTGCGAGACCTGCCCGGCCTCGTGGCCAACACGTCGATCATCGCCCTGGACGAGCCCAGTTACGGCAGACGGTGGCTGTACTGTGAGGGGTCACCGCGGATGCTGTTCACCGAGAACGAGACCAATACGAACCGCCTGTTCGGATTCGGAACCGCCGGCTACTTCAAGGACGCCATCAACGACGCGGTGGTGTCAGGACGCACTTCCGCGGTCAATCCCGCACAGGAGGGCACCAAGGGCGCGGCGCACTATCAGCTGCTGGTGCCGGCGGGTGGGTCCACTACCCTGCGGCTTCGTTTCACGGACCGTGATCCGGACAGCTTCGGCCGCACGCCGTTTGCCGAGGCCACCAGCACCTTCGACCTTCGTCGCGCCGAAGCCGACGAGTTCTACGAGGCCGTCGTCAAGCGGCCGATGGGCGAGGACGAGCGGCTCGTCGTCCGTCAGGCGTTTGCCGGGCTGCTCTGGTCCAAGCAGTTCTATCACTACGTCGTCCGCGACTGGCTGCACGGGGATCCCGATCAGCCCGTTCCCCCGCTGGGGCGTCGCGCCGGTCGAAACCGCGGATGGGAGCACCTGTACAACGCAGACATCATCTCGATGCCCGACAAGTGGGAATACCCATGGTATGCGGCGTGGGACCTGGCTTTTCACTGCGTGGCGCTCGCGCTGGTCGACCCGGAGTTCGCCAAGGACCAGCTCGTGCTCATGCTGCGCGAATGGTACATGCACCCCAACGGCCAGCTGCCGGCCTACGAGTGGGCGCTTGGCGACGTGAACCCGCCCGTGCACGCCTGGGCTGCCTGGCGAGTCTACAAAATCGACAAGAAACGGACGGGCCGCGGCGATCGCGTGTTCCTGGAGCGCGTCTTCCAGAAACTCCTGCTGAACTTCACGTGGTGGGTGAACCGCAAGGATGCGGAGGGCAACAACGTCTTTCAGGGGGGGTTCCTGGGCCTCGACAACATCGGCGTCTTCGATCGGTCGACCACACTGCCGACCGGCGGACACCTCGAGCAGTCGGATGGCACGAGCTGGATGGGCATGTATTGCCTCAACATGCTGGCCATCGCGATCGAGCTGGCCGCCGGCAATCCCGCCTACGAAGACGTCGCGAGCAAGTTCTGGGAACACTTCCTGTACATCGCCCACGCGATGAACAGCATCGGCGAGGAGGGCGCCGGCCTGTGGGACGAAGCCGACGGCTTCTTCTACGACGTGCTCCACCTCCCGAATGGCGCGCGGCATCCGATGAAGATCCGGTCGATGGTGGGCCTGATCCCGATGTTCGCGGTCGAAACCCTCGACGACGAGGCGCTCGAGCGCCTTCCGGCCTTCAAGCGCCGCCTCGACTGGTTCGTCGAACACAGGCCCGATCTCACCAAGCACGTCGCCAACATGAAGATCCGGGGCAGCGTCAATCGGCGCCTCCTCGCCGTGGTGTGGCCCCACCGGCTCCGGCGCGTAATGAAAGTGCTGCTCGATGAGGCCGAGTTCCTCTCGCCGTACGGCATTCGCTCGCTGTCGCGGACGCATCGCGAACATCCCTACACCCTGACCATCAACGGGACCGAACACCGCGTCAACTACGAACCGGCCGAGTCCAGCACCGGGTTGTTCGGTGGCAATTCGAACTGGCGCGGACCGGTATGGTTCCCGGTGAACTTCCTCCTGATTGAGGCGCTGCAGAAGTTCCATCACTATGTTGGAGAGGAATTCCGCGTGGAATGTCCAACCGGCTCGGGGCAATTCTTCACGCTGGATCAGGTCGCCACCCAGCTGTCCCAGCGGTTGTCGGCGATTTTCCTGCGCGACGCCTCCGGACGCCGCCCGGTCTTCGGCTCCCGCGAGCGCCTGCAGCAGGATCCCCACTGGCGCGACCTCGTGCCCTTCTACGAGTTCTTCCACGGAGACACCGGGGCCGGCCTGGGCGCTAGTCACCAGACGGGCTGGACAGCGCTGGTGGCCAAACTGCTCATTCAGTCGGCGACCGGACCCGAAGAGCTCCGGACGATCTTCATGAAGTAGGGTGGCCGGGCGGCGCGCCGCAGGCGGGGCATCCTGCGCCAACATTGACACAATTCGTGTCAAGTCCTATACTTAGACCATGTCAATGCAACGCGGGGCCAGGGGCCGCCGGCCGCGTGGGCCGCTCGGCGCCGAGAGGTGACGCGATGGCGTGGGCGACTGCAGACGAGCTGATCTTCATCTCCACCGCGGCGCGCATGCTGGGCATGCACCCGCAGACGCTGCGGAAGTACGAACGCCTTGGCCTGGTCCAGCCGTCCAGGACCCTCGGCAGCATGCGACTGTATTCGAGGGAAGAGATCGAGCGGCTGCGATTCATCAAGCGCCTGGTCGACGATGTGGGCGTGAACCTCGCCGGCGTGCAGCAGTTGCTGGAGATTGCCGAGGTCCTTCGGCGCATTCAGCCGCTGGTCGAGGACGATCGACTCGCGCGCAACGACGGTCGACGACGATTGCTGCGGGAGATCGAAAAGCTCAACGAAATGCTGGGACTCTGATCGCGCATGGCGTCGGGCGCCTCCGGGCACGGCGCATCGCACGCGCCCGCGGAGGCGGCCAGCCACGGTTCTAGGCCAATGGAATTCAAGGACTATTACGCCTCACTGGGTGTTGCCAAGAACGCCTCCGGCAAGGAGATCAAGCAGGCGTTCCGCAAGCTGGCTCGCAAGCTTCACCCGGACGTCAACCCCGGAGACAAGGCCGCCGAGGCGCGTTTCAAGGAAATCAACGAAGCGCACGAAGTCCTGAGCGATCCGGCGAAGCGGCAGAAGTACGATCAGCTCGGCGCAAACTGGAAAATGTATGAGCAGGCGCCGGGCAGCCCTGCCTCGGGCGGGTCCCCGTTCGGCGCCCAGTGGAGCTACGCCCCCGGAGGCAGCGGGGGGTTTCGACCCATGACCGACGACGACATGTCGGACATGTTTGGCGGAGACGAGAGCCCCTTTTCGGATTTCTTTCGCACGTTTTTTGGCGGCGGTGGACGAGAAGAGCCTCGAGGGCGGCCGCGCGCGGCTCGGCCGCACAAAGGGCGCGACGTGGAGCATGAAATCGAGCTCGACCTCGAGCAGGCGCTGCACGGCAGCGTGCACCGGCTCACGCTGCGACAGCAGGGTCACGCCCGCCAGGTCGAGGTCCGCATTCCGGCGGGCATCACCGACGGCTCTCGCGTGCGCGTCGCGGGTGAAGGCGAGAGCGGGCGCGGCAGCGGCGCCCGCGGCGACCTGTTCCTCAGAGTCCGTCTGCGCCCGCATCCGCAGTTCGAGCGGCGTGGTCGTGACTTGTACACCAAAGTTCGAGTGCCGGTGACGACTGCGGTGCTGGGCGGTGAAGTGGAAGTCCGGACGCTGTCCGGCAAGGCCCTGCGGCTCAAGGTGCCCCAGACAACGCCCAATGGCCGGATCTTCCGGCTGAAGGGACACGGGCTGCCAACCCCGGCCGGCGGCGGGACTGGCGGCGACTTGTTCGCCACCGTCGACGTCACACTTCCCCAGGTGCTGTCGCCCGAGGAGCGCCAGCACTACGAGGCGCTCGCCTCCCTCGAGGCGACGCGCCCGCAGTCGTGACAAGGACATCGATCGTCAATTGAGGTTGTGAGATGAACCTGAACAAGTTCACCGAAAAAGCGCAAGAGGCCATCGTCGCTCTTCCGGCCCTGGCCTCGGAGCTCAACCACGCGCAGGTGGAACCCGAGCATCTGCTGGTGGCCCTCACCGAGCAGGCCGAGGGCGTCGTCCCGAAGGTGCTCCGGGCCGCGGGTGCGGATCCGATGCGGCTGGCGAGGGAACTCCGCGAGCAGCTGAGCCAGCAACCAAGGGCCTTTGGAGGCGCGGAACCGCACCTCTCGCCGCGCCTGCGCGCCGTGCTGGACGCCGCGCAGGCCGACGCGCGCGGCATGCAGGACGAGTATGTGAGCACGGAGCACCTCCTGCTCGGTGTGCTGTCGGAACCCGGTCGTTCGGCGGCAGCCGAAACGCTCAAGAGGCACGGGGTCACCCGCGAATCGGCCTTTGCCGCCCTGACGAGCATCCGGGGCTCCCAACGCGTGACCGACCCGACACCGGAGAACAAGTACCAGGCGCTTGAGAAGTACGGGCGGGACCTGACCGAGCTGGCGCGCCGCGGGAAACTGGACCCGGTCATCGGACGCGACGAGGAGGTCCGGCGCGTCATTCAGGTGCTCTCACGCCGGACCAAGAACAATCCGGTGCTCATCGGCGAACCCGGCGTCGGCAAGACGGCCATCGTCGAAGGGCTGGCGCAGCGGATCGTCCGCGGGGACGTGCCAGAGGGCTTGAAGAACAAGACGATCGTCGGGCTCGACATGGGCGCGCTCGTCGCGGGAGCCAAGTACCGCGGCGAATTCGAGGAGCGCCTCAAGGCGGTGCTCAAGGAAATCACCGAGTCCGAGGGGCGGGTCGTCCTCTTCATCGACGAGCTGCACACGGTCGTGGGAGCCGGGGCCAGTGAAGGGGCCATCGATGCTTCGAACATGCTCAAGCCGATGCTGGCGCGCGGCGAACTGCACACCATCGGGGCGACCACCCTCGACGAGTACCGCAAGCACATCGAGAAGGACGCGGCCCTCGAGCGGCGGTTCCAGCCGGTGCTGGTCGGAGAGCCGACCGTGGAGGACACGATCAGCATCCTGCGAGGGCTCCGCGAGCGCTACGAGATCCACCACGGCGTGAAGCTCAAGGACGCGGCACTGGTCGCGGCGGCGATGTTGTCACAGCGCTACATCACCGACCGCTTCCTGCCGGACAAGGCAATCGACCTGATCGACGAGGCGGCTTCGCGCCTCCGCATGGAAATCGATTCCATGCCGGCGGAGCTAGACGAAGTGGAACGGCGGATCATGCAGCGTGAGACCGAGCGCGAAGCCTTGCGCAAGGAGAAGGACAAGCCGTCCCAGGAGCGTCTGGCACGTCTCGAGAAGGAGCTCGCCGACCTCAAGGAAGAACAGACGCGGCTGCGCGCGCATTGGGAGCAGGAGAAGGAATCAATCAAGAGGGGCCGCGACCTCAAGGAGGAACTGGAGCAGGTCCGGTTGGAAGTCGAGCGCGCCCAGCGCGCCGGCGACTATGCGAAAGCGTCCGAGTTGCAGTACGGCAAGGTGCCAGCGCTGGAATCGTCCATCAAGGAACAGGAGACGCGCCTGGCCGCGCTGCAGCAGGAGCAGCGGATGCTCAAGGAGGAAGTGGACGAGGAGGACATCGCCGAGGTCGTCGGCAAGTGGACGGGCATTCCGGTGAGCCGCCTCGTCGAAGGCGAGATCCAGAAGCTCCTGCGGATGGAGGGCCGCCTGCACGAACGCGTCATCGGCCAGGACGAAGCCATCACGGCGGTCGCCAACGCGATCCGCCGCGCACGCGCCGGGCTGCAGGACCCCCACCGACCACTCGGCTCGTTCATCTTCCTCGGCCCGACCGGCGTCGGCAAGACCGAGCTGGCCCGCGCGCTGGCCGAGTTCCTCTTCGATGACGAGCACGCGATGATTCGCATCGACATGTCGGAGTACCAGGAGAAACACACAGTGTCGCGGATGATCGGGGCGCCGCCCGGGTACGTCGGGCACGACGAAGCCGGACAGCTCACTGAGGCGGTGCGCCGGCGCCCGTACGCCGTCGTGCTGTTCGATGAAGTCGAGAAAGCGCACGCCGAAGTCCTCAACGTGCTGCTGCAGCTGCTCGATGACGGCCGGCTGACCGACAGCAAAGGACGGACGGTGGATTTCAAGAACACCGTCGTCATCATGACGTCGAACCTCGGCAGTCAATTCATCGCGGAGGCCGCGACCGCCGACGGGGCGCTCAGCGAAGGGGCCCGCCGGCAGGTCCTGGATGCGCTGCGACAGCACTTCCGTCCGGAGTTCCTCAACCGCGTGGACGAAATCATTACCTTCCATCCGCTCGCGAAAACGCACCTGAAGGCCATCGTGGACATTCAGGTGCGTGGACTGATGCGGCGGCTCGCGGAGCGCAAGATTCGCGTCGACCTGTCCGAGCGCGCCAAGGACTTCCTGGTGCAGGAAGGCTATGATCCAATCTACGGTGCGCGTCCGCTGAAGCGCACCATCCAAAAGCGGGTCCTCGACGCGCTCGCCGTGCAGGTCCTGGAAGGGGCGTTCGGCGAAGGCGATCTCATCCTGGTGGATGCAGACAACGCCGGTCTGAGTTTCGCGAAAGGAGAGGTGACGGTTGGCTAACTCTTCGGGCCCTCAGGGCGGCAACCGCCGGACACCACCGGCGCGGCCCATCGCCGTGTGGTGGGTCCTCGGATCGCTGATCGTGCTGGCCCTGGCCCAGGCATTCCTGCTCGCCCCAGGAGGGCGTCAGATTCCGTACAGCGAGTTCAAGGGCCTGCTGCGTGGCGGGCAGGTGGCGGAAGTGACCGTCGGGGATTCGTCCATTCGCGGCACGCTCAAGACCGACGGCGGCGGCCGTTTCTCGACGACGCGCATCGACGACCCGAAACTCGTCGAAGAACTCGACCAGCGTGGCGTCAAATACGAGGGCGAGGTGGTCAGCCGCTGGCTCCCTGAGATCCTCAGCTGGCTCGTCCCGGTCCTGCTCCTCGTCGCCCTCTGGACGTTCTTCTTCCGGCGCATCGGCGGCGCCGAAGGCGGCGTGATGTCCTTTGCGCGCAGCAAGGCCAAGATCTACTCCGAAGACGATGTCAAGGTCAGCTTCGCCGATGTGGCCGGCGTGGACGAGGCGGCACAGGAGCTGCGCGAGATCGTGGAGTTCCTCAGGCACCCCCGCAAGTACACCAGCCTCGGCGGCCGGATTCCCAAGGGCGTGCTCCTCGTCGGTCCACCGGGTACGGGCAAGACGCTGCTGGCCCGGGCCGTGGCCGGCGAGGCGAAGGTCCCCTTCTTCAGCTTGAGCGGCTCGGAGTTTGTCGAGATGTTCGTCGGCGTCGGCGCTGCCAGGGTGCGCGACCTGTTCGCCCAGGCCGAAGCCAAAGCCCCGTGCATCGTGTTCATCGACGAGCTCGATGCGCTCGGCAAGGTGCGCGTGCAGAGCCCGATGGGCAGCCACGAAGAACGTGAGCAGACGCTCAATCAACTCCTCGCCGAGATGGACGGGTTCGACCCGCGCAAGGCCATCATCATCATGGCGGCGACCAACCGGCCGGAAGTGCTCGACCCGGCTCTCCTGCGACCCGGGCGCTTCGATCGGCAAGTACTCGTGGACAAGCCCGACGTCCGAGGGCGTGAGGAGGTGCTGAAGATTCACGTGCGCAACGTCCGGTTGTCGCCCTCGGTCGACCTCAAGAAAATCGCCGCGCGCACCGCGGGCTTCGCCGGCGCCGACCTGGCCAACCTCGTGAACGAAGCGGCGCTGCTCGCCGCGCGCCGTGACAAGTCGATGGTGGATATGAGTGATGTCGACGAAGCGGTCGACCGGCTGGTCGCCGGGCTCGAGAAAAAGCGCGTGATGAGTCAGAAGGAGCGCGAGATCGTCGCCTATCATGAATCCGGACACGCCATCGTGGCGTCGTCGCTGCCGGGCACTGACCCCGTCCACAAGATCTCGATCGTCCAGCGAGGCTTCGGGGCGCTGGGCTATACGATGCAGTTGCCGCTCGAAGACCGTTACCTGATGCAGCGCCGGGATCTCATGAACCAGCTCGCGGTGCTGCTCGGCGGACGTTCCGCCGAAGAGATTGCCCTCAGCGAGATCTCGACGGGCGCGCAGAACGACCTGCAACGGACCACCGACATCGCACGGTCGATGGTGACCGAGTGGGGGATGAGCGATCGTCTGGGCGCCATCAACTTCGACCAGGGCCGTCGCAACCGGTTCCTCGACGCGGCGCAGGGGCGTGAACGCGGACCGTACAGCGAGGACACGGCGAGAGCCATCGACGAAGAAGTCAAACTGATTGTCGCCGAGGCCCATGACGAGGCGCGGCGCATTCTGCTCGACAAGCGCGACATGCTGGAGGTCGTGACACGGCGATTGTTGGAGAAGGAAGTGATGGAGGGCGACGAACTCCGCGCGATTCTCGACGGCGCTCAGAGCACGGCCCAGACGATGACCGCCACGGAGGCTCCCGCGACACAGTCGACGACGTAGTGATAGCGGCCAGCCACCGCCGCCACGCCTATCGCCAGCGCGGCCACGCCCGCCAGCGAGCCGGCCACCATGTTCACCTCCAGCAGGGCCAGGGCCACTGCCGTGGCACCGGCCACGTGTCCACTCGGCAGCGTATTGGCTCCGACGCTGGCACCGTCGAGGATGGCCACGTTGATCCGGCGGGCCCGCGGGTCGCGCCGCGCCATCGCACCCTCCCCTTCCAGGACACGCGGCGGCCGTGACCGGAGCCATGCCAAGGCGACATAGCAGGCCAGCTCGGCGCTCAAGACGAGTGTCCAGTAGCTCGTGAGCTGCCTCACGTCGGTCACGGCCACCACGACGGCTCCGCCCGCCACCAGCAAGTAATCGGCGGCGTAGGCGAGCTCGAGCGTTTCGAGGATCCATCGGGGAGCACGCGCGAGTCGGGCGTCGAGCGACAGGGCCTCCAGCAGGCGGCGATCGGACGCGAGCAGCCAGGCTTCGAGCCACGGCTGCGGATCGCGAAAGAACGGCCCGCTCAGCCAGTAGCCGACCAGCAACAGGGCGCCCGGCGCCGCCAGCTCCATCCAGGCGACCAGGGGCAGCGTTCCGAGTCCGAGCGCGACCAGGGCATAGGCGACCGCCAGCGCCCCGACGAGCGCTCGTCGCCGGATCGGGTGCAGCAGGACGGTGCCGGCGAGGATTCCGCCGTAGGCGGCCGCCACGAGGGCCCAGGGGCTCACGCTGGATAGTGTGTCGGAAGCGCGGCGACCGGCTCACGGGTCTCTGGGAGTGCGCCGAAGGGGACCTCCGCTGGTCCGGAGAGCGGTTGACATGCCTGCAATGCAGGCACTAACATGCCTACATTGTAGGCATGTGTTGATTGGGAGTCTGTACCCCATGACCGATCGCGTTCGGCCCCCCCAATACCTTGGCGAGTTCGAGTACGCGGTGCTGCTCGCCGTACTGCACCTCTGCGAAGCGTATGCCGTGCCCATTCGCGCGCTGCTCGAAGAACGCACCGGCCGAGCGGTCGCTCGAGGCGCGTTGTACACCGCCCTCGATCGCTTGGAGGCCAAGGGGTGCCTGCGATCGCGACTCGGCGACGCGACGATCGCACGCGGTGGGCGACCCCGGCGCTACTTCACGGTGAGCGCGGCGGGCCTGGCGGCGTTGCGTGACACCCACCGCGCGCTCGCCAGCCTGGCCAAGGGCCTCGAGACCATCCTGGAGCGACCGTGACGCCCCCACCTTCCCCCCCGTGGGTGGCCGACATCCTGCTGCGAGTGGTCACCGCGCGCACCGCGTGGCGGGAGTCGATATGCGGCGACCTCCGTGAGGAGTATGTGGCGCTGGCGGATGATCGCGGCTTCCGGTCTGCGCGGGCGTGGTACTGGCGGCAGGCGCTGACCCTCACCGCGCGCCTGGCCGTCGCGCGTGTCGGCGCTCGGCGAGGCGCCATCCGCCCATTTCTGGCCTCCGATGGCGACGAGCGGCGGCGCTGGCGGCGAGGCTGGTCGAGCGATCTCGTCTACGCCTGGCGGGCGACGGTGCAACCGCCCGACGCTCGCAATGGTCGTCGTCGGGACGCTGGGGCTCGCCTTGGCGGCCAACGCGACCATCTTCAGCCTCGTGGACGCGATCGTCCTGCGGCCGTATCGCTTTGACGGAGTCGATCGCCTCATCCTCGTGGCGTCAGATGCGCCGACGGCCGACATGCTCGACCGCGAGTCGGTCGCACCCGGTGATTTTCGCGACTGGCGTCGCGATGCCCGTTCGGTGAGCACCCTCGGAGCCTTCGACTGGTGGCAAGCCAACCTGTCCGATCCCGAGCACCCGGAGCGGCTGCCGGGCTTCCGGGTGACGAGTGGGTTCTTTGCGGCCATAGGGATGGCACCCGCGGTGGGCCGGACGTTTCGTGAGGAGGAGGAGACGATCGGCCGCCATCGCGTGGTCGTGCTGGGGCACGCGTTGTGGACGAGACGCTTCGACGCCGACCCGGGCGTCATCGGGCGAACCATCCGTGTCGACGATGAGCCCTTCGAGGTCGTGGGAATCGCCCCCCCAGGATTCCAGATTCCCTTCGGCGCGGAGATTTGGATGCCGCTCGCCTTCGATCCGCAGGACTGGGAGGATCGGAGGCCCGGATACCTCGGGGTCATCGGCCGGTTGGCCGATCGGCGGTCGCTCGGAGAGGCGCGCGCCGAGTTCACCAGCCTGGTCGAGCGACAACGTCGCCTGTATCCCGAGACCAACGCCGCACGAGAGGTGGTCGTCACCGACTTCACGGCGGGAATGGACGATGATGGCGCCGGCCCCTTCCTGGCCACTTGGCAGGCCGCGGCGGCGTTGCTGCTGCTTATCGCCTGCGCCAATGTCGCGAACCTGCTGCTGGCGCGCGGGACGGAGCGATCGCAGGAGTTTGGCGTGAGACTGGCGCTTGGAGCCGGACGGGGACGTCTGGCCTGGCAGGTCTTCCTCGAAGGGGCCGTCCTTGCGGCCTTCGCGGCGGCGCTCGCGATGCCTCTGGCGTGGATCGGCTTGGCGGTCTCGAAGGCAGCGCTGCCGCCGTCCATCATTCGGTTCATTCCTGGCTGGGAGTTCATCAGGGTCGACGTCAGCCTGCTAGGGACGACCATCGCCTTGGGGGCCCTCGCCACGATTGTGTTCTCGCTGCTTCCAGCGCTTCACGCGACCCGCGCCGGCCTCTCCGATACCATTCGTCAATCCGGCCGCACGCTGACGGCGTCGGGAGGGCGCCAATGGGTGCGGACCATCCTGGCGGCTTCGCAAGTGGCGCTGACGCTGGCCCTGTTGTTTGGCGCGGGACTCATGCTGGCAGCCGCCGATCGCGCGGTCAATGGTGCACTGGGCTTCGACAAGCGACAGGTGCTCACGGCCGAGCTCACGCTGCCTGAGGTCCGCTACGCGGACCCGGACGATCGGCGCCGTGTGGTGTCGGCGGTACTCGAGCGGATGCGGCCCATTCCGGCGGTGCTCGAGAGCGCCGTGACCAGCACGCTGCCCTACGGGCCGTCGAACCCGTCGCGCCAGGTGTGGCCCGAGGGGCAGAGCGTCGAACCGTCGGATCTCGAATCGGCGGACTATCGTCGCGTGTCGCCCGGGTATTTCGCCGCGATGCGGATCGCGCTGCGCGCGGGTCGCCTGTTTACGGACCAGGATCGGCTCGATGCGCCCGAGGTGGCGATTGTCAGCGAGAACTTCGCACACCGTTATTGGCCCGGTCGAGATCCGTTGGGACGACGGTTCAAGATCCGCGAGGACGGGCCCTGGATTCGTGTCGTCGGTGTGTCGGCCGACGTGCTGCACAACTGGTTCCAGCAGCAGCGGCGTCCGACGGTGTATCGCCCCCTTGAGCAGGATCCGCCGTTTCAGCTTGCGTTCACGATCCGAACGGCGGGCGATCCGCTGGCGCTGGCGGGCGACCTCGGCCGCGCGGTCAGGGCGGTCGACCCGACGCAGCCGATCGGCGCGCTGCGGTCGATGGATGCGGTGGTGGCCGAGCGGACGTCCGGACTGACCTTCATTGCGGGGGCGCTCGGCGTGCTGGCCGTCATCGCGCTCCTACTGGCCGTGGCGGGTGTGTACAGCCTGATGGCGTACGCAGCCAGTCTACGCACTCGAGAGATCGGAGTCCGCATGGCCTTCGGCGCCGGATGGTGGCAGGTCGTGCGACTCACGACCGGTCAGGCCTTGCGCGTCACCATCGCCGGGACGCTCGTCGGCGCGCTCATGGCCGCCTGGGTCGGCCAGGTGATGCAGGCCTCGTTGGCTGGCGCCGTGGCGAACGATCTGCCGACGCTGGGGATCCTCGTGGTTGCGCTGATCGGGGTGGCGCTGGCCGCCTCCTACTTCCCCGCTCGGCGAGCCGCGAACCTCGACCCGAGCACCGCCCTCAGGGCCGACTAGCTCCCGCGCGTCCGTCACTCCGCGGGAGCCGTCGGTGCGGCGTGAGGCCCGGGGGCGGCTTCACCCGCTTTGAACTCGCACCGCTTGTGCGAGGCGTCGCAGAAGGGGCGCTTTCCGGACTGGCCGCACCGGCACAGCGCGAAGGGCCGTCGATCGATGACGTACTCGTGCCCCTCCCAGTCGATCAGCCGAACATCCTCACCTTCCACGAGCAGCGAACCGTTCTGTCGAACCTTGATTGTCGTCATCGTCTATTCGATCCAGGACCCTGCTGACGCCGCCGTTCCGGGGCGGACTATCCCATCTTCTGCATGGCGGACAGGAATTCCGAGTTGTGCTTGGTCTTGGCCATCTTGTCGAGGAGCAGTTCCATGGCCTCGACGGGCGAGAGCGGATTGAGGACCTTGCGCAGGACCCAGATGCGGTTCAGATCCTCGCGCGGGATGAGCAGCTCCTCTTTCCGGGTGCCGCTCTTGAGCATGTCAATCGAAGGGAACACTCGCTTGTCGGTCAGCTTGCGGTCGAGGTGAATCTCCATGTTGCCGGTGCCCTTGAACTCCTCGAAGATCACGTCGTCCATGCGGGAGCCGGTATCCACCAGCGCGGTGGCAATGATGGTGAGCGAACCGCCCTCTTCGATGTTGCGCACGGCGCCGAAGAAGCGCTTGGGCTTCTGGAGGGCGTTGCTGTCCAACCCGCCCGAGAGCACTTTTCCCGACGGGGGGATCACGGTGTTGTAGGCGCGAGCCAGCCGGGTGACCGAATCGAGGAGGATGAGCACATCCTTCTTGTGCTCGACCAGGCGTTTGGCCTTCTCGATGACCATCTCCGCAACCTGAACGTGCCGCTGCGCCGGCTCGTCGAAGGTCGAGGAGACGACTTCTCCATCCACCGAGCGCTGCATGTCGGTGACCTCCTCGGGCCGCTCGTCGATCAGCAGGACGATGAGGTACACCTCGGGATGGTTGCGGGCGACCGACTGGGCGATGTTCTGGAGGAGCATCGTCTTGCCCGTGCGGGGAGGGGCGACGATGAGACCGCGTTGTCCCTTCCCGATGGGCGTCATCAGATCGAGGACGCGCGCTGACAGGTTGTCGCTCTCCGTTTCGAGCTTGAGCCGCTCCTGCGGGTAGAGGGGCGTGAGGTTCTCGAAGAACAGCTTCTCTCGCGCCTGGTCCGGGGACTCGAAGTTGACGGCCTCGACCTTGATGAGCGCGAAGTACCGCTCCCCCTCCTTCGGCGGACGAATCTGGCCGGAGACGGTATCGCCGGTTTGGAGGTCGAACTTGCGAATCTGCGAAGGCGAGACGTAGATGTCGTCAGGACCGGGCAGGTAGTTGTAGTCGGGGGCGCGGAGGAACCCGAAGCCGTCGGGCAGGACTTCGAGCACGCCTTCAGAAAAAATGAAGCCGCTCTGCTCGGTCTGCGCTTTGAGGATCTGAAAGATCAGCTCCTGTTTGCGCATGCCGGTGGCGCCCGGCACGTTGAGTTCCTTCGCGACCTGGGTGAGCTTCTGGATGCTCATGTCCTTGAGCTCACCGATGTTCAGGCCGGGGTGTCGCCCTTCGCTGGCGGCCGCCGCCGCGGCGGCTTCCGCTTCAAGGGCGACGTCTGGTTGAGGTGGCGGTTGGCTGCCACGACCGTGCTGGCGTTTGTGGTGAGAACTCGGCATTGGGGGTCAGGACCTGTGCGCTGTGTATCGGTTGCGTGTGAGGATCAGAAACGGCGGGTCAGGAGGAGGACCCGATTTCGACTGACGGGCGGCGGAAGGAAAAATATGGTTGGGGGGAGTATATCAGAACTCTGACGGACTCAACCCGATCCCGATGATGCTGCAGGCCTCGATGGCCCGCAGGCCACGGGCGCGGGCCCGACGCGTCAGCGTCTCGGATTCCGCCCCCGGGTTGACCCACACCTCCTCGATGCCCTTGTCGGCCAGCTGGTCAACGAGTGACTCGCCGACCTCAGGGGGCACGTACAGCGTTGCCAGATCGATGACCCCCGGATAGTCCATCACCGTCGCATAGGCCCGCTCCCCTTCGATGAAGGCATGGTGAGGGTTGATGGGAACGACTCGATACCCGGCAGCGCGAAAGGCCCGGAGTCCCTTGTTCCCGAACTTGCGCCGGTCCGGCGACGCACCGATCACCGCGACGGTCTGCACGCCACGAGTATAGCGAGGCTTCGATGAGCGGGCGCGGCCCGTCGAAGACGGTGGTGCGGCGAAGTACAATCGAGCGCTGATGCGTCGGTCGCTGCTCCCGTTGTGGCTCCTGGCCGTTCTCGCCTTCGGGTCGGGCTTGGGGCGCGGCGCCATCGCGGATTCGGACGAGGCGTTCTACGCCGAATCCTCCAGGGAAATGGTCGAATCCGGCGATTGGCTGACGCCCTACTTCAACTACGAGCCGCGCTTCCAGAAGCCCCCACTCTATTACTGGCTGACGGGGTCGACCTATCTCACGCTGGGTGTATCGGAATTCAGCGCCCGCCTCTGGTCGGGGTTGTCGGCACTCGGGCTGGTCCTCGTCACCGCCGTCTGCGCGCGACGGTGGTTCGACGAGTCGACCGGCCTGATGGCGGGCGCGATCACGGCGACGAGTTTCGGCTACTACGCGGTCGCCCGCATGGCCCTGCCCGACCTGCCGCTGGCATTCTTCATCACGCTGGCGATTTGGTCGGCTCTGGCCGCAACGCTCGATCCCGGGCGCCACGCGCGGAGATGGTTGCTGCTGGCCGCGGCGGCCAGCGCGTTGGGGTTCCTGATGAAGGGACCCCTGGCCGTCGCTATCCCGGGCCTCGTCATCGTGCCGACGTTACTCGTCGAGCGCCGCTCCCTGGTCATCCGCGCGACCGACTTGCTGGCGGCGACTCTGCTCTTTGTGGTCATCGCGGCGCCCTGGTATCTCGCGATGTGGTGGGAGCATGGCCCTGCGCACGCCTACGGCTTCTTCGTCGGGGACAACTACGAGCGCTTCGCCACCGCGCGCTTCAACGATCCGCGGCCCTGGTGGTTCTATCTGCCGGTGTTAGCGGGTGGGCTCCTGCCGTGGACGCCGCTGAC
The DNA here is from genome assembly GCA_052389315.1 of Acidobacteriota bacterium. Lineage (GTDB taxonomy): Bacteria > Acidobacteriota > Vicinamibacteria > Vicinamibacterales > UBA2999 > JACCSI01. The sequence goes on from JBQTIE010000332.1 coordinate 31,261, forward strand.
GATGGTATGGGTCGGCCCGCTGGTCCGTGTCCTGCAAAGGCGGAACGGCGTCTCGGTGATCGATGTACGGCTGTTGCTGTGGGCGCTGCTCCCGCTCGTGTTCTTCACGATGTCGGTGGGCAAGCAGCCGCGCTACATCCTGCCGGTCCTGCCGCCGCTGGCGATTCTGCTCGCCCACGCCGTGGTGGAGCGCGTCAACGAGTGGCGCAGCCGGGAGGGGGTTCGGGTCCGTGCCCGCCCCAATCACGTGGTCGTGGCCGGCGCGGCGCTGGGAGGCGCCTGCCTCGTGACCCTCGCCGTGGCCCTCACCCGACTGTCCCCAATCTTCCACGGCTTACCGGCCCTCTGGGTGGCCGTCGTGCCGATTGCCATCGGTCTGGTGGGTGGCAGCGTCGTGGTCGTGGCGCTCACTCCGCACTGGCGCATCGCGCCGTGGCTGCTCGCCGTCGCGGCGGCGACCAGCTACGCCTTGCTGCCCTTCGGCACGCTGTCGGCCTCCCAGGATTCGACGGTCTACCAGGTGGCCTCCCTCGTGCGACAGCATCGAGGGGCCGACGAGGCGGTGGGCACCTACCGCGTGTTGGTCCGCAACCTGGTCTTCTATTCACACGTGAAGCACACCGATCTGATTCACGACGACCATGTCATCGAGTGGATCAGCCGGCACCCTCGAGCGCTTCTCGTGATGCGGTCGGCCGACGCGGATCGGCTGGCACAGGAGCGCGGGGCTCGCTTCGACCGCCTGGCAGAGTGGACGTATTTCAACGAGGCTGGTCTGCGCGCCCGAACCGTGCTGGCCCCGGACCCGGCCCAGGATCTCGACCACGTCGTGCTCGTCCGCGCACCGTGACCGCGGGGTCGCCGGCGGTCACGCCTCCCACTGCTTGCCGGGGTTCAGGATGCCATGCGGGTCGAAGGCCGCCTTGATTCGCCGCATCAGGGCAATGGTCTCGGACGACAGCTCGAGACCGAGATACTTGGCCTTGGCGAAGCCGATTCCGTGCTCGCCGCTGATGGATCCTTCGAGCCCGACGACGCCCTCGAACAGGGCGCGCTCGGCGCGTGCGGCGCGACGGGCCTCGTCCTCATTGGCGGGATCGATCATCAGGTTGACATGGATGTTGCCGTCGCCGGCGTGTCCGAAGCAGGGAATCAGCAGGCGGTGCTCCCGTCGAATCCGAGCGATCAACTCGAAGAGTTGAGGGACACGGCCCCGTGGCACCACCACGTCGTGGTTGATTTTGCGCGGCGCGAGCGCGCGCAGGGCGAACGACAGCTCACGGCGCGCGGCCCAGAGGGCGGTGCGCTCCTCCTCCCCGGCCGCCCGATGGACCGTGAGCGCCCCCGCGTCACGACACGCCTCGGCCACTCGTGCTGCTTCTTCCTCAACGGCAGCAGCGACCCCGTCCACCTCGATGAGGAGCATCGCCCCGGTGCCGGCGGGGGCGAGCTCGCGGCCGATGTACCGCGTGACGGCGGCCAGCGAGGTCTCATCGATGAGCTCGATGGTTGCGGGCACCACTCGCGCGCCGAGCAGCCGAGACACGGCAGCCACTGCCTGCCTGATCGTCCCGAACGTGGCTTGTAGCGTGGCTTGCACGGGCGGCTTGGGCACCAGCCTGAGCGTGATCTCGGTCACGATCGCCAGCGTGCCCTCCGAGCCCACGAGAAGCTGCGTGAGATCGTAGCCCACGACACTCTTGACGGCCTTGGAACCCGTCCGGATGATCTCGCCGGTCGGCAGCACGGCCTGGAGCGCCAGCACGTAGCGCTTCGTCGTGCCGTATTTCACCGCGCGAGGGCCCCCGGCGCACTCGGCCACGTTGCCTCCGAGCGACGACTGCTTCAGGCTGGCTGGATCCGGGGGATAGAACAGACCACGCGCTTCCACCTGTTCCTGCAGCGTGTAGGTGATCACGTGGGGCTGCACGACGGCCAGCAGGTTCTCCTCGTCGATTTCCAGAATGCGATCGAACCGCTCCATCGACACGACGATGCCGCCGCGGACTGGCACGGCCCCGCCGGTGTAACCCGTTCCGGCGCCCCGCACGACGAGGGGCACACGATGCGCGTCGCAGAGCCGCGCGACGGCGCTGATCTCGTCGGCGCTTCCCGGTCGCAGCACTGCGTCGGCGGGGTGTCCGATCTGGAGGGCGTCCTTCCCGTACGCGCGGCACGTCTCGGCGTCGTCGGTCGCGTAGGCGGGCCCGACGATGGCAGCGAATCGGGCGAAGAGGTCAGAGGTCACGGTCAGCAGTCACCAGAGGCGGCCGGGGCCCCACCGCGGGGCGAGACGTCTCGAGGGCCGGCGCAGAAACTGGCAAGGATGCACGGATGCCCGGCCTGCACGACGTCTAGCGTGTGATGCCGGCGCGCTCGCAGCGTTTCACGTATTCCTGGATGCGGGTCACACCCTCGCGCAGCCGCTCGAGCGACGTGGCATAGGAAATGCGGAAGAATCCAGGCGCGTCGAACGCCTCGCCCGCCGTCACCGCGACGTGCACTTCCTCGAGCAGGGCTTCGGCAAACGCGGCGCTCGAGCGGAACCCTGCAGCGTCGAGGGCCTCGGCCGCGTAAGGGAACAGGTAGAACGCTCCTCGCGGCTTGAGGCACGTGAACCGGGGATCCTCGGTCAGCCAGGCCCAGGTCTGGTCACGGCGCCGCCGATACTCGTCGAGCATGCGCGTCACGCTCTCCTGCGGCCCGGTGAGCGCGGCGACGGCCGCCTTCTGACTGATGGAGGTGACATTGGAGGTCGCGTGGCCCTGGATCGCATTGCACGCCGCGATCACGCCGCGCGGCGCCACGGCCCATCCGCAGCGCCACCCGGTCATGGCGTAGGCCTTCGAGGCTGCGCTGCACAGGACCGTCCGGTCGCGCGCCCGGTCGAAGAGCACCCGAGCCAGATTGTGCGCCACCGCATCGTAGATGAGCTTCTCGTAAGTCACGTCCGCGACGATCCAGAGCCCGCGGCGTGCCGCCTCGTCAGCCACGCGGGCGAGTTCCCCTTCGTCGATCAAAGCCCCCGTCGGATTGCAGGGCGAGTTGATGACGATGCCCTTCGTGCGCGCGGTGATCGCACCGAGGATCGCGTCGGCGTGGATGGCGAATCCATCCTCCGGGTGCGTCCGCACGATGACGGGGGTCGCGCCAGCCAGTTTGATCTGCTCGGGAATCGTGGGCCAGTACGGCGCGTGCGTGATCACCTCGTCGCCCTCGTCGAACAGGGCCAACGCGGTGTTGTACAGCGCCTGCTTGGCGCCCGCGGTGATGATGACTTCGTCGGCGCCCAGTGTGACACCGTAGTCTTGACGGTACCGCGAGCACACGGCCTCGCGCAGCTCCGCGATTCCCGCCGACGGCGTGTACTTGGTGAAATCGGCGTCGATGGCGGCACGCGCGGCCGCCTTGATGTGGTCTGGCGTGGCAAAGTCCGGCTCGCCGGCGCCCAGGTCCACCACGTCGATGCCCTGCCGTCGGAGTCGGTCAGCCTCGGCGGTGACGCGCAGAGTCGGCGAGGGCGCCACTCGGGCGATGCGACTGCTCAGGGTCATGCCCGTCTCGCTCCAGCGGGTCGTTCACCGGGACCAGCCTGCTTCTGGCGGAGCCGATCCTCGACGGCCCGCGGCACCAGCCCGCTCACGGTGCCGCCCAGCCGGAACACCTCTTTGATCAGGCGCGAGCTCGTATAGGTGTACTGCTCGGCCGGCATGAGGAAGACCGTTTCCAAATCGTGATTGAGGCGGCGGTTCATCAGCGCCATCTGAAACTCGTACTCGAAGTCAGACACGGCGCGCAGTCCCCGGATGAGGGCGTGCGCACCCTGGCGTCGCGCATAGTCGACCAGGAGTCCGTGGAACGTGTCCACCTCGACGGTCGGCCGCTCGCGGCAAACGTCCCGTATCATGCTCACTCGTTCCTCGACGGTGAACAGCGGCGTCTTCTCGGCGTTGACCAGCACCGCGACGATCACCCGATCGAAGAGCAGGCAGGCGCGGTCGATGATGTCGACGTGCGCATTGGTCAGCGGATCGAACGACCCCGGGAACACGGCGACGTGCGACGTCGGAGAAGGCCTGGTGGTCATCCTGCCTCGAACAGTGTGAGCGCGCTGTCTCCGGACCGAATCGTGCGCACGGCACGCGCCGTGTCCACCTGCGGCGCCGATCGCCGCGCGGTGTGCTCCAGCACGAGCAGCCCGCCCCGTGCCAGAGCCCGCGCTGCCGCCGTCACGGTCGACACTGCGTCGAATTCGTAGGGCGGATCGACGAAAATCAAGTCGAACGGCCCTCGAGCGGACGCTTGTTCGAGCGCGCGCTCGACGGTGGCGCGGATGATAACACAGCGCTCGCCGACCCCGCAGCGCGCGGCGTTTTCGGCGACCAGCGCGACGGCGCGCCGGTCGTGGTCGATGAAGACGGCCTGCGCGGCCCCTCGACTGAGCGCCTCGAGACCGAGCGCCCCCGTGCCGGCAAACAGGTCGAGCACGCGGGCATCGGCGACGCGCGGCGCCACCACGTTGAACAGGGTCTCGCGGAGCTTGTCGGACGTTGGCCGAAGACCGGTCCAGTCCGGCGGCTTGAGGCGCCGCCCCCGGCTGGCGCCACTGATGATCCGCATGCGTCCGGGGATGATGACGCGCTACCCCACCTCGATCAAGCCGAACTGCCGATCCCACACACGCTCGACGTACTCGCGCGCCGCGTCAGTGAGCGTCGCGGCGTCGACCCGGGTCCGTGCCTCGGTGAAGGCGATTTCAAGCAGGTCCACATCTCGCCGCAGGTCGCCCGCCCGCAGCTGCGGCACCCCATGCTGGCGCGTGCCGAAGAAGTCCCCCGGTCCGCGCAGCTGCAGATCCCGCTCGGCGATCACGAAGCCATCGGTCGTTTCCGCCATGACTTTCAGCCGGGCCCGCGCCTCGTCGGACCAGGGCGCCTGATAGAGCAGCACGCAGGTCGAGGCATGCGATCCACGCCCCACGCGTCCCCGAAGCTGGTGCAGCTGCGAGAGTCCGAAGCGCTCCGCGTGCTCGACGATCATCAACGAGGCGTTCGGCACGTCGACACCCACTTCAACCACAGCCGTCGCGACCATGATCGGCAAGGTCCCGGCCGCGAAGGCCCGCATCACTGATTCCTTCTCGCCGGCCTTCATCCGTCCGTGGACGAGGGCCACGGTCAGATCGGGAAAGATGTCGCGCGCGAGGTGGTCGGCCATCGCGGTGGCGGCCTTGAGGTCCACCTTCTCCGACTCCTCGACCAGCGGGTAGACGACGTACACCTGGCGACCGTCGGCGACCTCGCGTCGGACGAGGTCGTACACCTCTTGCCGGCGCGAGTCCGGGATGACCAGCGTCCGCACGGGTCGCCTCCCGGGAGGCAGTTCCCGGATGACCGACACCTCCATGTCTCCGCACTGCGTGAGCGCAAGGGTTCTCGGGATGGGAGTCGCGGTCATCACCAGCACGTCAGGATGCAGGCCTTTGTCGGCCAGCATGCCCCGCTGCAGGACACCGAATCGATGTTGTTCGTCGATCACGACCAGCGCGAGGGCGTGGAAGCTCACCTGCTGCTGCACGAGGGCGTGCGTCCCCACGATGAGGTGCACGTCCCCGCGGGCGATCGCCGGCAGCAGAGACCGTCGCTCGGCCGGGCTAATCTTGCCGCTCAACAGCGTGACGCGATGCCGGGTGGCGGCGAGCCACCGCGACAAGGTCGCGAAATGCTGCTCGGCGAGCAGTTCAGTTGGAGCCATGAAGGCGGCTTGAAAGCCGTTTTCCATCGCGACCATCGCCGCCAGCAGCGCGACGATCGTCTTGCCCGCGCCGACATCGCCCTGCAGCAGCCGCTGCATCGGCCACCCCTGCTGCATGTCGTGCACGATCTCGGCCAGCGCGTGCCGCTGATCCTCCGTCAATCTGAAGGGCAAGACGGCGCGCGCGGCCTGCCGAACTCTGTCGTCCACCCGAGAGATCAGCGCCTTGCGGACGCTCGCGTTTTTCTGGCGCCGCAGCGCCAGCCCCGCCTGAAAGACGAAGAAATCCTCGAAGATGAGCCGGCGCTGCGCAGGCGTACGAAACGTGTTGAGTAGGTCGAGTGACGAGCCGGGACCGGGAAAGTGAGTGCTCCACAAGGCGTCCCGGCGTTGCGGCCAGTTCTCGCGCACGCAGATGTCGGCGGGGACGGGATCGAACAGGTCCGCGGGAACCTGGCTGAGGGCCTCCCAGACCAGCCGACGCTGCATGTTCGTGGTCACGCGGCCTGTGCGCTCGTACACCGGCACGATGCGCCCCGTGTGCAGCGCGGGCCCGCCTTCGTCGCCGGTCTCGCGGAGGATCTCGAACTCGGGGTCCGTGAGCTGCAGCCCGCGCGAGCCCCAGTGCTCCGCCTTCCCATACAACGCCACCCGCTGATGCGGGCGGATCACGTCCTTGAGAAACGTCTGGTTCGGCCAGACAGCCGGGATCTGGCCGCTGGCATCCTGGACGAGCGCGGTAAAGAGGCGGAACCCCGCGCGCCTGGTCGCCTGCAGCCCGGCATGCAGGATCTCGCCGCTGACGGCCACTACCTGGCCCGCCCTGACGGAGCCGATCGACTGCAGGTGGCTCCGATCCTCGTAGCGCAACGGAAACCGGAACAGCAGGTCTTCGACCGTGAGCAGGCCCGCCCGCTTGAAATCGGCAGCCTTGCGTGGGCCCACGCCCTTCAGGTACTGCAGCGGCATCTGCAGGGCGTCGGGCACGGGCGGCATCTTATCGCACCGGTCCGTCCGCGCACCTCACTGGACGATCGTGGCGCTTCCCTCGGAGGTGTCGATGCGTTGGATGGCGGCTGGCAACTCGAAAGGGTCGTCGATATTCAAGCCGTCCGGCAAGTCGTCCCGGCGGGTGTAGTAGGAAACGATTTCCTGCAGAAGCGCCTTGGGAATCGGCACGCTGGCGATCGCGGCCGTTTCGAGTCGAAATCGACCGCGGCCGCCTTCGGTGATCAGCACGCCGGTGGCCGTCATCGCCAGCCGCCCGGTCATGTACGAGGTGGGATCCAGCCATCCTCCAGTGCCCCGCTGCCGGCGGACGCGATCGAGATCGACCACGGCGCGGCCTCCCAGTCGCCCATCCCGCTGAATGGTCACGGACGGGTCAGTTACGCCGACTGGCAGCTGATCGCCGGCACTGAAATGCAAGTACGAATTGACTTCGTCTTGGGTCACCCTCGTCTCTCGGTTCGGGTCGCTCCGGACTTCGGCCAACTGCGCCATCCGGATGAGCTTCTTCTGAAATGCGTCGGCCTGAGCTTTGGTCACGTTGGAGGCCGCCGCTGCACCGACACCACAGGCGAGGACCACGGCGAGGAGCTTCATGCCCCTATTGTAGGGGCGTTGGTGATGGACGCCGTCGGGGCACCAGGGCTCGCGGGTCAATGCTGCCGGCGAGGGGGATTGGGCCGGACCGGCTGGCGCGCGCGGCCGATCAGTTCCAGCTTCCGCCTCTCAATCTGCTCTTCGAAGATGCGAAATCGCGCGCGCTGCCGCACGTCGAGCACTTCGTCGAGCGCGTGGTAGGCCTTCCGGATCTCGGCGGCCGATCGCGACTCGACTCCGTCGAGTGCGTCGAGCCGCTCCTTGATTTCGGCTTCCGATACATTGGGACGCGCCACGCGCGGGTTGGTGAGCCGCTGCAACTCGGCCATGATGCGAGCGCGTTCGCCCTGTCCACGCCGCCGAGTCTCCTGCAACGACCGCAGACGCGTCAGGAACTGGGCGTATCGATCCTCGCTCAGCGACAGCACTTCCTGGGCCTGCATCACGAGCATGGCGTCGAAGAGCTGTTGAATCTGCGCGGGATTCATCTCATCGGTCGGCGAGACCCCCAGGGGGGCCTGCTGGGCGTGGACCGAGCGGCCCGCCAGCAGGCAGCCAATCACCAGCAGGCCTCTCAAGAGCAGGCGAAGGTGCACGATTGGCATTTTACCCTCCGCCACGGCTCACCTCCTCCTGAAGGAGACGAAGGAGCGTCTGTCGCTCATCCGCCGACAGGTGGAGCGCCACGCGCTCGGCGGCTCCCGGGCCCGCGACGAGACCCGCTTGCTGAGCCGTGTCGAGATCGAGCGGCCCCAGGAGGGTGACGAGCACATCCCAGCCCGCATCGGCCGACGCCACGACGTCGATCACCGCGGGCCCGTCGCCAAGCCCCTGCGTAAGGATTGTCGCCGGTCCCGGACTTTCGGGTGCCTCGGAGCGCGACGCGATCGCACCCGCCAGCGCCGCAATCAGCACGGCCAATCCGGCCAGCGGAAGCAGCATCGGCCAGCTCCGCCACGACAGACGAGGCTCCTGGACGGGTTCTGCACCGATGGCCGCCCGCACACGTGCGGCAAGGTGCGGCCAGAACAGCGGCGACGGTTCGGGACCAGCATCGACGCGGACGGTCTCGACGGTCTGCGCGAGCTCCAGCACTCGGGCGCGGCACTCGACGCACGACTCGAGGTGCTGGCGGGAGGCCGGCGCGAGGCCGTCGTCGAGAGCATCGATCAAATCTTCAGGTCGAAGGTGCATCATGGTTCACGCGCCAGGATCTTCTTGAGGTTGTTCAAGGCGTGGAAGAAGTTGGCTTTGACGGCCCCCACGGAGCTCCCGAGAATCTCGGCGATCTCCTGGTGCGAGCGTTCCTGGTACACGCGAAGAATCAGGGTCGCACGCTGGCGGTCCGGCAGGGCGGCAACTGCCCGACGCACGGCCGCGCTCTGCTCGCGCTTGATCAGGCGGGCGCGCGGATCTTCGGCCCTGGCATCGACAAACTCGTCGCCCGGCTGCAGGGGCGCCTGCGGCGGACGCTTCGCCGAGACGCGATTGAGCGAGGCGTTGACCGCGATGCGATACAGCCACGTCGAGAGCGCGGCCTGGCCCTTGAAGTTGCGGAGACCCCTCCAGGCGCGTACGAAGGTCTCCTGGGACAAGTCGCTCGCGTCCTCGTGATTGCCGACGAAGCGGTAGCAGACCTGATAGATCTGACGACGATAGCGCTCCACGATCACATCGAAGGCACGCGTGTGGCCCGCCACGCACGCCGCCGCCAGCGCGACGTCGTCGAGGGAGTCGAAGCTTTTGTCCGGGGCGTCGCCAAGAGCATCGGGCTCGACCACCGTCACCGTCCACTCCGCGGATTGATGTCCCGCCAGAGGCCAGACCCGCGCCGCGGATCCCTCTGCCATACGTGCTCCCCCTCTGTTGGCTTGGACCGCACCTGGGCGCACTCGGTTGAAGCATAAGGCCCACCAGAGATATTGACTTTCGCTTTTTGTTTGGTTAACCTCCGTTTCATCGTCGGCTTTGAGGTTTCTTCGCCCGCCGGAACTGTCACTCCCGCGCCGCGACGGGCAACGGAGCCAGGTCGAGGCGAACACCACGGGCGCGACCGGGCCGCTGGGGTGTCGAAGGCCGGAAGCCGTCCCTGACGGCAGAGGGGGAGGAGGCATTGTGCAACCGCTGACAAAGCGTCAACGCGAGATTCTCGACTATCTCAACGAGTTCATTCAGCAGCATGGCTATGCGCCGAGCCTGGAGGAGATCGGCCGTCGATTCAGCCTCTCGTCGCTGGCGACCGTGCACAAACACCTCACCAACCTGCAGGACAAGGGCTTCATCCGCCGGGCGTGGAACCGGAGCCGCTCGGTGGAATTGCTTCCCAGTCGCGGCGCGGGGCGGGCGGTGGAAGTGCCGCTGCTGGGCTACGTCGCGGCCGGCATGCCCATCGAAGCCGTCGCCGGGACGGAGAGCATCGCGATCCCCGAATCGCTCATCAGCGGCAAGCGGGACACGTATGTTCTGCGCGTGCATGGTGACTCGATGATCGATGAGCAGATTCGAGACGGAGATTGGGTCATTGTCGAGGACCGCAAATCCGCGGATAACGGCGAGATGGTGGTCGCTCTCATCGGCGGGCACGAGGCCACGCTCAAGAAGTTCTTCCGCGAGAACGGGCGCGTCCGACTCCAGCCGGCCAACCCGGCGCTCCAGCCGATCTACGTACACCCGGACGAGGTGCAGGTACAGGGGGTGGTCGTCGGGGTCATGCGGAAGTACTGATATCACCAGACCCCGCGGTTCATCGCGACCCGCCGCCGCCGGTATAGACTGGCGGCATGTCGGACCGCAAGCAAATCAACTTCACGATCACCCCGGACGATCTCACCGAGGGGCCCGCGCGGGTGTACGCCAATTTCTGCGCGGTGGCCCACACGCCATTCGATTTCACGCTGACCTTTTGTGAGGTGATGCCACTCTCCGAAAGAGAGATTCGCGCCGCCGAGGCCGACCACGTCGTCCGTGCGCCCGTCAAGGCCCGCATCGTGATGCCGGTGCAGTTCGTGCCGACGCTGATTGCCGCCCTGCAGGAGAATCTGCGCATCTTCTCGGATGCGCATGCGCCACAGTCCCCTCCTCCCGCCCAAGGCAAGGGGCCCGTCCACTGATTGAGGATCGACGCGGTGAAACCTCCTGAGGTCGCGCGGCGTATCGTCGATGCTCTCGAGCGGCAGCACCCGAACGCGGACACCGAGCTGGTGTATCGGACACCGTTCGAGTTGTTGGTCGCGACGATGCTGTCCGCGCAGTCTACCGACGTGCGCGTCAATCAGGTCACCCCGGCGTTGTTCTCGCGGTATCCGGATGCTCGAGAGCTGGCCGCCGCCGAGCCGGACGCGATCGAGCCGCTGATCCGCTCCACCGGGTTCTTCCGGCAGAAAGCGCGTGCCCTGGTTGGCATGGCGCGCGCGTTGGTCGAGCGTCACGGGGGCGAGGTTCCGCCGGCGATGTCGGCCCTGGTGGACCTGCCAGGTGTCGGCCGCAAGACGGCGAACGTTGTGCTCGGGCACGCCCTGGGGGTGCCGGGGTTCCCCGTGGATCGCCACGTGTTGCGCGTCGCCACACGTCTGGGACTGGTCAGGGGCGACGATCCCGAGCGCGTCGAGACGATGCTTTGCTCGTACCTGCCGCCGGTACGATGGACGAGAGTGTCCGACACGCTGATCCTCCACGGCCGACGAGTGTGCCGCCCCATGCCGTTGTGCGACCGCTGCGCCGCTCGACGGGACTGCAGCCATGACCGGGCCGCGAGCCAGACCGATGCCCGCCGACTCCGACGCGCGCCGGCCGGCCGGGCCAAGGCGCGTGTCTCAGCCGGTACGCGCGTGGGTCGGTCGAGATCGAAGCGCAAGGCACGGGGATGACCAGAGAGGCGTTCAACGCGCTGGTCGCGGAGGCCATCGACGCGATTCCCAGGCGCTTTGCCCGTGAGATCAAGAACGTCGCGATCGTGATCGAAGAGGTTCCGTCCGCCGACCTGCTCGAGGAAATGGAGATTGAGCCCCCGGACAGCCTGTTGGGTCTGTACCAAGGCGTGCCCCTGCCCGAACGGCAGTGGGGCCACGGCAACGTGCTTCCGGATCGCATCACGCTCTTCCAGCGCGTGATCGAGGAGGAGTGCGAGGACGACGACGACGAGATCGTGGCCGTGATCGGTGAAACCCTCATTCACGAACTCGGGCACTACTTCGGCATGAGCGAGGACGAGATCATGGAGATCGAAGCACGCTACTGGCGCGGCGAATCCGAGGAGGCCGAGCGCGAGTCGTGAGGGCGCGGCGGCGCTTTGCGCAGCACTTCCTCGAACCGTCCTGGGTCGCCAGGCTCGTCGATGCGGTCGACCCGCAGCCGGGGGACCGTTTCGTCGAGATTGGACCAGGACGCGGCGCCATCACGGTGCCGCTGGCTCTGCGCGCGGCGCGGCTCGTTGCCGTCGAGATCGACCGAGATCTCGCCAGCGCACTCGAAGCCCGTCGGCTGCCGAACCTCGTTGTCATCGCCGCAGATATCCGGTCGGTAGATTTGCCCGCGCTCGCCGCCGATGCACTCGGCGCGACGCCCGAGTCGCCGATCCGAATCGCGGGCAACCTGCCCTACAACCTGTCATCTCCGATTCTTGGGCGTCTCTTGTCGGCGTCCCAGACAGGTGTTCTGCGTGACGCCACGTTGATGCTGCAGCGGGAGGTGGCGGATCGGCTGGCCGCGCGGCCGGGCACGAAAGAGTACGGCGTGCTCACGGTGACGACCGCTTTACGGGCTGACGTGACCCGACTGCTGTCGCTGCCTCCCGGAGCGTTCCGGCCACCCCCTCGCGTCAACTCCTCGGTGGTCCGGCTCACGTTTCGGCCACCGCCACCCGAGGTGTCTGACCCGGCCGGGGTCGAAGCGGTCGTTCGAGCCGTTTTCATGGAGAGGAGAAAGACGCTGGCCAACGCGTTGAAACGGCTGGTCAGGGATCCGGGAGTCGACATCCGCGGTGCCCTGAGGGCAGCCGGCATTGACCCCGACAGGCGGCCGGAAACGCTGGATCTGGGGGAGTTCGCCCGAGTGGCGGCGAGGTTCAACACCCGTTCTGGGGATGAACCCCAGCCTGTGCTATAGTTTCCGGCCAGCCCGCCCGTTTCACAGGCTCTCCCAGCAGCCTGACGTAGCCAGTTCCGGTGCCCGAGGTGTCTCCGCAGGGTAGCCGAAGCCAGGCAGTTCATCGCAGGCGACAACGCCTTTTTCTGGATGACGACAAGTGCTTCGCGGAATCCTGGGCCTGTGCCCGGGAGCCCCCCGCTTGAAATCGTGCCGCTCGGAGGCCTTGGCGAATTCGGCCTCAACACGATGGCCATTTCGTGCGGGGACACGACCATCGTCATCGACGCCGGGGCGATGTTCCCGGAGCCCGACCTCCTCGGGGTCGATCTCATCGTGCCGGACCTGGCCTACCTCGAGGCCCGCCGCGGGCAGGTGAAGGCGCTCGTGCTGACCCACGGCCACGAAGATCACATTGGAGGAGTGCCCTACGTCGTCCCGCACGTCGACGGGCCGGTCTATGGGCCCGCGCTGGCCCTGGCCTTCGTGGAATCCAAGCTCGAAGAGCACGGCGTGGAAGTGCCGCACGGCCTGCGACGGATTGCCCCGCGGGACGTCGTGACGGTCGGGCCGTTCGAGCTGGAGTTCATCGCCGTCACGCACAGCATGCCCGACTGCCTGGCCGTCGCGATCAGGACCCCGCACGGCGTGATCGTGCACACCGGGGACTTCAAAATCGATCAGACGCCGCTTTCCGGCGAGCCCTTCGACTTGCACCGCTTCGCGCAACTCGGTGCCGCTGGTGTGCTGGCGATGTTCGGAGACAGCACGAACGTTGATCGCCGCGGGTACACGGGCTCGGAAATCGACGTGGAGCCTGCTTTCGAGGAAGTCTTCACCAGCACCGCGGGCAAGATCGTCGTCGCGGCATTCGCCTCCAGCATTTTCCGGATGCAGATCCTCGTCGATCTGGCGGCGCACTTCGGTCGTCGTGTGGCGTTTGTGGGCCGCGGCATGGTCGAGAACTCGCAGATCGCGCAGCGCCTGGGCCATCTCCGCATCCCGGCCGGGACGCAGCTGCGCGACAACGAAGTTCCGGCAGAGCGCGCCCGTGAGGTGGTCTGTCTCGTGACGGGCTCACAGGGCGAACCCAACGCCGCGCTGTCCCGCATCGCCATCGACGACCATCGGTTCGTCAAGCTGCAGCCCGAAGACCGCGTCATTCTTTCAGCCAGGGCGATCCCCGGCAACGAAAAGGCCATCGGCCGCGTGATGAACCACATCGCACGGCGTGGTGCCGAGGTGATCACCGAATCCACCAAGCATGTACATGTCTCGGGGCACGGCGCCGAAGAGGAACTGAAGCTGCTGCTGGCGTTGGTCCGCCCGCGCTACTTCGTGCCCATTCACGGCGAATATCGGCAGCTGGCGCGTCATGCCAGCATCGCGTCGCTCGTGACGAGCGGCCTGCCGAGCAGGGTCGAGGTCATTACTGCCGAGAATGGGGACGTGATCCGCTTCGATCAGGATGGTGCGCGTATCACCGCCAAGGCGCCCACGGGGCGCGTCCTCATCGACGCGACCCGAGTAGGCGAGGTACGCGAGGAGGTTCTGCGGGATCGGCGGCACCTCGCGGCAGATGGCCTGGTGGTGCCCGTGGTGGCGATCGACCGGCAGACCGGGGCGGTCGACAGCCTGCCCGAATTGATCGCGCGCGGCTTCGTCACCGACGGCGATGCCGATGCCCTGCTCGCCGACGGTGCCCGGCTGGTCTCCTCGGTGATTTCCGAGGCCAGGGTCGAGGAGCGGACCGACTCCGGCTTGATTCGCGAAAAGATTCGCGTCGAGTTGCGCCGTTTCCTCCGCAAGCGCACCGGCCGACGGCCGCTGGTTCTCCCGGTCGTCATGGAGATCTAACGACGTGCGTGCCTCTCCTGCCTCTACGTTGTCGCGCCGTGCGAGCGAAGTGACCGGCGTGGCGTTGTTTGCCGGCGCCCTGATCTGGCTGATCGCGCTGGCCAGCTACGATCCCAGCGACCCGGTCTGGTTCTTCAGCACCGGCTCCCAGCCGCCCGCCAATTTCGTCGGTCGTGTGGGGGCATTCCTCGCCGAACTCTCGTATCAGCTGCTGGGCTACGGGTCATTTGCCATACCCGCCGTGCTCACCGTCATGGGCTGGCATTATTTCTGGTGCCGCCGGATCGAAGCCGTCTTCACCAAGGCGGTTGGCGGCGCCCTGGTTCTGGCCGGCACCAGCGCGCTGATGAGCCTGGCGCTGGGACGGCTGGACACGGGCGATCTGTCATTCCGTGCGGGCGGCTACGTGGGCGAGTTCCTCGCCGGACTGATGGCTGAGTATTTGAGTCGCACCGGCTCGATCATCGTGATCCTGACGGGGCTGTTTGCCGCGGCGATTCTCGCCACCCAGGTGTCTCTCGGTCGCCTGTCCGGGGAGCTGCTGGCGGCAGGTGCGCGTGCCAGTCGCTACGCGCGAGCCGAACTGAGTCGCCGAATCGAGGAACGGCGAAGGGCTCGTGAGCGCCGCGACGTGATTGCCAAGCACATCAAGAAAGGCACCGCTTCTCCAGAGCTGCTGAAGGCCGCCTCCGAGCGTCCGCCGCGACCAGAACCGCCCCCAGTCGCTCCTCGCCCACGCTCGGCGCGGTCGATCGAAGACGAGGAGGGTGGTGAGGTCGTTCGTGCACGAGCGCCGGACGCCGGCCCGCGCACGACGCCGCCCGTGGTGCAGAAGCGGGCGAAGGCGCCCATTCCGGCGCCGGCGCCGCTTCCCCTGGCCGACGCCGAACACGTCGGCCGTGCGCCGGCCGAGCGCCGTTTGAGCGGCTACACGCTGCCGCCGGCCTCGCTGCTCGATCCGCCGCGCGCCGAACGCAAGATCGACGAGCGTGAACTGATGGAGGCCGCGCGTCTCCTCGAAGAGAAGTGCAGGGAGTTTGCGGTCGAGGGTGCGGTCGCGCAGATCCACCCGGGACCAGTCGTCACCACGTTCGAGTTCAAGCCGGATGCCGGCGTCAAGTACAGCAAGGTGACGAGCCTCGCCGATGACTTGTGTCTTGCGATGCAGGCCGAATCGGTGCTGATCGAGCGCATCCCGGGCAAATCAACGGTCGGCATTCAGATCCCCAATCCCAACCGTGAGGGGATCTCGCTCAGGGAGCTTCTCGAGTCGGAGATCTACCAGCGATCGGCGTCGAAGCTGTCGCTCGCGCTCGGCAAGACCATCCACGGCGAACCCTTTATCGCCGATCTGGCGGGCATGCCACACCTGCTCATCGCGGGCTCGACCGGCACCGGCAAGTCGGTGGGTCTCAACGCCATGCTGACGAGCATTCTCTATCGCGCGACGCCAGACGACGTGCGGCTCATCATGATCGACCCGAAGCGGCTCGAACTGGGAATGTATGACGACATTCCGCACCTGATGACCCCCGTGGTCGTGGACCCCAAGAAAGCCGCCAACGCGTTGCGCTGGGCTGTCCGTGAAATGGAAGAGCGGTACAAGACCCTGGCCAGTGTTGGCGTCCGGAACATCGACCAGTACAACCGCAACGTGCGCCAGATGATTGAGCACGAGGAGATTCCGGAGGGCCAGGCCCCTCCACGACCGCTGGCGTTCATCGTGGTCGTCGTGGATGAGCTGGCAGATCTGATGATGGTCGCCGGCAACGAAGTCGAAGAATCCATCGCCCGCCTGGCGCAGATGGCACGTGCGGTGGGCATCCACCTGATCCTGGCGACGCAGCGGCCGTCGGTGGATGTGCTCACGGGCCTGATCAAGGCGAACTTGCCATCACGGATTTCGTTCCGCGTGTCCTCGAAGGTGGACTCTCGAACGATTCTCGATGGCAATGGGGCCGAGCAGCTGCTGGGCAAGGGCGACATGTTGTTCCTACCGCCTGCCTCCGCGCAGAAGGTGCGGCTGCACGGCCCGTACATCTCGGAACAGGAGACGGCCCGGTTGGCCAGCTTCCTGCGCAAGCAGGGCAAGCCCATATACGACGAGTCGATAACGGCCGAAGATAAGAAAGGCACCGATGGGGTGGAGCTCGAGAAAGACGACCTGTACGACGAGGCTGCGCGCATCGTCGTGGAAAGCGGCCAGGTGTCCATTTCCTACCTGCAGCGAAAGATGCGGATTGGGTTCAGTCGCGCCGCTCGTCTGGTCGACATGATGGAAGCCGAAGGGCTCGTCTCGGCGGCCATCGGCGGCAAGCCGCGCGAGGTGCTGGTGGGGCGCGAGTACTTCGAAGAAGTCGACGCGCAGCTGCGCTAGTCGCGGAGGGGGCAAACGATGTCACCGATCGAGAGGCGCCTCACCATCGGCGCGACTGCGCTGGCGGCGTGGGTCGTACTCTGGCCAGCGCCGGCTCTCGGGCAGACCGCGCAGGTGCTCTACGCCAACGCCCAGGAGCGTGAGCAGGCGGCCCGACGTGCCCTCGAGCTCGTCGAGCCCGGTGCGGCCGAGGGCCGCGTGGCCGCACTACGTCGGGAGGTGCGAAGAGCGATAGGTGCCTACGAGGCCATCGTCCGACGGTTCCCGGTGAGTGGTTATTCCGACAACGCGTTGTTCAATGCCGCGACCCTGTCCGAGGCGTTGTACGAACGGCTGGGCCACCCCGAGGACCGCGAGCGGGCGGCGAAGCTCTACCGGCGCGTGGGCGCCGAGTATCCGACGAGCTCACTCGTCGCGCGCGCCGCGCCAGCCGCTGACCGGCTGGCGAACTCCAACGGCCGAACCGAGGCCGAGCCCGCGCTGCTCCCGAACGTGACGACCGCGTCCCCGCCTCCCGCGGGGGAAAGTCCTCCGGTCGCCCCCACCGGTCGAGCAAAGCTCACGAGCATCGATCGCAGCGTGCTGGCCGACGCAGTACGCGTGACGGTGACGCTCGACCGCGAAGTGCAGTACTCGGAGGAACAGCTGTCGGATCCGTCGCGGCTCTTTTTCGACCTCAAGGGCGTCGAGGCCGCGCCTGATCTCGTTGACGCGGTGCTAAAGTACCCGACCGACCTGGTTCGCCAGATTCGAGTGGGCCGTCACCCCAACAATACGGTCCGCGTCGTGTTGGATTTCGCAGACGTCACCCGACACGCGGTTTACGCGCTGTACAACCCGTTTCGCCTGGTCGTGGATTGCTACGATGCGGCCTCTTCGTCGACACCGGTACTACGGGCCGAGCCGCCGGGCCCGCCGGTGACACCGCCGGCGTCGGGCGCTCCTGCGGGGACGCCAACGGCTGCCACCGGTGGCGTCGCGGAGCTACCCAAGCCAGCCGCCACGGTGCCGGCGACACCGCCGGCAGCGCCAAGGGCCAACGCCGCGGGCGGCTTTTCGATGTCACGTCAGCTGGGCTTGGGCGTCTCGCGGATTGTCATTGATCCCGGGCATGGCGGCCACGACCCTGGCGCGCAAGTGGCGGGGCTGAACGAGGCCTCGCTCACGCTCGACCTCGCGCTTCGCCTCGAGCAGCTCCTTCAGAAAGAGCCCGGCATCGAAGTCATCCTCACGCGGCGTACCGATGTCTACGTCGCGCTCGAAGAGCGGACCGCGCTTGCCAACCGCGAAGGCGCCGATCTGTTTCTCTCGATACACGCCAACGCCAGCCGTAACCGGACGGCCAGCGGCGTGGAGACCTACTACCTGAGCTTTGCGTCCTCGCCCGAGGCCGCGGCGGTCGCGGCGCGCGAGAACTCGGCGGGTGCCAGCGAGATGCGGAAGCTCCCGGAGCTGGTCAAGGCGATCACGCTGAACAACAAGCTCGACGAGTCGCGCGATTTCGCCTTGATGGTGCAGGAGGCGCTTGTGGCACGCCTTCGCAGGTCGCACGCCGGCGTGCGCAACCTCGGGGTCAAGAAAGCGCCGTTCGTCGTGTTGATTGGCGCCGAGATGCCCAGCGTTCTCGCAGAAGTCTCCTTCCTCTCCAACCGGCAGGAATTACAGCTCCTTAAAACGGACGGCTACCGTACCCGGATCGTCGAGGCCCTGCACGCCGCGGTCCTCCGCTATCGCCGAGCGCTGAAGATGCAGCGCGCCGTCGCCGCACAGTGACGCCGCCTCACTCGGCGCGGTGACGAAACAGGTTGTGCTCGCCGCCGCGCGCTTCGATGGTGGAGGCTGGATGCCGCCGTCGATACCAGATGAAGGCCGCGCCCGCCAGCAGACCGGCGACGACAGCGGCCGCCATGATGACGCCGGTGAGCCCGAACGCGGCGACCGCCACCTGGATCATGTCGATGCTGGCGATGGGTTCCCGCACCACCTCGATGATCGTGACCGGCTGTGCGGGCGTGGCGTTCTGCATGGTCAGATAGACGACTGTAACAGTGGAATCGTCCGAGATCACCTGCGAGATGAGGGCTGGTCACCGGGCGCGATCGTGCCGCGGCCACGCGTGATTCAGGACTTGCCGTCCGCTAGCGTCCGGGCGTCGTCACACGTGACATCAAGGTCCGGAGCGCCCCGATCGCAGGCCGCGACGACCGAGGTTGCTGGCCATCTCGCCGGAGGGGCGACCAGAGGCGAGATGCCCCGCCGGCCACTCATGTCGTGCATCACGAGCCTCGCCTCTCGGGCCATGCGGCGCCGGCCGTCCGCGCCAGTTCAACCAGCGTGCGGATCATGACGCCAGTCGCGCCTTTGGCGACCCAAGGTTTCGCATCGTCCGCCCACGCCGTTCCGGCGATGTCGAGGTGGGCCCAGGGAGTGTCGCCGACGAACTCCTGCAGGAACTTGGCGGCCGTCACCGCGCCGGCCGGCCGACCGGGACTGTTGAGCAGGTCAGCCACCTCGCTCTTCAGCGCCTCGCGGTATTCATCGAACAACGGCAGAGGCCATACGCGCTCACCCGCCCGTTCGGCCGCCGCCTGGATGACTTCACTCCAGCCGCCGGTGGCGAACAGCCCTGTCGTGCTTTTGCCGAGCGCAACCACACACGCGCCCGTGAGGGTGGCCACGTCCACCAAGTGCGTGGCGCCCAGCCGTTTCGCATACCAGAGCGCGTCGCCGAGAATCAGGCGGCCCTCGGCGTCCGTGTTGTTGACTTCGACTGTGATCCCGGCCGCGGATTGCAACACGTCGCCAGGCTTGAGCGCGCGACCGCCCGGCATGTTCTCTGCAGCCGGCACGATGGCGACGACGTGAATGGGCAGCCGCTCGACGGCAATGACGCGCAGCGCCGCCACCACGGTCGCGCCACCCGCCATGTCGTCCTTCATGCGTTCCATCCCGTCCGCCGGCTTGATCGAAATGCCGCCGGTATCGAACGTGATTCCCTTCCCGACCAGCCCCAGGACTGGCGTGGGCGGGGCGTCAGGTGGAGCGTAGCGAGCCACGAGCATTCGCGGCGGCTCGGCACTCCCTCGACCGACGCCGAGCAGCAGTCCCATGCCGAGTGCTTCGAGGCGACCCTCGTCGAGGATGTCCGTGGTGACATCAGGCAGCGCCAGGAGGGCCTGGGCACGGGCGACCAGCTCACGTGGCGACAAGTGGTTGGCAGGCTCGTCGATGAGGTGCCGCGCGGCATTGACCGCCTCCGCCATCCGGCTGCCGTGGTCGATTGCCGCCACCAGGGCTGGCTCGAGGCCATTCAGCTCGACCGATGAGAGAAACACGAGGTCGTCGGCCTTGCTTTTTCGGTGCCCGGCGTCGTAGTTGGCCAGTCCCACGCCTTCGACGAGCGCTTCCACCGCGGTGGAGGGCCACGCCTCTGGCACCGCGACAGCCACTCGAGCGCGCATCTGCTGGCGAGCGGTCAACCCGATCGTCAACCCCACGCGCCGCGCCACGCGGGCGCCAAACTCATGCAACGGGCCAGACCCAACGGCGATTACGCGCCGAGTGCGCCAGCCGCGATCGGCCAAGGGCGCCGTCCAGATCTGTGCCGCTTTACCGGTGAACTCACTGCGCTCGATGGCGCGGCTGAACTCGCCGTCAGTCGCCTGGTCGAGCCACCCCAGGTTCGGCCGGTGATCGAGTCCCACGGGGACCGCCAGCAGGTCAGCATCGATCTCCGAGAGTCCGCCGCGGCTTGCGGACATCGTCGGCACTTCGTACGCTCGGGCCATCATTCCCTTTCGAGGCCGCTCGCATGCGGCTCCATAGGACTCAGAAGAACGGACAAGTCTAGCACCCGCTCGGCCGATGCGGCTGTACGAGGCTGAACGGGGCGGCCGCCGAGGCGTGAGAGTGAAGCGGGGCGACAGAGCGAAGGTGGGCGACGGCCGGACGTCGAGCCGTCGGTGCGACGCGCCCCTCAGGACCGAGGCCGTCGGCAGGCGGGCGCTGTCATGAGCCGTGGGCGGTCGGCTGGGGAATCGACTAGCTCGGGACCGAAAGCACTCTCACGGGGTCGACCGGCGGCACGGGGGGCGGTGCGCTCGACCACCGTCCGAACCCGGTCATGATCGTCGCGCCGAGGCCGGTCGTCCACGCGGCCGCCTCGACAACGAGTCCGATCACCAGCAGGCCAAAGGCGGCGGTCGACACCGCGGCGGAGGCGACGGCCATCGCACGGGCGACGATCGTCGGCGCCACAATCAGCATCAGGCCGACGGCGGTGGCGACAAAGGCATTATTCGATCGCCAACCCAGCCGATCCTCTGTCCACTCCCCGAGAGCGCAGGCCATCGACGTGAAACCGAGCGAAAGCGCCACGAACGCCCCGAAGACGGCGACCGGAACGAGAACGGCCAGGAGCGGGATGCCGATGAGCGTCACGACGAGACTGATGCTGACCATGATCAGCGCCGGCACGAACAGAATCGCCCCCGCTAATCCGACGACAAAAGCCCTGGCCGGTTGCGAGCCGGCGGCCCGTCCGATTCGTGCGACCGGTGCTCTGGCGAAGATGAGCACCACGCCCAAGATGACCGCGAGCACCGAGATCCGTAGAACGGCGCCGAGCAGCAGGAGCCACCGGCCGACGTCTCCGAAGTCCACAGCGGGCAGCGCCAGGCCAGGCAGTCCCCAGGAGCCCCGTTCGCCGAAGCTGATGTCGCTGACTTGTCCGCGAAATTGTGCGCCAGCCTCGCGGGCCAGCCGACCACCAATCAGGAAGATGTCGCCGCGAACATCGGACCGCGGGCCAAGATCCACATTGCCCCCGACCACGACGACGCCGTCGCGCACTCGACCATCGATGCGGAGCGAGCCTCCGATGACGACCACGACGTCCGTGACTTCTTCGTCGACCGCGACGGTGATGCTGCGCCCGAGGGCGACTCGCGACCCGGTCGTCCGATAGACCTGTGGCGTGCCCGCCGATGGCGCCGGCTCAGCGGCAGGCGTTTGAGCGCCGGCGTCCGTCGCGGCCGCGAGTGACAGGAGCACGGCCGCGTGCAGGATGGAGCTCGCGATGGCCTTGCGCACCAATGATCCTCCGGTCGGGTCGTTTGAAAACACGGCCCCTATGGCACACGGACGAGCGGAACCTGGCTGAAGTTCCCGTCGGTCCAGACCCAGGCAGCCAGGACCGGGCACTCGCACGCGTGGCCCACGATCACGTACAGGAACTGGCTGAAGCCCTCCGCGCGATCCGTGGGCGACGGCACGGGAGCGCCCTGCGGGTGAGAGTGGTAGGCCCCGATGAGCTCGAGGCCCATGGCGCGCGACTCTCGGAGCGCCTGGAAGTGGTCCTGCGGGTCGATCAGGTAGCGTCGCGTGGGATCAGAGGCGAGGTTCCTCGCGCGTCGAGCCGCCACGATCTCGGTCTGGGTGCCGATCAGCAGCCCGCAGCACTCGTGAGGTGCCGCGTCCCGGGCATGGGCGACGAGGGCTGCCTCGGCGTCGGCCCCGAGCGTCACGGCTCGGCCGGCGACCGGCGAGGCGTCGCGGCGCATCTCCAAGCCCGTTCAGAACGTGCCCGGCGTTCCTTCGACGAGGAGCGGCGCGCCCGTGGCGGCCTGGACGGCCTCGACCGTCGTATCCCCGGCGATTTCGCGGAGCGCCAATCCCTGGTCCGTGATGTCGATGACAGCAAGCTCGGTGATGATCTGGTGGACGACCTTCACGCCCGTGAGCGGGAGCCGGCACCGCGAGAGGATCTTGTGGCCACCGTCCTTGGTCGTGTGCTCCATGGCGACGATCACCTTCTTGGCGCCGGCCACGAGGTCCATGGCTCCTCCCATGCCCTTGACCATCTTGCCGGGAATCATCCAGTTGGCGAGGTTGCCCTCCTGATCCACTTCGAGCGCGCCGAGCACGGTCAGGTCGAGGTGTCCTCCGCGAACCATGGCGAACGAGTCTGCGCTGCTGAAGTACGAGCATCCAGGGAGCTCGGACACCGTCTCTTTGCCGGCGTTGATCAGGTCGGCGTCTTCCGACCCTCGCTGGGGATACGGCCCGACGCCGAGCATCCCATTCTCCGAGTGCAGCGTGATATCGATCCCGGCGGGCACGCAGTTGGCGACCAGCGTGGGCAGTCCGATGCCGAGGTTGACGTAGTCGCCGTCGCGCAGCTCCTGCGCCACGCGGCGCACGATGCGTTCCCGCCTATCCATCACGCACCGTCCGCTTCTCGATCCGCTTCTCGTAGCGGCCGCCTTGAAGCACGTGACGAACGAAGATGCCTGGGGTATGGACCCCATCGGGATCGAGCGCCCCCGGCTCGACCAGCCTTTCAACCTCGGCGATGGTGCAGCGCGCGGCCGTCGCCATGACGGGGTTGAAGTTTCGCGCCGTCCGCCGGTACACGAGGTTGCCGAGGCTGTCGCCCTTCCAGGCTTTGACGAAGGAGAAGTCGGCACGCAGCGCGCGCTCCAACAGGTAGGACCGCCCGTCGAAGACCCGGGTCTCTTTCCCCTCAGCCACCAGCGTCCCGACACCGGCCGGCGTGTAGAAGGCTTCGATGCCCGCGCCGCCCGCGCGGATACGCTCGGAAAAAGTGCCCTGCGGGACCAGCTCGACCTCGATTTCCTTTTCTAGGAACTGGCGTTCGAATTCCTTGTTCTCGCCGACATAGGTGGAGATCATCCGGCGCACTTGACGCGCGCCCAGCAGCAGGCCGATCCCGAAATCGTCCGTGCCGGCGTTGTTGCTGATGATCGTGAGGTCCTTCGTCCCGCGGCGCCGGAGGGCGGCGATGAGTTGCTCGGGGATGCCGCACAGGCCAAACCCGCCCATCATGATGGTCGCCCCATCCGGCACCATCGCGACGGCCTCCTCCGCGTCTCGGAGGATCTTGTTCATCGCCTGAATTATACTGCGCGGTTATGACACGACTCCTTG
Source organism: Acidobacteriota bacterium (assembly GCA_052389315.1). Classification (GTDB taxonomy): domain Bacteria; phylum Acidobacteriota; class Vicinamibacteria; order Vicinamibacterales; family UBA2999; genus JACCSI01. Next base: position 54,884 of record JBQTIE010000332.1, read on the forward strand.
CGTTGACCCTGTCGCTGGTGACGATCCCCGCGTGGGCTCAGGAGCGCCGCGCGCCGACAATCGACGACCTGCTCAACCTGGTGCAGGTCTCCAACGCCGAGATCTCACCTGATGGCACCCAGGTGATCTACACCAGGTCCGAGCTCAAAAAGTGGTCGGACAACAAGCGCGTGTCGTCGATCTGGATCGCGGCGGCCGACGGAAGCAACCATCGACAGCTGTTGGGCAGCGACAAGGACCGTTCCCCCGCCTGGTCACCGGACGGCCGCTACGTGGCGTTCCTCTCGACACGCGATCAAGCCGAGAACGCGCGTGACACGCAGGGCGCGCAGATCTGGCTCCTGCCGCTGGCGGGCGGCGGGGAGGCCACCAAGCTGAGTGATCTGAAGAGCGGCGTCCGAAGCCTTCGATGGGCCGAGGACAGCACGCGCATCTTCTTCAGCGCGGAGGAACCGCAGACCGACGCCCAGAA
>JBQTIE010000333.1:0-5271 GCA_052389315.1 Acidobacteriota bacterium
ATCGGCCGCGCGGTTCGCCCAGCCATTGGCGGACGCCCGAACTCGCACGCGGGCGGGGGTCCATGGAAACGATGCGCGCGTCGTGAATCATCTCGGTGAAGAGCACGACGTAGCCTGGAGCCTGGAGGATCTGCAGGTTGTTGTTGTAGGGGCCGGGCAGCAGACCCTCGGGCACGCCACGTGTCAGGCAGCGCTCGAAGAGGCTGCGATACTCGTAGGAATCGGCGGGTCCGCGCATCTTGGCGGCCGCACGCCGCGCCGCCAGCCGCTCCTGTCCCTCACGAGTCAGTGGAGGGATTCGCCCATCCGGAGGGTCGACAATGAGCGAGGTGCGGGCCGTCTTGACGACGGTCTTGCCGTAGTCCAGCCACCACGAGGGGTGCACCGACTGGGTCGTGTTGGGGTCGTCGGGGGTGCGGCCGTCTTCGCGTTCGGCGGCCAGCCGCTCGTACTCGGCAATCTCCTGCGCGGTCATGAACTCGCGTCCGGCAAACCGCGCGGGCCGCTCGAGCGGCGTCGCGCTCCGAAAGTCCCAGATGCCCTGGAGGTCGGGGCGACCCTCGGGTGTCCGCGGGAGAGTCCGTGCCGCCTGACCGAGAGCCGGGCCCTGGAGCAGCCCCACGATCGACATCGTCAGAACGCAGCCAAGTACCTGCTTCATCGCGTCCCCCCTCGTCGATGGATGACGGCGGGCGTCCGTTCGTTCGATGACCGGATCCTGCACATGGTAGTCGCAGCGGGCTTCGGTGGGAATGGCCAAGAGGACTCGCATGCAATCACCCTCCTGGGTTCATGCCGCCCGAAGCACGGTCGCACTCCTTCGTCCGCGAAGGTCCGCCGAAATGGCTCGCGCGGGGTCGCAGTTGGCCGCACGCGGAGCCGCCGTTCCGAGTCGCGAGAGCTCGACCACGCGGGTCCGACCGTGCGCCAGCTGACGTGTCGAACACGTGCCGGACGGGCGCGATGCGACCGGAGGCGATGAGGGCGCTCGGCCCAGAAGGCAAGGCGTCTCGAGTCAGCCTGCGCCCGCTCCATCAGCGCCGTGTCTGGTGAGGGGGCAGCAGCTTGATGGCGACTGGACGCCCGAGGCGTGTGTCACGCCCTTCGTAGACGATTCCCATCCCGCCCCGCCCGAGTTCAGCGGCGATGACATACGGGCCGAGTCTTCCACTCGCGACTAGGCGCATCGAGAAGGGCGATCATACGCCAGCAACGCCGAGACAGCCGACCGGCAACCAGGTCGGGCTCCGCACGGGTTGGCTACCGATACGCCGACGCCTGAATTCCGTAGAGCAGGGCGTAGCGGCCACGTGCGGCCATCAGCGCCTCGTGCGTTCCCACCTCGACGAGGCGTGCGCCGTCCAGAACGACGATGAGATCGGCCATCCGCACGGTCGAGAACCGGTGCGAAACCAGGAGCGTGATGCGGCCGCTGCCATCCTCCCCGCGCACGGCGGCCGCCGAGTAGCGCTCGAACAGCGCGTGCTCGGTCTCGGCATCGAGCGCCGCCGTCGGCTCGTCGAGGATCAGCACGAGCGGCTCATCCCGCATGAAGCCGCGGGCGAGCGCCAGTTTCTGCCACTGGCCGAAGCTCACCTCCACGCCGCCTGGCCACGCGGGCCCGAGCTGTGTCTCGAGGCCCGCCGGCAGCTTCTCGACCACGTCGTCCGCGCCGGCACGGTTCACGGCGGTGACCACTGCCGGCAGGTTGTCGAGACGCGCGACATCGCCGACGCCCACGGACTGGCGGGCGAGGAGCTCGAAGCGGAAGAAATCCTGGAACGCGCCTGCCAGACGCGCGCGCCAGTCGAGGGCCGACACACGCGCCAGGTCGGTGGCATCGAGCAGAATGCGACCCTTCGTCGGCGCGTACATCTTCGTGAGCAGCTTGACCAGCGTGGTTTTGCCCGCGCCGTTCTCGCCGACGATCGCGATCACGGCGCCCGCTGGCAGGTCGAGCGTGATGTCGTCGAGCACGATGCGATCCGTGCCGGGGTATGCGAACGAGACGTGGTCGAAGCGAATGGCCTCCTGGAGCCGTCCGGGAGCTGGCTGGTCGGCGGCCCGGTCGAGCGACGCCGAATAGTCCTCGAGCCACGCCAGCCGCCGCGCGGCGTCGAGCCAGATGCCTCGCAGGAACCCGATCTCTCCGACGGTGGCGCCGACGTAGTAGGACAGCCGCGCGCCTGCGGCGAGCGTCAGGAGCACGTCGCCAGCCGAGGCCCCCAGCCCGGAGGAGACGAAGATGATGGCGCCGACGTAGCCGGCCCCGAAGGCGGCCCACGCAAGCGTGTGCCAGCCGGCGGACGCCCATCGCGCCGCCGCGATCGGCTGCGTGCCGGCGTCCCACGCCGCGCGTCGATCCTTGACGAGCCGATCCCCCAGCCCGGTGACCCGCACCTCCTTGCCGGGCGGGGCGGTCGTGGCGATGTCGAACAGGTGGCGCGCCAGACGGCTGGCGGCCGCGCCTCGCTCATAGGCCTGTCGTTCGACGGCTGGTCGCCACGCCGAGGTGAGAACAGGCGGCAGCGCGCAGAGCATCAGCAACGCCAGCGCCGGGTGGATCGACACCAGCAGCGCGATGGTCACGCCGAGACGCAGGATCCACCCGCACGTCGTGAACAGCGACATGTACATGTGGTCCAGCATGAAGACCTGATGCCGAAGCACCGACAGCCGATCCAGGTACTCGGGCCGTTCCTGATGCGCGATGGTGGTGATCGAGGCCAGCAGCGTGGCGACGTGCGATTCCAGCGCGATGGTGACTTTGTCACGGAACCGGCGCTGCACGCGGGTGCTCAGCGTCTGCAGAAACCAGGTCGCCGTGGCGGAGACGCCGAGCGCCAGCAGCGCGAGGCGCACGAGCTCCCGGTCGTCGGCGCTCGCGCCGTCGCCGAGCAGCTTGAACCAGAACGCCAGCAGCGCATCCGGGAGTGCCGACAGCAACGCCAGCGTGAACGCGGCAACGATCAGGCCCGGTTCGTGCCGGTAGCCGAGTTGGCAGAGCCGCCACATCGACGAGAGCGCCGGCGGCAGCGGTTCGCTCACGGCCCGCGGCTCAGACGAGGACGTCATACCGCTGCCCTTCCTCGTCTTCCGTGCTGAAGCGGCGCGCCTGCAGATCGAACATCGTGCGGTACCGGCCGTTGAGCGCCATGAGCTCGTCGTGCGTGCCGAGCTCGACGACCTTGCCCTGCTCGAGGACGCAGATGCGGTCGGCGTGGCGGACCGTCGAGAAACGATGCGAGATCAGGATGGTCGTGCAGTGGCGCGTCGCATCGAGGATCCGGTGGAAGATCTCGGCCTCGCCGCGAACGTCGAGCTGGGCGGTTGGCTCGTCCAGCACGACGAGACTGGCACCCAACGTGACGGCCGCGAGGGCGCGTGCCAACGCCACGCGTTGCCACTGGCCGCCCGACAGGTCGGTGCCGCCGGCGTAGGCGCGTGCGAGCACGGTGTCGAGGGACGCCAGCGCCGGGGCCCCGGCGGCCTCGAGGGCCTCCCGCACGACGGCATCTGGCGCGCCCGTCGGCGCCACGTTGTCGCGCAGCGGCTGCTCAAGGCGGATGAAATCCTGGAAGACCGCCGCGATGCGGCCGCGCCAGGACGCCAGATCGAATTCGCGCACGTCGAGCCCGTCGACTTCCACCGACCCGCGTTGCGGGTCGTACAGTCGGCACAGCAGCTTCGCCAGCGTCGTCTTGCCGGCGCCGTTCTGACCGACGATCGCGAGCGACGATCCAGCGGGAATCGAGAGGTCGAAGCCGTCGAGCACGGCGGCGCCGCCGGGGTAGGCAAACGACACCTCGCGGAACCGGATCTCGCGGGCGGGGAGGCCGGCCGCGGCTCGGTGCCCCGTCGCGAGCGCGCCCGCCGATGCCATCGCGGGCTCCAGACGCTTGACGGCACCTACCGGCGCCGAGGCGCCATCGAGCGCCCAATTGAAGCCCCCGAAGGCGATGAGCGCCGTGCCTACGACGCATTGTGCGTACACAACGACTTCGCCAAGGCTGAGACGAGCAGCCGCAGCCGCCGACGCGAGCGTCCACAAGACCAGGAGGTTCGCCGCGGTGACGAGCAGAAGGCTCCAGGCCAGCGGCCGCTCGCGCAGCCGAGTGGCGTCGTACTGAAGCTGATGCAGCCGCCGGCGCCTGGAGAGAAACCGATCGATGGTCCAGCCCACCAGCCCGAAGAGGCGCAGCTCCTTGCTCGCCGGTGGATCGACCGCCAGGCGATACGCGTAGTCCGCGTCACGCTGGGCGCTGCGCACCTCGGGCGTGTTGCGGTCGTGCCACACGGCACTCTCCCTGAGCAGCCGGTGCGTCGAGAGCCACGCGCCCGCGAGAACGAGGGGTGCCCACCACGAAAACCCGACGAGGACGACGGCCGCTGCGAGACCGCCGATCATGCCGACGAGTCCGCCGGCGATGAAGTCCATCGAGTACGACAGCGGCGGCCCGGTCATGCCGAGGTCGAAGTCCCGCGCCACCGTGAGGTCGGCGGTCAGCACCGCGTCTTCCAGATGCGCCATCCCCTGCGGACGGACGCACGCCTCGGTCAGCCGGTGGTACAGGTACGCCGACGTCCGGTCGCCCAGGTTATGGCTGACCGCGGTCTGGATTGGCGTGAGCACCTGCAGGAGCACGAAGACGACGCCCGCCAGCGCCAGCGGGCCGGCGAGGCCGCCACCTTCCTGCACCGCCGCGACGAGCACGCCCATCGCGATCGCGAACAGTGCCGGCAACAGCCCGTGAACGATCACGATCGCCCACCACGCCAGCGCGAGCCGGGCATCGGCTTTCGGCAGCGCCGCGAAGAACAGCCATTCCGGGCGTTGACGCAGAGAGGAAAGCCAGCGCATGCGCAACTGCCGCGCATGCTGCCATACACGCAGGCCGAATGCTACTCAGAGGGAAGGTCGAGCCCGATGGACCGTCTGCCGATCGGGCCGCGGCACGGCCCTACGCCGGTTGGTGCAGCTGGACTGGATTCCCGCAGTATCCGAGAGCACTTCCAGCGTGCACCGCCACGGCCGCTGCCCCGTGCCGCGGCCCGCGGAATCGGCAGCCCGGCGCCGAGGGCGTGGCCGGGGCGAGCCTCAATCACGCCGCAGCGCGACGAGCGGATCGAGTCGAGTGGCTCGTCGTGTCGGAAGAATCGCCGCCGTCAGCGACACAGCCGCCAGCAGCGACGCGATTGAGCCGATGGTGATCGGGTCGTATCCGCTGATCTGGACCAGCATGTCCGCCCCCTCGAAGAGCTGGCCCACGC
>JBQTIE010000334.1:0-4961 GCA_052389315.1 Acidobacteriota bacterium
CTCTTCGAAGGCCGCTTTGCGCTGGGGAATTCGTTCTGGGCCGACTACGACGTGAGCCGCGACGGCACCCGCTTCCTCATGCTCGAGACGGCTGACGAGGCGAACACGCGGCTGCATGTCGTGGTGAACGGGATCCACGGTGAGGCGCGGCCTCGGTGACACGGTGACACCGGCAGGCGCCGTGCTGCGGCGCCTGCGACCGATGCGCAGCCATCGGGTCGGACCGCCAGCGGCCCACTCGACCCACCGCACCCAGTAGGGTAGGATGCGCCGTCAATGGTGAGTCTCCTTCGGGTCCTGCCCGTGGTCCGCGGTGACCTCGCGTGCTGATCAACTGCGCCGCCTACCAGGACGGCACGAAGCTGGCCGACATCGCCCTCGGGGACAGCCGGCAGTACACGAGCCAGCCGAACTGCTTCGTCTGGGTGGCCCTCAAGGATCCCGAGGACGGCGAGCTCGAGTCGCTCCAGCGTGAGTTCGAGCTGCACGAACTGGCGGTAGAAGACGCGAGCCACGGCCACCAGCGCCCCAAGATCGACGAGTACGGGCAGTCGCTGTTCGTCGTCATGCACACGATTGAACTGGTGGAGGACGAGCTGCAGGCGGGCGAAGTAGCCGTGTTCGTCGGCAGAAACCACGTGATCTCGGTCAGACGCGGGGTCCGGCAGGGCTTCACCGACGTCAGGAGCCGGTGCGAAGAAGAACCAGAGCTCCTGCGCCATGGTCCGGCCTACGTCCTCTACGCCTTGATGGACGCGGTCGTCGATCGGTACTTCCCCGTGCTCGACGCGCTGACCGACGACATCGAGCGCGTCGAGGAGCGCATCTTTTCGGGCGACACGACGCGCGCGACCATCGAGGCCTTGTACGAACTCAAGCGGAAGCTGATGATGCTCGAACACGCGGGCGCACCGCTCCTGGAGGTCACCGCCAAGCTGCACGGGGGCCGGGTGCCTCCGAGCTGCGTCAACCTGCAGGACTACTTCCGCGATGTGCACGATCACCTGGTGCGCCTGAAGCACTCGTTCGACAACCTGCGCGACATGGTGTCGGCGGCGATGTCGGTGACGCTCTCGCTCATCACGATTCAGGAGAACGAGGTCGTCAAGCGTCTCGCCGCGTATGCGGCGCTCATCGCGGTGCCCACGCTCATCGCCGGGATTTACGGGATGAACTTCGACGTCATGCCCGAGCTGCGGATGCCGTACGGGTACCCGCTGACGATCCTGTCGATGGTCGGGGTGGACGCGTATCTCGCGTACCGGTTCCGGAAGGCCGGGTGGTTTTGAGGCACTGCCCGCGGACGTCCGCTGACCGCGATCAGCAGCCGAGTAGCCCATCGAACGCATGCGTGAGTGATAATCGAGCGCGACCGCGTCGCACACCGGCGGGTCCGTGACGGGCGTTCAGCAGAAGGAGCCGGGATCATGAGAAATTCGCGGACGCTCGTCGTCGTCGCCGCATGGCTGCTGTCCCCAGCCAATGCGGGCGCCCAGGGAGCCAACGCAGCCGCGGCGCCCGGCTCGCCGACCGCCGCCAACCTGCCCATCTACGAGATCGACCCTACGTGGCCACCGACGCTCCCGAACGACTGGATTCTGGGGGACATCCGCGGCCTGTGCGTCGACGACAACGACCACCTGTGGGTCATCCACATGCCCTCGAGCCTGACCCCGCAGGAGATCGGCGCGGCCGTGAAGCCGCCGATTGCCGACTGCTGCTTCCCGGCACCGCGGTTCTGGAACTCGATTCAGAGGGCAAGGTGCTGCGGGCCTGGGGCGGTCCCGGCGAGGGGTACACCTGGTTCGATCAGGAGCACGGGATCTACATCGACCACAACGGGTTCGTGTGGATGGGCACGAGCAACGGGCACCACGTGATGAAGTTTACGCAGAACGGGAAGCACGTGATGACCATCGGCACGCCGGGTGTCAACAAGGGCAGCAACGACCCCGACCACCTGGGCGGGCCGGCCAACTTCTACGTCGAACCCAAGACGAACGAGCTGTTCATCGCCGACGGCTACCGCAACAAGCGCGTGGTCGTGTACGACGCCGCGACCGGGAAGTACCTTCGTCATTGGGGTGCGTACGGCAAGCGGCCGACCGACTCCGAGAAGTACGAGTACCCCGTGAAGGTCGCCAGCCCGCCGCAGGAATACTCCACCGTGCATGGCCTGGTCGGCACGAAGGACGGCTTGATCTACGTGTCGGATCGCCGCGGCAACCGCATCCAGGTGTTCCGGCAGAACGGCGAGTATTTGATGGAGAGGTTCGTTCGTCCGGAAACGGGGGGATCGGGGAGCGGCTTCAGCCTGCAACTCTCGCGCGATCCGGCACAGAGCCTCCTGTACCTGATGGACGGCACGAACCAGCGCGTCTGGATCCTGCGCCGGAAGGACCTTCAGATCCTGGATCGGTTCGGCAGGCCAGGCCGCCAGGCGGGCGAGTTCATCCGGGCGCACATGATCGCGATCGACTCCAAGAACCGGATGTACACCGGCGAGGCGGGGAATGGCCGGCGGATGCAGCGGTGGATCCTCAAGGGGACCAGGCCTGCCGCCAGCGTCACCCCGCCCGTGCCGATGCCATAGCGAGGTCCGGGTGCCCGACCGACAACCCCTCGGCGACTCGCAGACCCCGCACGGATGCCGCATGACTCGACGCGTTGTGCGCGTAGTGCCGATCCTCGTCGCCGTGAGCCTCGGCCTCGGCATCGTCTCGGGCCAGGGCACGGGCCGCGACGTCCGTCAGGACCTCGAGGGCAGCTGGAACTCCGCCACCGCGACGCCTCTCGAACGGCCTCCGCACCTGAAGGATCAACCGTTCTTCACTCCCGAAGAAGCCACCGAGTGGGAGCGGCAGTTCGCCCTCAGGAACGCAGAACCTTCGCCCCAGTCGGGGGCGGCCCGCAAGGGCACCGGCACCTACAACACCTTCTACCGTGAGTACGGCACGCACACCGTCAAGACCCGCCGCACGTCGATCGTGATCGACCCTCCTGACGGCCGCATCCCCGCGCTCACGCCCGCGGCAGCCGAGATCAGGCGCCGTCGTCTGGAGCGCATGAAAGCGGCGGAGAACCCCGAGGACCTGGGGCTTCAGGACCAGTGCCTCGCCTTCACGACGGCGGGGCCGCCCCTGCTGCCCTATTCCTACAACAGCAACTACCAGATCATCGTGACCGGGGATGCAGTCCTCGTCCACGCGGAGATGATCCACGACGCGAGAATCATTCATCTGGACGGCCGTCCCCACCTTCCGCCACACGTCAGGCTCTGGATGGGTGATTCGATTGGACGGTGGGAAGGCAACACGCTCGTGGTCGATACGACGAATTTCAAGGATGGCAGCGGCTTCTACGGGGATGCCGGCGGCAACTTCGGCTGGGACGAGAACGTCCACATGGTCGAGCGCTTCAGCCTGTTCGACGCCGACACCCTGCTCTATCAGTTCGAGGTCCACAATCCGACCGCGTTCACGCGGCCCTGGAAGGGCGAACTGACGATGGTCCGCTCGGCCGGCCACATCTACGAATTCGCCTGCCACGAAGGCAACTACTCGTTGGAGAACATGTTGAGGGGCTACCGTGCCGCCGAGCGAAAGACGGTCGGCCCGGGCAACTGACGCTCTGTCCTCACGACATCGCGCCGAAAAACCGGATGTGCCCGTCGACGACGCGTTTGGCTTCTTCCTCGTTGATCTCCGTCGCCCACACGTCGCGTTCCGAGGTCCCGCCGAGAATGATGCCGTCGTGGCGCGGCATCATGTGCGCGAAGACGCCGGCCTGCGCGGTTCCGGCCATTCGCCCGAGCCCGTTGGTGGCGTAGTTCACCTCATCTTGCGGGATGAGGACGACCAACTGGCCCTTGAGCGGTATCAGATCGGGATCGTTGAAGATGGCCTTGGCGCCCAGCCCGGTGCAGTTGACGATGAGCGACTCGTCGAGCGTCATGAAATCGCGAGGCGATTCGAAACGGCGAATCCTGATGCGACCGCCGTGCGCGAGGACGTCCTCCACCAGCGCATCGAGATAAATGGACGGCTCGATGCGCATCTCGGTCCGCTCGATGACGTAGGTCGACGGAAACGGATGCTCGCCAGGCCCGAGCAGGACCGAGCCGGTCTGCACCGCCTCGGGCAGCAGCGGGATGGTGCCGCGCGCCGCTTCGGGTTGTTCCGTCATGGCGTAGTTGGGCACCCAGGAGATCCCGTACTTCGGACCGGCGAGCAGCTGCAACTGGCGATACGCGATCTCCACGGCGCGTCGAAACTGCTCGTCCCAGGCCGGCGTTCTCAGCTTGAAGTCCACCAGCCCGGAGGTCGGCGTGAAGCCGGCCAGCGACATGTTCGACGTGGTGTCGGGCGGCACGCTCGCCGCGTAGATGGTCACGTCGAACCCCCGGCGCTGGAGCTGTCGAGCGCTCGTCAGCCCGACGACGCCGCAGCCGAGGACGGCAGCCGTGCGCTCGCCGTGATCGAGCGCCATCTCGGCCGCCATCTGCCCGGTGCCCCAGGAGAGCGACATGCCGGACCCGCCGTGTCCGTAGTTGTGGATGAGGGTCTTGCCGTCTGCCTTCTCGGCCCTGAGCACGAAGCCCGACGGGCGATGCGGGCGCAGGCCCACCGTGCGCCGGATGATACGGTCCCATGATGCGCGGACGGGCATCAGCCGCAGCGGCGCACGGGTTCTGGCGGCCGGCCGCGCTGTTGCCGCCCCTCGTGCTCCGCACCCCGCCAGCCCAAGCCCGGCCAGCGCCAGCGCCCCGTCTCTGAGAAGTGAACGTCGGTCCACGGCCCCCCCGCCGATCATACCCGGGACGCCGCGCCTCGCCTCACAGTCGGAGTAGGAACGCCGGTCACCCGGCGCCCCCTCCACAGATCCGGACGTGCGGGACTACCGCATCCGGCTCTTCCCTTGGGTAACGACGCCAAACCGCACGAGCGGGTACGGATGACAGA
>JBQTIE010000335.1:0-3045 GCA_052389315.1 Acidobacteriota bacterium
TTGGTTCCATGGGCGGCTCGCTTACCTTCGGCGACGGTCTCGAGTCGGCGAGAGTACTGGGACGACCGGACGAGTGCGAGGGCAAAGACGGGAACTTCACGCTGCGCTACGACAGCTACGGGATGGAAGTCGAGTTCGAACCGGGGCGCTTCGTCAAGGTGACCTTTTCGATGGCGGAGGGCGAAGACGGCGGACGGTTTTCGTCCGCGCGGCGAGGGCCGGACGGCCTGAGCCTGACGTCCCGCACCACCAAGCAGGAGGTGCTCGACCGGTTTGGTGAGCCCACCACGCGAGACGAGTACGAAGACGAGGACTTCTTCTATTACATCGACGGTCCGTTGGCGAGCGAGTTGGAGTTCGATGAGCACGGACGCCTGGTCAGATGGGCCGTCTATCTGGACTAGTCAACTGAACGATTACTCATGGTCGGCCGACGGCCGATGAATCATACGCTCGCGAGAGGGCCGGCCAGCGAGGCTTCCGTTGACTCGCTGGCCGGTCCTGTCTAGAGTCGGACGAGCATCACGGTCAGGCCCGCTCCCGGCACCACCTCGAGCACGGCCTGACCCTCAGGACGGCACGACCGTCCGGCGAAAGGACCTACAGCGTGGCCACTCGACTCGTTGGCACCGACTACACGACCCCGGATCTGCTGGCGAAGGTGACCGGCCGGGCGCGGTATGCGGAGGACTTCCGGGCGGACGGCATGCTCTTCTGCAAGCTGCTCCTCAGCCCTCGTCCTCACGCGCGCGTCCGGCGCATGGACGTCAGCGCCGCCCAGGCCATGCCCGGGGTCAAAGCCATCCTCACGGCAGACGACCTCCCGGATCTCGGCGGCGGCGAACGCGCGCTGACCAACGAGCCGCTGTACGGCGGCGAACCCATCGCCGCCGTGGCCGCGGTCGACGAAGAGACCGCGGCCAACGCCGTGGAGCAGATCGTGCTGGATCTGGAGCCGCTCCCGTTTGTCACCGATCCGCTCGAGAGCCTGCGCCCGGACGGCCCGGATGCGCGGACCGACGGCAACGTCTGGAGCGCTCCGGCAGCGGCGGCGCCCGGTCAGCCTCCCCGACCGTCCATTCAGCGGCTGAAGTGGACAGCCGCGGACTTTGCCGAGGCGGGCGATCGCATGCCGATGGGGCAGCCGACGGAGGAGTGGGCCTTCGGCGACCTCGACGCCGGCTTCCAGCAGGCCGACCTCGTCCTCGACGAAACCTTCGTCGTTCAGTCCACGGGTCACCATCCCCTCGAGACGCGCACGGCGATGGCGTACTGGCAGAACGGCAAGCTGTATCTGCACTGCTCGACGCAGAGCACGATTCGAACGGTGGACGGCGTGGCGCGCTGGGTGGGCATCGAGCCGTCCCAGGTCGTCCTCATCTCCGAATACTGCGGAGGCGGGTTCGGGAGCAAGGGCGGTGGGTCGGTCACGATGGCGATTCCCGCGCTGCTCTCGAAGAAGGCGAACGCCCCGGTGATGATGCGCGTGAGCCGGGAGGAGGAAAGCTACTTCGGACGAGCCCGCACGAACATGGTCGGGCGCACGCGGATGGGTTTCCGGAAGGACGGCCGCATCACGGCGCTCGATTTGTTCATCGTGCAGGACAACGGTCCGTACGGACCGATGGGCGATCATCGATCGGCCGGGAATGCGGCCTCGCTCGTCTATCAGCCGCTGGCCATGCGGTGGCGCGCCGTCAACGTGCTGACCAATACAGCGCCCCGCACGCAGCAGCGGTCACCAGGACCGATGCAGGCCAACGGGCTGATTGAACCGGTGGTGACGAAGGCGGCCGCCCAGCTGGGTCTCGATCAATTGGCAGTCCGTCGCCTGAATTCACCGGAGGGCAAGGCCAACTACGGCCCACCGAACCCTGCCGGGCAACGCCGCCATGTCACGGGCGCCTTCGTCAAAGAGGCGCTCGACAAGGGCGCCGCGATGTTCGACTGGCCCACGCGCGCCGCGCGCGCAGGTCAGCGCCGCGGCACGAAGGTGCGCGGGGTGGGAGTCACCGTGGGGCCGCACGGCGCGGGATCCATCGGGTTCGACGGCTTGATGACGATACGCCCCGACGGGCGGCTCTACGTCCAGTCGGGCGTGGGCAACCTCGGCACCCACTCGGTGATCGACCTCGCGCGCGTGGCCGCAGACGTTCTGGCCATGCCGTGGGAAAAGGTCACGGTCGAGTGGGGCGATACGAGTAAGGCACTGCCCTGGTCGTGCCTGTCGGTGGGCAGCCAGACGACGCATGCCATGACCCGGGCGAATCTGGCGGGCGCGGAGGACGCGAAACGCAAGCTGCAGGAGATCGCGGCCCGCGACCTGGGTGGTCGCCCCGAGGACTACGAGCTCGGCGACGAACGCGTGTTTCGCAGGGGCAATCCCGGACGCGGGTTGTCGTACGCGGCCGCGGCGACCCGCGCGATCGCGCTCGGCGGACGGTACGACGGCCATGAGGTGCCGCCGGACGTCCACGCCGTGACCAAGGCGGCCGCCGCGCAGCTGGTGGGGCTCGGGCTGATGGGCGTGGCCAAGGACACGTATCCGCGCGACGGGGACACCTATGGGTTCGTCGCCGGATTCGCGGAAGTCGAAGTCGACGTCGAGACCGGGCACGTAACGCTGGTGGACTTCCTTGGCATCGGCGACGTCGGCACGGTGATCAACCCACGGAGTCTGGTCGCGCAAGTGCGCGGCGGGTGCTGCCTGGGCATCGCGCACGCGCTGCACCAGAAAATCGTGTACGACCCCCAATACGGGTTGTCGCTGTCGCCCCGCTTCTATCAGAGCAGGCCGCAGACGATCCTGGACATTCCCATCGAGATGGGGTCGGCCGCCGTCGGCATTCCCGATCCGGGAACGCCGGTGGGAGCCAAGGGGGTCGGCGAGCCGCCCGTCGGCGCCGGATTCGGCGCGGTCATGAACGCGATTGCGAACGCCATCGGCGTGGACGCGTTCCGTCGCGCGCCGGTCACCTCCGATATCGTCCTGATGTCACTGACCCACGGGCGACGGATGCACGAGCCGCTGAGGGCGCATTTGTA
>JBQTIE010000336.1:0-2516 GCA_052389315.1 Acidobacteriota bacterium
CAGTCCGCCCGAGGCGAGTTCGCCAAGCGCCTGACGCACGGACTCCTCGGGGAGGCCGCAAGCTGCCACCAGATCGTGGACGAACGACGCGCCGCGCCGGACGAGGGCGTCGAGCACCGCCCGAGCCCCCGTGCTGAGCAAGGGGCCTGAGGCGGCCTGGCCCGCATCAGCATCGGCGACCGCAGCGGCCGCGATCGTCAGCCATGCCTCCGTGTGCTCGCGCACGAAGAGTGCCACCGGCGTCGCTCGCACCATTCGCGTCTGGCTCGACGTCCGCGACACCCTCGCCCATGCCACTCGGCCGCTCAAGCAGAGCAGGTCCAGCATGGACGAGTCGTAGCGATCCAGACGCGCGGAGATGACCGATGCCTCCCATGCCCCGGCGGCCAGCTCGAAGCCATCGAGCCGCCGAATGACCTCGAGCACGCCGTCTGGACCGTGCAGTCGCGCGTCCGCCGCCACGTGCTGCCAGTCGAACAGGAAGCGCATGCAGTCGGCGGGGCTGACCGGTGCGATTTCGGCCCGCAGCCGGTTGAGCGTGTAGCGGTGGATGCGCGCGAGCAGGCGGCGATCGCACCACTCCCGGGCGACGGGCAAGAGCGGCCCGGTGCCCTGGGCGCGCGCGGTTGCCGAGAACATGCCGCGCAGCACGACACCTTCCCCTTCGAGCTCGAGCAGCGCGGGTTCCACCTCCGCCTCGTCCACGCCAAGCGACGCCGCCAGCTCCGCCGTGGTGATGGGCCCGGTGATCGTGAGCCGGCTGCGAACGAGCTCGACGAGCGCGCCTTCTCGCGTCCAGTGCCTGCCCGCGCGTGAGGCCGGGATCGTGACGGCGGCGTCGATACTGATCGCCGGGTGAACGGCGGTCAGCTCAGGGAGGCGCTCGGCGGCGATCCACCAGGACCGACCGCCACCGCCGTCGATCGAGGCTCGAACAGCGCGCCGCGCCTCGACGAGTTGGCGAATCATCGAGGGCTCGGCCACTTCTTCGTCGGTGAGCAGCCCGGCGGTCAGGAGCGCGTCGTGCAGCTCATCGGCGTCTCGCGGATCCGGTCTTACCTCGTCTTTCACCCGCGCGATGGCCGCCTCATCCAGCACGCCCAGGCCGTCGGCACCGGCCTCGCCGGCCCTTCTCGTGTAGACCGCCTGCGTGCGCCGCTCCTCCAGTGGCGCGTCGTCCAGGAACGCGTAGGGCCGGGCGTTGAGAATCTCGTGAGCCAGCACGGACGGCTCCGGCGTGTCCCGCGCCACGCAGGTGATCTCGCCGCGATGAATGCGCGTCAGCACGCCCGCCAGCGCGTCGAAATCCATGGCCTCCTGCAGGCAGTCGTGCACCGTCTGCGCCACGAGCGGGTGATCGGGAATCTCGCGATCGCCCTCGATGTTCTCGATGCACGCGGCGGCGTCGGGGAACGCCGCCGCCATGAGATCGTCGGCCATCATGCGCTGGATCGGCGGCGGCGTCTTCTTCCCGTGCCGGTTTCGAGGCACGGCGAGCGATATCGTCGTGTTCCAGCGCCATCGCGTTTGAAACACGGGCGCGTCGAGGAACGCCTGGACGAGAATCGCACGCGCCGTCGCCGGGTGCAGGTAGCGGAAGACGTCGGCCAGCGGAAAGGAATGCTGCGGCCCGAGCGACAGGAGCAGGGCGTCGTCGGTTGCCGCCGCCTGGAGCTCGAAGTTGAACTGGCGACAGAACCGTTTGCGAAGGGCCAGGCCCCACGCCTTGTTCACGCGGCTGCCGAACGGGGCGTGAAGCACGAGCTGCATGCCGCCCGACTCGTCGAAGAAGCGTTCGAGGACAAGCGTGTCTTGTGTCGGCAGCACCCCGAGCGCCCGGAGGCCTTCGGCGAGATAGGCGATCGCCTGATCGGCGGCCGGAGCCGAAACTCCTGACTCGGCCATCAACCAGTCGATGGCAGCCGCGAGGCCTGTCGGGGCCTCTGCTGGCTCGGATCCAGGAGCCGAGCACGATGGGGTCTGGAGCGGCGTCGGAGGCGGCCCAGGCGCCGGTTGGGCCAGCAGTCGTGCGACGGTGGCGCGGAGATCGCTCACCGCCCGTGAAAGCTCGTCGCTGCGTCCCGGCGCTTCACCGAGCCAGAAGGGCAGCGTGGGCGGCGCGCCGCGGGCGTCGGCCACGCGCACCACGCCCGACCCGACCTGAAGGATCAGCCAGGAGGCGTTTCCCAGCTGGACGATGTCACCGGCGGTGCTTTCGATGGCGAAATCCTCATTGAGGGTGCCGATGAAGGTCTCATCCGGGTCGAGGACGACTCGATAATCGGCCACCTCCGGGATGGCGCCCCCGGAGGTGATGGCGAGGCTGCGCGACCCGCGCCGCCCACGCACGCGGCCGTTGACCTCGTCGCGATGCACGAGCGCCGCTCGCCGGCCCCGCCTGGTGGCAAATCCCTCGGACGCCATCCCGATCACGGCGTCGAAGTCGGCGCGCGCCAAATCGCGGTACGGCCACGCCCCGCGCACGAGCGCGAAGAGGTCGCTTTCGTCGAATGCAT
>JBQTIE010000337.1:0-13148 GCA_052389315.1 Acidobacteriota bacterium
TCTCTCTCGCTGTGGTCGTCCTGACCACCCCCTCACGCCGCCCGGCGTGAGGCTTCGTTCCACCTCGTCGCCCCCAGGGCACGCAGAAAGGAGCAGTCCAATGAACGGGATAGGTGTGTCTGCTGTCAACGCGTACACGGCTCACCGGGAATGGGCGTCACGCCCGCCGGATGAACGGTACGCCAGTGTTCACACGCTCTACGAGGCGGCTCGCGCACGGCGCATCCGCACCGAAGAGCGCACCATCGAGACCGTCGCCGTCAGGACAGAAGCGGTCGCGGCTGACGCGCTCGCGCTACGCGACACGTCGGGTCGCCAGGCCGCCCTCACGAACTGGAGCTTCGAGCAACTCGCCGGCATAGCCGGGGCGCCGCCGAAGTACCTCCGAACGCTGCCCGCCGCGATCGCTTCGGATGCGATCAACTACGGGCTGCACCGTCAACGTCGTGAGCAGCATCAGCTGCTCCTCGATCGCGACGACCCGTGGACCGTGCACGCCGTCACCTCACCGAGGTACGCGCGTGTGCACCATGACGAGCTGACCGCGCGGGTGCTCGACCTCATGGCCCAGCATCCGGCCTGGTCATTGCCGCTCGGCTACAAGGACGGCGTCTTCGGCGCTGAACGGGTCCCGTCCGGCGCCTACCTGGGAGATCGAGACATGTTCCTGTTCCTCGTGGATGGCAACCGCGATCTCGACGACCCCACTGATACGTCGCATGCTGGCTTGTTCCGCGGATTCATTCTCCGGAACAGCGACGTCGGTGCCGCCGCCCTCACCCTGGATGTGTTCCTGTTCCGCGCGGTATGCGGCAACAACATCATCTGGGGCTTCCAGCACGTGGCCGGCTTCCGGCGCCGGCACGTGGGAGCGTCGATTCAGGACGAGTGGACCGCCTCTCTCGAGAGTGTCCGTTCAGCCCTGGATGCGGACGTCGCCGACGATCGCCTCGTGCTCCTGCGGGCACAGTCCCAGGAACTCGGTTCGAATCGTGCGGCGGTAATCGATACGGCGGTGCAGCGACTGGAGCTGTCGCGAAAGCACGCCGATGAGGCGTACACGCTCGCGGAGACGTTCGAGTCGAATCCCCGATCCGTTTGGGGCTATGTGCAAGGGCTCACGCGTTTGAGTCAGCGCACACCCTGGCAGGACGGGCGCTTCAACCTCGATCGGGCCGCAAGCCGCCTGCTGACCACGGT
The DNA here is from genome assembly GCA_052389315.1 of Acidobacteriota bacterium. Lineage (GTDB taxonomy): Bacteria > Acidobacteriota > Vicinamibacteria > Vicinamibacterales > UBA2999 > JACCSI01. Next base: position 1,201 of record JBQTIE010000337.1, read on the forward strand.
CCACTAGGCCAGGTCATTCGCCGTTCGGGCTCAGCCCGCGGCACCCAACCACGCACCAGCGGACGCTGGCGCCACGCCACGTCCATCACCCGCCCCTCGCGACAGACCGTCGCGCAAGGTGGCCGCCTTCGCTCCCAGAGCCAGGCGCTCTGCCGGAGGTGTCTGCCATGCGCGACGGATCCGCCCGCCGACGAGTCACGAAACCACAGCCACGCACCTGGACGCCTGAGCGCGTCGAGGCTCGACACTGGAGAGAGCGTCACCGCCTCGCTGTCCTTCAAGAAATGGCGGAGGGCGCACACGATCTCCCGTGGACGCGTCGGCTCGTCAACACCCTCCTCGACGAACTCCACGTCATTGACGAATTCGATCGACTCGTCGGCCCCATCTCCCGTGTGCCCGTCAGCCAGTACCCACGGCTGATCGCCATCGCGCTGCTGCTGCGCCACAGCTGGTCGCTCTACGACCTGTCTCGCACAGGGCATCGCATCGGGCTCGGGTGCGGTCCGCTCCAAGCAGAACTCAACACCAACGGCTGCGACTGCGCACGACGACGGCGTCGTGCGTCCCGGGCGGCGCTCTCAGGGCCACGCCCGCACTGAAAGGAGTTCTTGATGACTACTTCCATCCTTTCGCCGGCCTCGCCGCGCGGCCACCGCGTGCGCGAACTCGTCGTCGCCTACCGCTCGCTGCGCAACAGCGACGGCCGCGTCGTCGATGTGCCCGCCGTGGCGCTTAACAACCCACGGAACGCGGCGGCCGTCCTTGGTCCGCTGGTCGCCGATCAGGCCGTCGAGGTCTTCGGCGTCGCCTGTCTCTCCACCAAGCATCGCCTCCTCACCTGGCATGTGCTGTCGCGCGGCACGCGCGACAGCACGCCAGTGTCCCTGCCGGACGTCTTCCTGCCCGCGTGTCTCACACCGGGCGCGACCGGCGTGATGGTCGTCCACAACCATCCGAGCGGCGATCCCACCCCGAGTCCCGGCGATGCGCGGCTCACCCTCCGACTGTGCGCCGCCGCCGACGTGCTCGACATCGCGCTGCTCGATCACCTGATCGTCGGCGACGAAGGCCGCTACTTCAGCTTCCACGAGAGCGGCCAGTTCACGAAGAGGACGTAACCCATGCCCGCCGCTTCGACCTTCGCATTCTGTGGAAGTCCTCAGCCGCGTCAAGGCTTCGCTCACTGCGCTCGCCGCTGGCGCGGCCTTGACTCGGCCTCGGCACTTCCGACGGAGGGCATCTATCGAAGCGGCGGGGGATCTCGAAGAAAGGAGAACCCCATGAACGAACGGTCGCTCACACCCAACATTACGGTGACGATCGGCCACCACTCGCGAATCTATTTCGCGTTCGTCACGACGGCACCGACCGAGCTCGACTCGCCGGCAACCGTCACGCTGCATGCAGCGACGTTCGCGGACGTCGTCAGCTTCGCGGCGGAGCCGATCACGCTCGACCACTCCCGCGCCCGAATACCGGGCCGCTTGGCGCTGATCGACGCGATGGAGCTCGCTTGGCAACGAGCGAAGTACCGCGGTCATGAGCACCCGCTCTTGGCGGCGGATCCCGGGCCCGTCGGCCTCAACACGCTGCAGCACTGGCTCTGGCAACGGCTCCAGGCCACGCCATCCAGCCAGGTCGCTGCATGACTCGCACACAGACGTTCGCGTCAACCGCTCGCCGAGGAGGCGAGCTTCTCAGGAGGTTCAATCATGGTCGTCAAGATCGTTCCGAACGACAAAGCCAACCCGCCCGGCAAACTCGCGGCTGCCGAGCTGCACTTCAACGACGGCGTGCTCGACGGCTTGAAGCTGATCGGATTCGCCGTGTGGGAGCGTCGCAGCGGCAGTGGCCGCAACGTCACGTTTCCGGCGCGTCAGTACTCCGTGAATGGTGAGCGCCGCAGCTTTGCGCTGCTGCGGCCCATCGCGGACGCGGCGTCACAGGAGCGTGTGAGGGATCTCGTGCTGCAGGCGTACGCCGAGTACGAGGAGGCGGCCACTGAGGCCGCCTCGTAGATCGCCCGAGCCCGGGCGCTGCCACGATGGCGGCGCTCGGGCGTTTTGCTATTCGAGTTTTCTGAGTGAGGGATCTATGGCGACGCCCATCGGCGAGGTCAGCGATCAGCCGGAGAGTCAAGCGACTCCCGAACGCCCGGTACGCCGCGGCCTAGTCTAGGCAGGACGTCGGGGCGGCTGCTCGATCTCAAGGCCGCGGAGCTCTACAGCGGCATCAGTGCTTGGACGCTGCGCGATCTGATTGCATCAGGCGATTTGCCCGCCGTTCGGCCGCCCCGCCTCCGACGAGTCTGGATCGATCGAGCGGATCTCGATCGAGCAATTGCCGACTGGAAAGAGCGCGGCGAGCGTTGATGGCCAGGTGCGCAACAGATTGACCCCGTGTCTTTGAGTCGGTACGATCATCTCTCCTACCTGTGTTGCCAAAGGCAACTGCCTCCGCGTCGCCCGGCGCGGAGTCGCTGAACGCCGGCGCCTTCACGGCACGGCCAACGGCTTCCTCAACTCACAAACGCGCGCGCTGAACGTCGCTCGGATGCAGCGGACGCTTTGGCCGCGCCATGAGGAAGGAGTCCGCAATGGGAGAGCTCAAACAGCGGGGTCAGATCTGGTGGATTCGGTACTACAAGAACGGAAGGCGCTACGAGGAGAGTTCAGGCAGCGAGAAGGAAAGCGACGCGAAGAGCTTGCTGCGATTGCGTGAGGGGGACATCGAGCGCGGAGTCGCCATCACGCCGAAGGTTGGTCGCATCCGATTCGACGAAGCCGTCAAGGACGTGATCAACGACTACCGCACGAACCGTAAGCGTTCGCTTGATGATGTCGAACGACGGATCGAGAGGCACCTGAAGCCGTTCTTCGGCAACAGACGCATGGCGTCGATCACAACGGCCGACATTCGCGAGTACATCGACTCGCGGCAGAAGGAGACGACGATTGTTCGTCGGGCGTTCACGTTCACGGCTCGCGATGGCACACCCCGACAGGTGCCGGAGCAACGACGAACCATCGCGGGCGTCTCGAACGCCGAGATCAACCGCGAGCTGACCGCGCTCAAGCGGATGTTCAACCTTGCGATTCAAGCGGGGAAGCTGCTGCAGAAGCCGCACATCCCGTTCCTCAAAGAAGACAATGTTCGCGTCGGGTTCTTCGAGCGCGAACAGTTCCTGGCCGTGCTGGCGCACCTCCCTGAGCCCGTTCGCCCTGCGGCGACGTTCGCCTACCTCACGGGCTGGCGAATTGACAGCGAGGTTCTGTCCCTCGAGTGGAGGCAGGTCGACTTCGGCGCCGGCGAAGTCAGACTCGATCCAGGAAAGACCAAGAACGGGGAGGGCCGCACATTCCCGATGACGCGTGAGCTGCGTGAAGTCCTTGAACAGCAGCGAGCGATCACCGAGAATCTCCAGCGACAGCTCAAGGTGGTCTGCCCGCGTGTGTTTCACCGTTCGGGTCGGCCCATCAAGAGCTTCCGGGTCGCATTCCGATCGGCCTGCGTGGAAGCCGGATGCCCAGGTCGCGTCCTGCACGACTTCCGCAGAACCGCCGTACGCAATCTCGTCCGCGCCGGCATCCCGGAGCGCGTCGCGATGCAGATGACGGGACACAAGACCAGGAGCGTGTTCGAGCGATACAATATCGTGAGCGCTGGCGACCTCCGCGAGGCTGCCAAGCGTCTCGACGCCGCGACAGGGACAATTTCAGGGACAATCGAGCAAAATCGGCGATCGGGCGCGAAAGTCTGAAATCCACAAGTCCTTGTGCGACAATAGTTAGTTAGCTCCATGCGGTGAGGTGGCCGAGAGGCTGAAGGCGGCGGTTTGCTAAGGTCGCCTGAGATCAGAGAACGGGCCTGACATTCACGATTTCAGGCCCGTTTTATTGGTTCGTTGGTTGGCGTTGGCTGCCGATTGATGGATCTCGGACCGGGTTTGGGCACACTGGAGTGATGCCAGTGTGTGCCTACTGAGCACACGTTGTGCTACGCTAAATGTCGGTGAAGTTCTTCGACTGGGATGACGCGAAGAACGCGAAGCTCAGGGCGGAGCGCGGCATCGGGTTCGAGGACATCGTCTTCCACATCGAGCGTGGCGACCTGCTCGACATCCTGGAACACCCGAACCCCAGCCGTTACGCAGGCCAGCGCATCTTCGTTATCCGGCGCGAGGACTACGTGTACTTGGTGCCGTTCGTCGAAGACGAGCAGACGGTATTCCTGAAGACGATCATCCCGAGCCGGAAGGCGACGAAGCAATACCTCGGTGAGGAGTCCGACGATGAAACTTGATGCTGACGAGAAGGAGTTGCTTGACTCCGTCGAGCGCGGCGAGTGGAAGTCCGCGAAGGGTGGCAAGCGCGAGCGCGCCCGGTACTCTCGCTACGCGAAGGCCACGTTTCGCAAGGATCGGCGGCTGAACATCCGGCTGTCCAGCAAGGACCTGGAAGCGATTCAGAAGCGGGCGCTCGCGGAGGGTCTTCCGTACCAGACGCTGATCTCGAGCTTGCTGCACAAATACGCATCTGGACGTCTCAAGGAGGTGTGATGAGCCTCTCGTGAACCGCCTGGTGAATCCGTGTCCCCGAGCCAACGCTCGATGCGTTACTCCGCCGGGTCACGGCCTTTGAGGCATCGTCGCGCTCGCTCTCGCGGGATGTCTCTGCCAGTGCGTACTCGACAGCTTGCGTCAGGGACATGGTTCGGCCTTCCGACAACGCAGCGCGAAACGCATCCTCCCCGAAGGACTCTTTGAGAGGCTGCACGTAGCGATCACCGATCGATTCCTGGTAATGAGGCCATATCGGCGAGCCAATGCTGTCAAGCAGTCCCTCCGCCGCTCCCCACAATCGCACCGCGGGCACCGCGCGGCCTCGAGCCGCATGCGCTCCTGCGAGAGACACAAAGGCGCAAGCAGCGCCGAAGCGATCCTGCAGATCGTTGAAGAGTACGATCCCTTCGGCGGCGGCGGCTATGGCCTGAGCGTAGTGCCCGGTCACAACCCGCACGAACGCGAGGTCGGAAAGAAACAGGGCGACGATCCATTTGTCTCCTTTATGTCGACCGAGGGCCAATCCTTCGTTGATCAGCTGACGGGCACGGTCGTAGTCGCCGTCGTGCATGAACTTGTAAGCGAGAGACTCGAGGGCCGGACAATGAAGCCACAGCTCTTCGCTGGCAATCGCCGCAGCCTGACACTCGGTTGCAAGTGCGGGAATCGACCCGACATCGCCGCTCACGAACGCGAGCAGCGCCTGCAGCCCGAGGGACCACGCCACGGCCGCTTGATCGCCGGCTTCCCGGGCGAGGTGCAGGCTTTCTCGAAGGGCGAGACGACCCGCGTCACAATCGAGTTGGAACGTGGTGAGATGCCCCACGCCATTCAACGCTTTGGCTCGCACGTTGGGGGACGCTCCACGCCCGGTCTCCAGTGCACGGTCCAGCCACTGACGCCCCTCGCTCACATAGCCACGCTTGCTCCAGAACCAGGGCAGCGCTGACGCGAACTCCAATGCGTCGATTTCGCGCCCCGGCGCCTCCAGGCAACAGTCGAGGGTCGCGCGCACATTGGGGTAGTCAATCTGCAAATCCGTACCGCGCAGTTCGGTGATGGGTGTCTGCTGCGACCAACTGCGCACGCTCGGCTTCCTCGATCGCCTCGAGCACTTCATCTTCAGAGAGATCCACGCAGGCCTGCAGGACGTCGAGCGGAAACGTGCGGCCGACGACGGCTGCTGCAGTGAGCACCTTGCGGGCTTGTTCGCCGAGCCGATCGAGCCGGCGTCCGATCACGAGACGAACGCCTTCCGGCACTTCGATGGTGTCGACGCGCAGGTCCGCCTTCCACGCGCCACTCGCGTCGAAGAGCTTTCCTTCCTCGGACAAGTGCTGATAGACCTCTTCGACGAAGAACGGATTGCCTTCGGTTTCGAGAAACACGGCTTTCGACAGGCCGGACGGCGGCGCAGAGCCGCTCATCTTTGCCAACAACTCGTGCACGCTCGATTCCTGGAGCCGGCGCAGCGCGATGCGGGTCGCCAGACGCTGCCGCACCAGCGGCTCGAGCGTCTTGGCAAACGGCCGCTTCACGTCGAGCTCCACGTCACGATAGGTGCCGACGATGAGCAGTCGCATCGACGCCAGGTGCGGCGCGAGGTGCTGGAGGAGCTGGAGCGTGGGCTCGTCGGCCCAGTGCAAGTCGTCCAAGAGGAACACGCCCGGCGATTTCTGTGTCGCGCGCTGGACGTACTCGAGGAACGCGCCGAAGATCAGCCGCCGCTGCTGGTCGGCCGGCACTTCCGGTAACGGCGGAATGTCGCTGTAGGAGCGGCGCAGACTGGGCACCATGGCCGCAATCTCGGGAGCGAGGTCGCCCACCGCCGCGCGCAGGGCCTGGGGCAACAGCCGCACGACCTGCTCGGTCATTTCGACGAACGGCACAAACGGCGGCGCGCCTTCCATCTCGTAACAGTGGCCGGTCAAGCACAAGCAGCCACGCTGCCGCGCCGCGGCCATCAGCTCACGCGCGAGCCGCGTCTTGCCGACGCCTGGCTGCCGCCGACCAGCACCATGCCGCCCTGTCCGGTCAGCATGCGATCGAGTTGCCCCGCCAGATCGGCAGCCTCCGTCTCCCGGCCGACAAACGGTGTGCGCTCGGCCGGCGCCGCCGGCGCCGATGCGGTGGTGCGAGACGACGACCACGCGTGCGCGCGCAGCGCCTCGAGATCGTCGAGGAGCGCGGAGGTGGTCTGGTGCCGCTCGGCACACGCTTTCGACAACAGCCGGTGGATAACGGCGTCGAAGCCGATCACCTCGTCGGCGTCGCGCGATCCCGGTGTCGGCGGATCGCGCAGAATGGCGGCCATGGTGTCCGAGGGGTCGTCGCGGAGGAATGGATGACGACCCGTCGCCAGCTCGTGCAGGATCACGCCGAGCGAAAACAGATCGGATCGCGGATCGAGCGACCCGCCCAGCACCTGCTCCGGCGACATGTAGGCAGGCGTGCCGAGCCGCGTGCCGGCGTCGGTGAGCGCCGCTCCGCCAGTTGTCGGCGCCTTGCCTCGATCGCTTCCCGGCCCGGCGTCACTGCCAGCCCCTGGTTGTTCGCGGGGGGCCATCTGTTTGGCCAGCCCGAAGTCCATCACCTTCACGTGCCCCTGCAGCGTCACCATTACATTGGCGGGCTTGAGGTCGCGGTGCACGAGCCCGCGGCGACGCGAGGAGCTGTGAAGCGTTTCACCCTCGACGTACTCCATGACGATGAACACGCGGCCGCCTTGCCCTGAGCTTGTCGAAGGGTCGGTGTCGCCGATCTCATAGACCTTGCAGATGAACGGATGGTCGAGTGCCGCGGCGGCGAGCGCCTCGCGGCGCAGACGCTCGCGCGCGACGGCGTCACCTTCGGCCGAGGCAGGAAGCAGTTTCACCGCGACGCGTCGCTCGAGCCGCGTGTCTTCTGCGAGGAACACTTCGCCCATCGCGCCGGCGCCAAGTGGCGAGAGGATGTGGTAGCGGCCGGCGAGCAGGGGGGCGGTCACGAGACAGGGAGTCTATATCGGGTCCCCTTTCGCCCCTATTATCCACAGCGCTTGGCCCTCGCCCGCGGCACGCGCGTCGGTATCTACGAAGTCACCGCGCCAATCGGCGAAGGGTCACCCGGTTGCGGGCGTAGCCATAAATATGGGAATATGGTGACGTGAAAACCACCCTCGAGATTCCGGATTCGGTGTTTCGCCGGGCCAAGGCGAAAGCGGCTGAGCGCGGACAGGCCCTCAGAGCCTTTGTGACGGAGGCCCTGCAGGAGAAACTCTCGGGCCGCCCTGCCGCATCAGGCCGGGACGACGCTCCGTGGATGAAGGGATTCGGACAACTCCGGCCGCTTCGCCGCGAGACCGCCAGAATTCAGCGTGTCATCGACCGGGAGTTCGAGATCGTTGAGCCGGAAGACCGCCGGTGATTCTCGATACAAACGCGCTATCGGCCTTCATCGACGGCGAGCCGGCCGTCGGCGTCAGGCTGTCGGCTGAAAGCCAAGTCGCCATTCCGGTCATCGTGCTCGGGGAGTTTCGCTACGGCATCTCCGGCTCCCGGTACCGTGACGAGTACGAGCGGTGGCTGGTGGAGCACCTGTCCGACTTCGAGATCCTCAGCGTGACCGAATCCACGACTCTGACATACGCGCGGGTTCGGGCATCGCTGAAGAAACTCGGTCGTCCCATTCCGGCGAACGACGCGTGGATCGCCGCCCTCGCGCTCCAGCATCGTCTGCCCGTCATGAGCCGTGATGAACATTTCGACGCCGTAGCGGGGCTGCGTCGGGAGGCGTGGTAGGCGCGCCCGCCAGCCGATAGCGGCGCGATCAGGGCGCCCAACCTCCAAATTCCGGCACACTTGACCCTCACACCCGCCATGCGCGTCGGCATCTACGAAGTCACTGGCCCAGATCGGCGAAGGAGGGATGGGCGAGGTCTATCGCGCGACCGATCAACAGAGAAAAGCTCCTTTCCGTCGCGCGACCACGCAGCCGAGTCTCGGGTGACTGATGATTTGAGTTCTTATTCTCAAGCCGCCGAAGAGATCACCCATCGTAGATGCGATGCCGCAACCCGTCGCGTTGTCGATTGTGCCCGCGAGAGACGGGGATCCGTTCGTTGTCGCAGTCGCGGTGCGACGCGACAATCCGAGAAATGGTCCGAGAGGACTGAGACCGGCTACCCGTCCGCCTCGACCAATTGAAAGCCGTACTGACGAAAATGCGGATCGAACGCGAACGCGGTCCGCATGCCACGCCGATCCATCACCGCGAAGCTCAGCGCGTCGGTGTATGAGAACGTTTTATCGGTGTACGTGGAGAGGATCTGCCGCGCTGCCGATTCGTCGGCCTCACTGACCCGCTCGATGTCCCAGACGTTGGAGAAGAGCCAGGCGCGCGCGACATCCGCACCGAGGCGCGCGAGCAACAGCGCATGGCATTCCGCGACGATGAAATTGGTCAGCAACGGAACGGCGCGACGTTTTTTCAGTGCGACGAGTGCGGCGCGCGCCGGCAGATGGTTCGCGTCGCTTCGGTCGACCAGCGCGTAGACGGCACTGGTGTCTACGAGGACCCGCGCCACCGCTGCACCTCTCCAGCGGCGATGTAGTGATCGTGGGCGCTGGAGATCTCACGCGCGCCGCTCTCGCCCCGACCGATGAGATCCCAAATCGGATCGTCGTCTCCGAGCGGCCGGGCGGACACGATCTTCCGCAGACGGATTTCGTGCTCCGTCCCGGTGACCTCGAGATAGGAATCCTGGTCGATGCCGAGGGCCTCGCGGAGTTCGATGGGAATCGTGATCTGGCCCTTGCTCGTGACCTTGACGGCCTTCATTCAGGAATTCTTACCTAATGTAAGATAGTCTGTCAAGGTGTAGTCACGGCCACGGCAGGGTCGATCGGAACGGAACCGCGTTGGGCAGGACATGCACACCCCAGGCGCGCCAGCGGTGTTCCTGAAGACGCGTTTCCACGAGCGATGGGGCACTTTCTCGCCGGACGGTCGCTGGGTGGCCTACCAGTCCAACGAGTCGGGGCGCACAGAAGTCTACGTGCGCCCGTTCAGCGCGCCAGGAGCGGCCGCGCCAGCTGGCGTCGCGGACGCGCGATGGCAGGTGTCGACTGAGGGCGGCCTGTTTCCCGCGTGGCGCCCTGACGGGCGCGAGCTCTATTACCTCGACCCGGGCGGCGCGATGATGGCCGCCTCGATCGTCGTGACCGGCTCGTCGCTTGGAGGGCCGCTTTTTGGAGGTCACAGGGACAATTGCAGGGACAGCTCGGCTCCTCGGCCGTGTCGGTTTATGTCAAATATTGACAATATCAGCTATCCCGTCTAGCCTCGGTAGAGGGCTGGATCTCATGAATGTTTCGTTGACCCCAGAGCTCGAACGACTCGTGAATGAAAAGGTCGAGACCGGTCTATATCAGACTGCCAGCGAAGTTGTGCGTGAGGCGCTCCGGCTCCTGAAGGAACGCGACGAGGCGCGGGAGCAGCTTCGTGCCGAGGTGCAGGCGGGCTTTGATCAGTTGACTTGGGGCGAGGGACGCGCGTACGACAGGACCTCGGGTCGACAGCTCGCCGAGCAGATCAAGTCGCGCGGTCGAGCGGCTCGCGGTAAGAAATCGTAGTTTGTCCTATCGGCTGTCCGCGCTTGCCGAGCAGGACCTCGAGGAAATCTGGTCCTACGTCGCCGAGGACGCCAGCCCCGCCACCGCAGATCGCCTCATCGACGCGATCATCGGCCGCTTCGAGCTACTGGCCGAACAGCCTAGGATCGGTCGCCTCCGACCGGAGTTCGGCGAAGGCGTTCGGTCGTTCGCCGTCGAGAGTTATGTCCTCTACTACCGCTATGAAGGCGACATTCTGATCGCCAGAGTTCTCCACGGGCGTCGCGATCAGGCCGCCGCATGGTCCGACTGATCGTCACTACTCCACCGAGAAGGCAGGCACCATTGGCCATCTGGCTGGTCTCTGCGGCCCGGTCAACTTGCTGTGCGAACGATGTTGTCTGTCATCGAGCCGGAAGAATATCGATCCGGCCGTCTGGCCAGTGACTGGTCACAGTGCAGCACGACGTAGTCGCCTTCCAAGATGGACACCAGGCACTCGACATGTCTGCCCGCGGTGCTACTTCGCGATTCGGCGCATTGTTGTGACGACCTCCTCACCGCAAAGATCGGGCTGTGCCTGCGCGCACCCTGCGCGGTTCGAAGCGCGGCGACGGCATGTTCGCTCAACGTCACGGCGCGAAACATCGGGCGCAGCCGTCGCGTGATGTGCTGCGCGAGCGCTCCATCACGCACACGTGCTGCAGTGCGGAGCACGAAGCTGGCGCACGAAGCTGCAGACGGATTTGCCCACTGACGAGGGGACGAAGTAAAACTCACTGGCCGCGCGAGAAATTGCCGGTCACAAATTGCCGGTTTGAACTGTCCACCGAGGGTTGGTGAGGGGAAGAGGGGCTGAGGGCGACTGAGAACGCGCGTTTTGGTAACCGCGAGAGGGCCCTAATGGTTCCTATCGTCCACAGATCCGCGCAGATCGAAACGCAATTTCCAGAGATTTCGCAGACGCCCGGTTGTTCTCGATCTTGAATGCAGCGATAATCAACGCGGCTGGATGACATGTTCTGCCATCACTGTGGCGCGCGGCTTCCACCTGGTAACGCTCACTGCGGCGGCTGCGGTCATCCAGTTGCAGCTGGAACATCCGACATCGCCGCGACAGAGCTCGGGCTGCTGACGAGCGCATCATCCTCTCTACCGGCACTTGCATCCGGGTCAGGGCCGCTCACGCCGGGCCATGCATTTGGCGCGCGGTACCGTGTTATTCGGCTCCTGGGCATTGGCGGCATGGGTGCCGTCTATCAAGCATGGGATGACGCACTCAGCACGTCGGTCGCTCTGAAGGTCATTCGACGCGAAGCAAGCACCGATGCTGCCGGCGCTCGTGACGTCGAGCGTCGATTCAAGAGAGAACTCCTGCTCGCGCGCCAGGTCACGCACAAGAACGTCGTGCGCATTCACGACCTCGGCGAAATCGACGGCATCACCTATTTAACGATGCCTTACATTCACGGGCGGGATCTGGCCAGCATCCTACGCAGCGACGGCACGCTGCTGATCACACGCGCGCTTACCATCGCGAGGCAAATCGCCGAGGGACTTCAGGCCGCGCACGAGGCTGGCGTGATCCATCGCGACCTGAAGCCCGCGAACATCATGATCGATGAGGACGATCACGCGGTCGTCATGGATTTCGGCATCGCGCGATCGATGTACCGCCGCACGAGAATTGGACAGCGCGTTGATGGTAATCAGGCCGCGGGCCTGAGGGCAAACGCCTGACGCACCTGCGCCGGCGAGCGATACCCGAGTCGTCCGATCAGCCACTCGCGGTT
>JBQTIE010000338.1:0-3560 GCA_052389315.1 Acidobacteriota bacterium
ACGCCGATGATGACCATCAGCATCGACTCGCCGAGCACCATGCCGACCACGCCGGCGCGCTGGGCGCCGAGCGCCATGCGGATGCCGATCTCGTTCGTGCGGCGCGACACGCTGTACGACATCAGGCCGAACAAGCCGATGCAGGCGAGCAGCAGCGCGAGGACGCCAAACAGCGAATAGGCCAGCGCAAACAGCCGTTCCTGCGCGAAGCGCTGGTCGATCTGCGCGCTCTGCGTCGTCACGCCGGTCATCGGCACGTCCGGGTCGATCTGCTGCAAGGCGGTGCGGACGGTCTCGGTCATCCCCGCCGGTTCGCCCGCTGTTCGCACCAGAACAGTCAGCGAACGGGTGTTCCGTCCGAGCGGTGAATACATGGTGGGTGGCGTGGCCTCGCGGACGCTGTCGTACTTCGTGTCCCTGATCACGCCGACGATTTCGATCTTGCCGCTTTCCTCGAGGCTCTGGCCGACGCGCTGGCCGATCGGATTCTCGTTGGCGAAGTACTTCTGGGCCGCTGTCTGGTTGATCACCGCCGATGTTTCTGGATTGGCGAGATCGCGCTCGGTGAAATCGCGTCCGGCCAGAATGGGAATCTGCATGGTGTCGAAGAACTTCGGCGACACCGACATGAAATAGATGTCCTGTTGCTCGGTTTGTCCCTGGCGGAAGATCGAGGTGATGCTCGTGCTGCCCGACAGCAGGCCGTTCCGGCTGAACGACACCGCCCGCACGCTCGGAAGCGCTTCGAGCGTCGCCCGCAGGCGCTGATAGAGCTGGGTGGTGCGCTCCGGCGAGTAGCCGTTGAGCGCCGGATTGACGCGAAACATCAGGATGTTCGCCGGGTTGAACCCGATGTCCACGGCACGCAGGTTCTGCAGCGTCTGCACGAACAAACCGGCGCCGATCAACAAGACCAGCGACACAGCCACCTGCATGGCCAGCAACGCCTTGCTCAGCCACGTCCGCGTCGCCGCGACGCTCCGGCTGCTCTCCTTCATGGCGCTCGCCAGATCGACCCGTGTGGCGCGCAGCGCCGGAAGCAATCCGAACGTCAGGCCGGTGGCGACGCTGATGCCGGCGACGAAGGCCAGGACCTGTCCGTCGATGGAGGTGTTCTGTCCGAACGGCAGCAGCGACTTGCTCCAGTAGGCGAAGGCGATGCCCAGGGCGCCGCCGGCACCGGACAGCAGCAGGCTTTCGGTCAGCAACTGGCGGATCAGCCGCCGCCGTGAGGCGCCCATCGACAATCGAACGGACACCTCGCGGTGGCGTGCCGCCGCGCGCGACAGCAGCAGGTTCGCGACGTTGGCGCACACGATCAGCAGGAGCAGCACGACCACGACGCTCACGATCGAGGCGGACCGTGAGGACGTGCTGTCGAGATCGTAGATACCGCGCTGGCCCGGCAGCACCAGCAACTGCGGCACCGCGGTGCCCTCGCGCTGATTGCGAGACAGATTGCGCTGCTCGTCGGTGAGGCCTGCCATGTAGGCGTCCATCCCGGCGCGCGCGGCCTGCTCGAACGGGCCGGCCAGATTACCCTTCACCTGCGCGGCGGTGGCGCCCGGCTTCAGCCGGCCGACGACCTGGATGTACCAGTGGGTCGGTTCGTCGAGCCGGGGCTTGGCGTTGCCCGTCGACGTCACCAGCTGCGGCTCGATCACGAACGGCACGGTCACATCACGGGGCGCGTCCGCCATCCGCTGGATGCCGGTGTAGGTCGCCGGCAGCACACCGACGATGGTGACTGCCGTGTTGTTGAGACGCACGGTTTGACCCACCGCCGCAGGGTCGCCGCCGAACCGGCGTTGCCAGAATCGGTAGCTCAGGACGGCGACCGGTGCCGCACCGCTTCGCTCGTCGGATTCCTCGAGCGTGCGACCGACCACCGCCGACACGCCGAGCAGCGTGAAGTAGTTGCCCGAGACGCCAAAGGCGGTCGCGATCTCCGAGCTGCCGCCCGACGCGACGTTGAAGGATTCGAGCGACGTCCCGGCGATGACGTCGGTCATCGTCTGGTTCGCAGCCTTCAGCTGCCGATAGGTCGCGTGCGAGAACGTGCTTCGGACGCTGCGGCCCTCGGAGGGCTGCGAGAACCCGTAATCGCTCGACGACCGCACGATGTGGTTCTCGCCGGTCCACTTGAGGACCACGAGCGACCCGGGGTCGCGCACGGGAATCGTCTGCAGCAGCAGCCCGTTGACTGCCGTGAACAGCGCCGTCGTGGCGCCAATGCCGATGGCGAGCGAGAGCAGGACCACCAGCGTCCAGCCCTTGGACCGCAGCAACATCCGAGACGCGTGCCTGAGGTCATGCAGCATGGGCAGATCAACCTGTCTCCCGTCGGTCGGCCGACCGGGTGTGATTGAGATCCCCGAACCCAGAGACCCGGAGGCAGGTGGTCGCTCCCGCGTCCACCCGTCTGGCCGCGACGAGCCTACACCGTCCCAGCCTCACTCAGGACGCTCGGATGACTGTCTTGGCCTCCGGCCCCTGCTGACCGCGTCCACCAACGCCACCCAGAATCGTTTTCCCCAAAGGGACCAGCAGGGTCAGCGGTGTGCAAGGCGTTGGTCCCAACTGGCTTGCCCGCTCGGGGGGCAGGAGGCGTAGAATCGTCTTTTTCGCGGAGCATCTCCCCGACACGCTTCCCTGGAGGCTGCCATGCGCTCGGTGCACACGCTCACTCCCCGATGGATCCTCGTGGTCAGCCTCACGGCGGCGGCCGCGTGGGTTGCCCTTGTTGCCACGTCGGTCAGCGGTCAGACGCCAGGCGCCGTCGCCGTGTACGAGGGGGCGCGGCTCATCGACGGCCGGGGCGGCCCGCCCATCGACAACGCCGTGTTCGTCGTCGAAGGGACGCGCGTCACGCAGGTGGGCCGCGTAGGGCAAATCAAACCGCCCGCGAATGCGACTCGTGTCGCGTTGGCCGGCAAGACGGTGATCCCCGCGATCATCGACACCCACGTGCACGTGCCGGCGACCCGCGACGCGCTCCTCGACATGCTGTACGGTAAGGCCTACTACGGTGTCGGCACGGTCCTGAGTCTCGGCACCGACGGCGGCGATCTGGCCTTTCAAGTCCGGAGCGAACGAGTCCCCGGCGCGGCGGGTCTGCTGACCGCCGGCCGCGGCATCACGATGCCCGAACCCGGCCGCAGCGACGTGCCGTACTGGATTGCCAGCGAGGCCGAGGGCCGCAAGGCCGTGCAGGAGCTGGCGGCGCGCAAGGTGGACTTCGTGAAGATCTGGGTCGACGACCGTGACGGCAAGTACAAGAAGCTCACGCCTCCGCTGTACGGCGCGATCATCGACGAGGCCCACAAGCACGGACTCCGCGTCGCGGCGCACATCTTCGCGCTCGAGGATGCGAAAGGGCTCCTCAAGGCTGGCATCGACGCGTTTGCCCACAGTGTGCGCGACCGGGACATCGACGACGAGTTCGTCGCGATGATGAAGGCGCGGCCGCAGGTCGTGCTGGTGCCGAACCTGCCCGATCGCGGCGTGAAGACGGATCTCGGCTGGCTGAGCGAGACGATCGCGGCAGGCGAGCTGAAGAA
>JBQTIE010000339.1:0-5247 GCA_052389315.1 Acidobacteriota bacterium
AGCGGTACTCGGGAAACCGCATCCGCAGCCCATCGCTCGGCTTGCTCGACTGGCCGTGGCCGAGGTTGTCGGGCACGACGATGAAGAACTTCGACGCGTCGAGCAACTGTCCAGGCCCGAACAGCCGCCCGGCGTAGCCGTCGCCGAGGAACCCGCGGCCCGAACCTCCCGTGCCATGCAGGATGAGCACGGCGTTGCGGACGACGCCGTCAGCACCCTTCCGGGGCGTCCCGAGGGTGCGGTAATGGATGCGGACCTCGGGCAGGGTCTGCCCGTTCGCAAACCGGAAGTTGCGGGCCACGTAATCGGCTTCCGCTGGGGGCGGCACGCCCTGGGCGCCGGCGAGCGCCGGCCAGGCGACGATCAGAAGAAAGAGCCAGACTCGCATGCCGGCAGTATAGGGAAGAGGTGCGGCGTCCTGGCCTCTCAAGACGTCTATGTGAGCGATCCGATCCACCGAAGCGCACTGGCGCTTGGCAGAAAGGTGTAGGCCCCGCCCCGAGTGCGAACGAAGCGTGGCAACCCGCGTAATCGGACTGCACCCTTGCTGGTCACCACGTCGAACCAACTGGCCTCCGCCTGGTTCGCCCCAAGCAACGGGTCGTTGGAGCCCGTGATGCGCGGATCCTGCAGTCCGAGATTGATCCAGTCGTACTGGATGGCCTCGAACTGCGCAGACAGATCAGCGCAAATGAAGTTCCCCAGCAGGCCACGTTCGACGGCATCGGGTTTGGCCGGGTCGTACTGCGGGCCATACGGGACGCCCCGGCGCACGAGCCGACGCGTGTGATTGGCGACGCGCTGGACGATCTTGGCGTTCCGCGGGTTGGCGCGTCGCGTATGGGAGCTGATGGGGCATTTCAGACCGGCGGCGTCATCGGCATAGTCGAAGGCGGTGTCGGACACCGGAGGGACGGGGGAGGGCTCGCGTGGGGAGAGCGCCAGGGGGGTCCCGGTTCTCCACCGGCCGGCCAGCTTGGCCGCCACGACTTCGCGCATGACCGAACGCCGTGTCGATCGGGAAGCTTCGCGTTCGAATCCTTCCGGCAGCAACTCGTCGGCAACAGGGCTGTCGAGCAGCTCCTCGGCCGCCTGGTCCAGGAATGCCTCGAAGCCAGCCACGTCCTGTTCGAGGACACGGAAGGCATTGAACGCGCCATTGATTCCGAGCACCGGCGGGGTGGGCAGCGCCCAGGTCAGCTGCTCCAGGGCCGTTGGGTAGCCGAGGAGAACGGTTCCGAGAGGCGCCTTCGGCTGGTCGTCGTACTTGCCGGGCGCGCTGATGTTGGCGAAGCGCGGCTGCGAGATGTTGTCACGATAGCCGAAATGCACCTGATCGCCATTGAAGGCGGCGCCGTCGTTGCGGCCGCAGATCCTGAAGGCCCCGCCACCAGGTCCGGACATCATCGCCTTCTCGTGTTGATCGAGCAGCTCGGGCGCATTCGCGTGCAGGGTCACGATCAAGTGCACGGCATCGCGGTCTCGGAACCAGGGCTGCCAGCATTCGGGTGCCGAGTCGCCCCAGTCCCCGATCTTGTCCGCGCGTGCCGCCATGCCCTCCCGGTATGCCTCGGAGAACGCACGGGCGGCCGAATCCGGAACACCCAGCGCCTGCATCCCCGTGTAGGTAATCCCCAGGTTGAAGCACACCTCCGGGGGGCGCTCCCCCCAGTGCGCGGCGGAAGTGAGGGCGGGGGCCATCGAACGATCCGGCCCCACGGTCGCTCCGATCCACGTGCGCGCCCGGCCCGCGTCGGTCACCTGGACGACCAGATGACGCACGTTCGTCTTGCGGTAGCCACGCAGGATATTGCCTTGCACGTCGGACAGATCGACCGAGTCGCGGGCGGCAGCGATCGTCGGCCTGGTCATCACCACCCAACCCCAAGTTTCTCGCGCACCTGCGCGACCGAGTGACCCGGATAGGCCCGGTAGCTTCCGAGTTGCACGTTGGGATTCTTGTGCAGCTGCAGGACGAGATAGCGCGACAGATCCTCCAGGTTCTCCAGGTTCGGCGCAATCGCGTCGATGAGCTTTGCCGGATCATCGGGCAGCTGGAGGGCGTCGCGCTTGTGCACCCACTCGATGAACTCCTCCACGTGCTGCCAGCACGGCCGTGGCGGCGGGTCCTCCATCAGCTCGACCACAGCGTCGAAGGCATGTCCCAGCGTCATGATGAAGTCGCGAATGTAGGCGTGAAAGTCGCCGTCGTAGAACGAAAACATCACCAGGTTGTTGTCGACGATCGAGAACCGGGCCACGTGCACGGTGCCGACGTTGTCCAGCCCGCTGTAGATCTCGTCGAGGCTCGAGCCGACGGCGAGCGCGACCTGAGCTCGGCCCACGGCCGTCTTGTTCTTCAGCGGCATCACCAGGTTCATGGTCCGCATGACGTTGTCGGTCGGCTGCCGACTGTCTGGCGGCCCGCCAGGGGCGACCGGGGTGTCCTGAAGAGACGCCCAGATACGAATCAGGATCCGCTCGAGCAGTTGCTTCAGCCAGCTGGTGATCGACGTCATCGAGCGCCTCCGCTGCCGGGATGCAGGGGGCAGCCGATCCCGTGGCGCTCCTTGCATCCAAGCCGATAGATCTCGCCACGGGCCCGGAGAATCTCGTCGCCCGACGGTTCGATTCCCGGTGGCAGCCGCATGGGGTTGAAGCTCAGTCGCTCCACGTCGACCTGCCGCGCATCGGCGATCTGTTCGATGTAGAGGGTCCCCATCTTGATGGTGCGACGCGTCACGGGCCACGCCGTCGACGGGTCGTCCAGGGCGTCGCCCGCGTCGCCAATCTCCATCTTGAGCGTGAATTGGGCGGCCTCCCGCGCCAGGCGATCGCGCATCTCGGCCGTCAGAAAGTCGGTGGTCTTACCGGCAAGCTGAGTGGGAGGGACCGGGAAGACGCCGTCGACCGGCTGCCATGTGAAGCGCACGGGCCGCCGTTCACCGTCCGGGCCGATGAGGATGAAGGTATGCACTGCATGGTACGCAATCCGGGCCCAGCTCACCGGAACCTGCAAGTTGCCGGCATCGATGGTGAAAGCACGGGCGAACTTGTGCGAACCGGCGTACTTCGCCAGACCAGGACCGCCGCTCATCGTGACTCCAGGGGGCAAGGGGGGCGGGGCGTGACGCAACATCAAGGGATTGAGAATGTGCCTGCGGAACCACGATTGCGGCTTCACGGGTTTCGGAACGAAGGCCTTGGTCACGCCGAGGAACTCCTCCCGGGTCGTCGCCCCGAAGACGGGCAGGGTCATCGACAACAGGTCGTGCTCGCTGCCATCGGCGTAATGGAACTTGACGGCCAGCCCCCGGGTATCTGGCCGCTCGTCGTGGCGGATCGGATCGGAGGACCCGTTCGAAAACCGGGCGGTGACCGGGATCGATCGACCCTGAAAGTGTTCGGCGATGCAGAAATCCCTGGCGACGTCCGAGGCCACGAAACGGCCCAGCACTCCGAGGCCGTGGGTGTGGGCCCAGCGCGTTCCAGCGACATGACCGGGAGCGTCCTCTTTGAACGCGTCCAGCATCTGCGCGGCCGTAATCGCGTCGTGCATGCCGAAAGCCTCCAGCGGAGTGTCGTAGGCTATCATGGGATTTTGAGGAGCGCACCGCTCAATGGCCCTCGCCTCTGGCTCGCGCCTCAATCACTTCGAGGTTGTCGCCCTCATCGGTGAAGGCGGCATGGGCGAGGTGTACAGGGCGATTGACACCAAGCTGCATCGCCCGGTCGCGCTGAAGGTCCTGCCCGGCGCGATGGCGACCGACCCGGGACGGCTCGACCGGTTCCGGATCGAAGCCCGCGCCGTTGCCGCGCTGAACCACCCACACATCGTCACGATCCACTCTGTCGAGGAGTCGGACGGCGTGCACTTCCTCGCGATGGAGCTGGTCGACGGGTGCACGCTCGACGCCGTGTTGACCGACGAAGGCCTCGACGTCGAGCAGTTCCTGTCGATCGCGGTGCCGCTCACCGACGCGCTCGGCGCCGCCCACGCGATGGGAATCACACACCGCGATCTGAAGCCGCAGAACGTGATGTTCGGCCGCGACGGGCGTCTGAAGGTGCTCGATTTCGGCCTGGCCAAGTTTGGCGAAATCGCCGCGGCCACCGGTCAGCCCTCCGCGGTCACGACCACGCTCCGGACCGAGAAGGGTGTGGTCTTCGGAACGGTGCCGTACATGTCGCCGGAGCAGATCGAAGGCCGCGCGGTCGACGCCCGCAGCGATGTCTTCTCGCTCGGCACGATGTTCTACCAGCTGGCCACCGGCCGCCGCCCGTTCGAAGGCGAGACGCCACTCGCGCTGGCCGCGGCCATCCTCCGGGATCACCCTACTCCCGTCGCCGCCCTTCGACCCGCGCTCCCCTCCGCCCTGAACGACATCATAGAAAGGTGCTTGGCGAAGGATCCCGCGGCGCGTTTTCAGGACGGCGCTGCGCTCCATCAGGCGCTGCGAGACGCCAGCGTCCCGCCTCGGCCCGCGGTCGTCGGTCCGACCGTGCCCGAGGCCGGCCGCCCGCGGAGCGACCGTTCCCCCCTGGTCGGGCGGCAAGCTGAACTCGGCAAGCTCGTCGAGTACTTGGGGGAGACCGCGGACGGCACGGGTGCGCTCGTGCTCGTCGGAGGCGAAGCGGGGGTCGGCAAGACACGGCTCGCGGAAGAGTTGCTTGGGGAGGCCCGCAAGCGGGGCATATTCACGGCGGCTGGCTATTGCCACGAGGCCGGCTCGGCGCCGCTGTCGCCGTTTGTCGAGATCATCGAGCAGATGCTGCGCGAGTTACCCGCCCGCACGCTGCGTGTGGCACTGGCAGAAGATGCGCCCGACATCGCCCGACTGGTCCCGAAGGTCCGGCGCCTGTGGGACGACCTGATCGAGCCGGGCGTGCTGGATCCGGAGCAGCAGCGGCGCGTCCTGTTCAACGCGGTGCTGGAGTTCTTCAGGCGCCTCAGTGCTCACAGACCGGTGCTCGTGCTGCTCGACGATCTGCACTGGGCGGACGAGGCCACCATCGGACTTCTTCAACACCTCGCGCCTCATCTATCTCAACTGCCCGTGATGGTCCTGGCGACGTATCGGGATGCCGAGTTCGACGCCGGCAAGCCGTTCGAGAAGGGAATGGCGACCTTCGTGCGGCAGAAGCGGGCGTTCCGGGTGCCGGTGCGGTGTCTGTCTCAGGCGGCGGTGGCCGAGATGCTGGCGGCGTATGGCGGCAGCGAGCCGCCAGCCACGCTCGTGGCGGCGG
>JBQTIE010000340.1:0-1513 GCA_052389315.1 Acidobacteriota bacterium
GTTGCGCACTTCATTGTCCGTGCGCACGTAGGGGGCGTTGAAGGGGTCTGGAAATGCCCCGAGCCCCAAGCCGAAGTTGGTGTCGATCGTGTCCGCGCGCCGGAGCGTGCCATCCGCGAAGAACGGACGAGTGTCCTCCATGACCAGCGAACCCGCCGAGTAGTTGCCGAAGTCCTCGCCGCCCGCCTGCACGCGAACGCTCACGCGAGGCGCCGTGAAGCCGACCGTGCCGGTCCCCCTCACACCGCGCTCGTTGGAGCTGTAGTACCCGTTGAAGCCATACAGCCACTGCGCGGCAGGCGAGAACGACGGCTCGTTGGTGATGATGTTGATCGTGCCGGCGAGCGCGTCGGATCCGTACATCAAGGTGCCGGCGCCGTTGACGATCTCCATGCGTCCGACCGTGTCGGGAGCGATCAACCCGACTTCGGCGCCCGTGCGATCCGTCGCCTGCCGCGCCGTGTTGAGTCGCTCCCCGTCCACCAGGACGAGCAGCCGCGTCGAGTCCAGACCGCGCAGCCGGGGACGCACGCCGAACGGCCCGCTCCCGACGTGCGTTACGTTGGCTGCCAGGGCCAGCGCGTCCCCGGTGGACAGCGGGTTCACCTGCTCGAGCCCTGCCTTCGACAGCGTCTCGACGTGCAGCGGCACTTGTCGGACTTCGCGTTCGGCGCGTGCGGCCGTCACCGTGACCTCCGTCGTCAGGCCGCCGAGCTCGAGCTGGACCGCAAGGTCGAGGCTCCGCGTGTCGCGGTCGAAGACGATGGTCCGGGCCGCTTGCGAGAACCCGGCGCGTGACACGACGAGGAGAAACGTGCCAGGCGAGTCGGCAGCGAGCCGAAAACGCCCCGAGGAATCGGTGGCGACCGAGTGCTCGCGCCCCGTTGCCACCTCCCGCAGGGTCACGCTCGCTGCTGGCAGCGCGGCGCCCGTGCTGTCAGACACGACACCCGTGACCGATTGCGCGGCCGCCGCGTGTGCGGCGGCGAGCATGAGAGAACTCACCACGTACAAGACCCAAGAATGAATGCGCATATCCACCTGCCTCAATAAGGCCGCCGGCCATGGCGCGTGCCATGCCAGGCGACACGAGATCGCCAGACTCGAGGTCTCGAAAAAGACGAAAAACGGCGAGAGGTCAGGCGAGCGGAGGCGGGCGCGGCGCGAACGAAACCAGGAATCCGGTGCGGAAAAGGCGGAGGACGCCGGCGTGACCGGGGCCGCAGAGAAGAGGTCGGAGCGACTCGGCTCGTCGGCGGGCCGCAAGGGCCACCAGGACCCCCAGGCCGACGGCCATCGACGCGTTGGCCAGTTGCACGACCAGCGTGACGATGGCCTCGGGGACCGCCGGGATCGTGGTGGCCGCGCGCTCGGCGATGACGGGACCGTGGAGCAACGCGGCGAGCACCCAGACCGCCACGGCCTGACGGCCCCACAGAACCGACGCGCCCGACCGGCGAATCGCGACCAGGCCGGCGACGAGCGCTGCGGCGACGAGCCACCGCAGGAGCAC
>JBQTIE010000341.1:0-1982 GCA_052389315.1 Acidobacteriota bacterium
CGATCGTCTTCGGCATCGTCGACGTCGTCAAATCCCGCCCCGACACGCGCAGCCCGGTGAGGTTTCCCAACGGCGCCGGTCCGAGCGACTTCTTCCCGGGGGACACAGCTCCCCGTCCGGACGCGCCCGTCACGCGACGGTGAGGGTCGCTCGGCGGTCGAGGGAGTGACGCTGGCAGCTACTCGCACCCCGGAAAGGCGGACATCGTGAGGACGAATCGCGCGTTGATCGGAATGGTCGCGGCCATGGTCTCAATGACCGGAGGTGCTCTCGCGACCTCGAGGGACCCTTCATCCGGGCCGAGTCAGAACGGGCAGGCGGTTGCCGAGATCGCCGCGAGGCTCGCTGACAGGAACCTCGAGATGCGCTGGAGGGGGGCGCCGACCAAGTCCGCGCCGGTGGACGTGAACACGCGCTCGCTGGATTTCGGCACGACGGTCGTCGGTGGACGAACCATTCGCGTGCTGACGCTGTCCAACACCGCCGCGTTCACGTTGACGGTGAAGGCTGCCAGGTTCAACGGGTCTTGCTTCGACGTGGCGCCGACTGCTTCACTGCCGCTGGTGATACCTCCGAAGGGCCAAGCCGAGCTGCCGGTGGTCTTCAGCCCCGCGAGTCCCGGGATCTGCCCGGGCACGCTGGTGCTCGAAGTGGACAGCGCCGGCGGTCGGTTCAAGCAGGTCCGTCTCGAGGGTCGCGGGAAGTAGCTGTCCTCGCTCGCCTCCGGTGGCGGCGCTCACCTGCGCGGAATCATGAGGGGAATCATCTGCCTTCCGTGCTTTCGATAGATGCGAAAGTCTTCGTCGAGCGTCAGCAGAGTAGCGTGCGCGGTCAGCTCGAGCATGCGCACGAGGCACGCGTCAGCCACCGACATCGGCACGCCGGCGTACTTGCGCATCAGCGTGCGGACGCTTCGCACATGTTCGTCCAGACGGAACGGGATCGAGACGGCTTTGCGCGCCAGCATCTCCAGGACGGGCGCGCCGCCGGTCGTGGTCTGCGCGAGAAGAAAACACGCCTCTGAGATCACGCTCTCGCACGTGAGCAGTGGCGGTTCGATCTGGCTCCACTGCGCAACCGCCCACTCGTGGTCCCCGTCGCGCACGTTGACCAGCGCCACCAGGGGTCCGGTGTCGAGGAGGACCGATTGCCTCACCGCCCGTACCGCCGGAGGTGTTTTTTGTTCGAGGCCAGATCGGGGGGGCCGGTGGCCGTCCCGACCAGGTCCCGCACGAGGTCGAGCCACGAGGCGTCAGCGGAGGGCGCATCGAGGACGCGGGCGCGCGCCTCGCGCTTCAGCGCGGACTTCGTCGTCCCGAGCGCTCGCGCGCGCGACTCCAGACGGGCGTCGATGTCCTCTGGCAGCTTCAATGAGATGGTCGGCACGCCTCGATAATACCACATCGACAGTGCTGTATTACCTCAGGACGCCGGCCGTGCCGAACCGAGCATGCCGAACACCAGGCAGCACGTGATCGTCGTTGAAAACAAGGGACTTCGTCTCTACCCGCCCTTGAGGGTGCGCGCGGGATCGATCCGGCTGGCGCGCAGCGCCGGAAGAGCCGCTGCCGCCAGCGCCACGCCGGCCATGAGCCCGACGGCCAACGACAGGACGAGCGGATCGCGCGGCCGCGCTCCGAACAGAATTGACGCCAGGTACTCTCCCGCCACGAGCGCGACGCCCACACCGGTGACCAGCCCGACGCCAGCCGGCCGCATGCCCTGCAAGACGACGAGCTTGACGATCGACTGACGCCGGGCGCCAAGTGCCACGCGGATGCCGATCTCCCTGGTTCGTTGCGTGACGAGATAGCTGACGACCCCGTACAGGCCGACGGCGGCCAGCAACACGGCGATCACGCGAAAGAGCCGACGAGGAACAAGTAGAAACGCGTGGTCGCCGTCTGGAACCGCAAGACCTCGTTGACCGCGTACAGCTCGGCAAAGGTCCGAAGGAGCAGACCCGCGCCGATCAGCAGGCT
>JBQTIE010000342.1:0-17727 GCA_052389315.1 Acidobacteriota bacterium
CGACAACAGCAGATGATGACGGAGCACTGCGTGGGCCTCGGGCAGCCGTTCCTGAATCTCTCGGATGGCTGCCCATTCGTCGGCCGAGGCCATGACGGCGTGGGCGCTGCGGGCCACGACATCGGCCGGGGTGACGACAACGTCCGCTGAACCCGTGAACTGCCGGATGAACCTCTGGAGCCGCTGAGCGCCGTCGTGCACATAGACGGGCCGCGTATCGACGGCCGCGAACACGTGGTCACTGATTCGCGCAATGGCTTCGGCCATCGGCAGGACTCCGGATGCGTGCCGCGCCTTCTCCTCCTCGGTTCCGTTGTCGTTAATCCACTCGGCGATGAATTGCTTCTTCTCCTCGTGCAGGGCTGCCTGCGCGATCTGATCCTGCCGGACCTGCTCCTGATAGGTGCGCCGGTCTGCGCGGAATCGACGGTGCGCCTCCGGCGGCACATCTTTGGCGAGGCCCTGATCGATCGACACGTCGAACAGGATGCCTCCGCGATCGGTGACCACGTAGCAGGCTTTCGGAGTCGGGGGCGGGTGTGACGCTGCCCGCATACCCTTGTCGGCCAGGAACGCTTCGGCGACGCTCTGCCGCCGCGCGCGGTCGTCGTCTGCTCGCTTCGTGCGCACGGCCGTGCGCTGGCTGAAGTAGGCGGCCTCGAGTTCGTGATTCTTGGCGGCGGCACGATACAGTTCGTCGACCGTCGGGGGCACGTCATATACCGGCGCGGTGTCGATGCGCACGATACCCGTCGTGTCCATTTCGAAGCGCGGTCTGAGCTTGAGTCGGGCAACTCCTTGTTTGTCAACGGACACAAGGTGCAGGCGGTTGGCCGGGACCTGCAGGGTGATCTGCTGGAGCGACCGGCCATCGCCTCCGGAGAGAAGTGACGCCTTCCTGCCGTCCTCCGACAGCAGAAAGCTCGCGGTCGCGGAGAGCGTGCGCGCAGCGTCCGCACCTGGCGTTGAAGCCACCGAGAGCGAACCAGCTTGCCTATCGACAAAGCGCGTCACGGTTTCCATAACGGCGTCCTTTCCGCGAGACGTCGGCCGCACGGCCGACGGAACAGCATCCCGTCGCGAGAGAACCGTGGCCCCAGGCGGCGGGGCTGAGCCCGCACCGCCCGGGTACCTCTCTGGTCGATCAGGCATGCTCCTCGGAGCGTTCGTACGCGTCCAGGATGCTCTGCTTGATCGCCTCCTGCGCGCTGGCGTCCCCGTTCGCGGGACGCAGCAGTGCGAAGCTCCGGCGTTCTCCATTGACGGAGTACTGCCGGGCCGGGAACGTCACGTTTCTCCCTCCAGCGCGACGTTCCCATACTGCGAAGCCGACCAGTTTCATCCCACTGAGCGGGCCTGATTCGGCTCCAAACATCACCTCCGCGTCAGCGAGCTTCCCTGCGGGAGAACCCTGCTGATTCGGGATGATCGACACGGACACAACGACTTCGCCTTTTGACTTGGACATGGTTGTCTCCAAGACTGCCGTAGGCCTGAGACCGCTTGGCAGTGGCTGGTTCGAGCAGGTCCTGAGGACGCAGTCGAACAGGGGTGGGACGCACGGCCCTGGGAGCGCGTGCGTGGTGACGGGAAGATTCATTCATACAACCATGTGCCTTCAGAGTCAATAGGCGATTTCAACTTTTTGTATTGCTGAGATACGAGCATACGCATGGTGGGTTCACAGGAGACCACCCTGAGGCTCGCGCCCATACCTCCTCGCGTTCATAACCTTCTGTCGCAGCTCGCGTTCCGACCACGGCGGCTCGCATCGCGCGTTCCACTCGCTCAGCGCGCGCACCGCCTCGTCGTCTGAAAGATCAAATCCGCGCACGATTCGACAGCACACACGAAACGTCCGCAGATCGCCCTGCTGTCCGGCGACAGCGGGATCGACGCACTGGAGAAATGCGCGTGCACGCTCCACCAAGGGCGCGGCCGGCAACGGTCGCCGCGCCTTCGTCATGCTCGATGGAGTTGTCCCGGCGCCGACGGCTGGCAGATCCCTCGCCACGAAGACGTCTCGCCAGTGGAGGTACTCAATGCCGACACGAACCGATGGCTGTCGCTTGTGATTGTTTCCGCCAAAGTTGGACATTTCGCAAGATCCGCCAGCGTCGCAGCGACTTGCATATGTGGCGGTATCGCATAGAGAGCGCTTATCGGTGACGGCAGTCATCGCGTCGCTCCCGTGGACGCGCCGATTGTTACGCGCAGGAGTTCGTCGCGGAGCGCGTGCTCGCGACGTTGCTGATTCTTCACTTCTCGCGCCAGTTCAATGAGAGTGACGATGAGCTCGTCCTTCGACGCGCGGCGCAGGCGCGTGATCTTCGTTTGCAGAGAGCCACGCTCGTCGGCGGGTGCGCCATCGACGAGTGCGATGAGCGATCGGTGTCGACGTGGGCCGGTCGTGCGAGTTGGCGCGTGCTGCTGATAGATCGCATAGGCGAGCTCGTTGCGCTGAATCGTGTTGGTCGAGATGGAAACGCCGTCGAGCGCTTTCACCGCGTCCCGAATGGCCGCAAACGTGATGGGGTGCCCGTGGGTGCGCAGCCTTGTCACGGCGCGGCGCACGCGATCAGCGGTGGTGCGCCGCTGCTGATCCCAGCGGGCACGGAGCCACTCCGGTGATGGACGACGGCGATCAGCGGCGCGCGTCATTGGGGCTCCTGTGGCGCAGGGCGACGGTTTGGTGATCGTCCTTGCGCGCAGCCGCGATGAGGTCCATTTCCTGGAGGACGACGTCGCAATTTCGGACGAGTTGCGTCATCTGGCGTTGTTCCGCGTAGAGCCCTTCCTTGGTGGTCCAGCGAATCTGCTGTTCCGCCCAGTGCTTCTTGGCGTTGACTTGATTGCGACGATCGGGATCGGGCGCATTGCCGGCGCACCCAATGCAGGCGAATTTCGCCGGGCACATATTGCCCACCACGCAGGTGCCACCGAGGACCTCCGAGAGCGCACCGACCTGGCCTTCGGCGTCGCGCAGGAGTTGTCCGATCTCCTTCGGGTGCCGGACGGCTTCGGCCGCGACGTCGATCCGGTCGACAAACAGCAGTTCCGCCGCGTCGACGACTTGCTTGTTCGTGGGTCTGGCGTAGTACTGCGTGACCTCGACGTGCCGCTGGTGCAGGAGCCGCGCAATGATATCGGCGGGGACATGGAGGCTCGCCATCTCCGTCGCAAATCCATGTCGGAGCAGATGCGTCGTGAGGTGGATCCCCTTGCCATCCGGCGTCAGCGCCACATCGTGGAGCAGGAAGCGCAGGGCCGTATTCAGCGCGGAGCAGCCGAGCGCTTTGCCATTCCACTGCAGCACGTACCGATCGGGCGCGTACTTGGGCGACTCATGGCTAACGACCGGCAGCTTTTTCAGGCCGAGGCGAGCGCGCAGAAACCCGATGACCTCGAGGAGGAGGTCTTTCGTGTCGCTGTCGATGAAATAGTCCGCGCGTTCCTGGCGCCCTTTTGGCGCCATCCGGAGGATCCATCGCGTCGCGCTCTTCGGCCCGACGTTGACCAGTTGGGTGATGCAGTGCGGGTTCTGCGCGATCTGTTGCACCTCGCCAATGCGTGCGCCGGTGATGGTCTGCATGCGCACGACCAGGTGCGCAAACAGGCACGTGGCGTAGATGCCCTCGTAATGGAGGAAGCGATAGCCGTGCTTGCGGTGGAGAAACGCGGCCTCCCTCGCGGTCTGGCCCCGAAGAGGCTTCACCAATCCCGGGATGTGTTCCCAGGGTCGGCGGCTCCGATAGCCATGCCGAGCAAAGAAGGCCTGACGCTTGTCGATGACGTCACGCGACGTCCGCTCGTCAAAGGCGTCGTGATCGTAGAAATCGACAAACCAGAGCGGGATGGTGTGACCGAGCGTGCCGAGCGGCTGGACGCCGCGATACTGGACGGTCACGCGAGCGCGACTCGGGGCAAATCGCCCCTTGCGTTGCCGACGTGCCACCTGCGGCCCGCGCAAGGCGACGGGAATCCCGCGCTCGACGGCGTGATCCCACAGCGCGGTCGGATCCCACAGCGTGAGCAGGACGCGTTGGCGGATCGGACGACCGGTGGCGGTGGCGACTGTCTCCTCGTAGCTGAAATCGTACGGCAGCGGACGCTGGGCCGCGAGGACGTCACGCTGGGCCGCGGTGACCGCGTCGTAGAGGCGCCTGGCTTGCTGGCACCGAATGCGGGCGATAAATCGCAGCGTATGAAAGTGCGCGTGCACGACCTCGGTCTTCGCCTTCACGCGAGCGCGGGTGCCGTCGCGGCGGATGATTGACGGCCGATAGCGATTCATCCGATGGCGGGCATGGAGCGGCTTGATGACGAAGCGCTCGAGACGGTCGCGTTCGGCCGGAGAGAGTTGATCCGCCCAGCCTTGAAACGCGTTGGACAGCGTATTCCACGCCAGCAGAATCCACGTCCGTTCGGAGTCGGTCAGCGTCGCCCCGGCACGCTTCTCGTACACACGAAATAGCAGGTCGTCGGGGTCGATCGACTGCACGACGGCGATCTGTTCCTCCTCGAGCAGCTTGCGCAGCGGGACCGTGAAGGCGCACAGGCGCGGGTAAAAGGTGACGTCGCCAAGCGCCGCCTTGATCAGCGAGTACAGCGCCATGAGATCCCGCAGCGACGCATTGGTGATCGCGCGGACGTAGGCCACGATGCGTGGGTGTGGGGCGGGCCACCGGTCCGGATGCTGCGGGTCGAAGCACGTGAAGGGTGCCGTTCTGAGCGCCGGCGAGATGACGGCGGCCAGCGCCGCCGGGCTCCCGACCGCAGGATTCGCCCACCGCGGGAAATGCGGACGGAAGCCGTGATCGGCGCGCCACGCCGCAAAGCCAGACTCGAAGGCCCGTGTGTTGAGTCCGACGAGCGCGGTCATGCGGGCGATCTGCGGATGCTCGCCTGCGTCCCACAGCGCGGTACAAAGGTCTTTGACGAGTGGCGCCGGCACGGGCTTCGCGTGCGGCCACGAGGGACCGATGGCGTGGCGCAGCTGCGTGACGGCCTCAGCGATCGTCATCGTCCTCTCCCAGGAGATAGGCGAGGTCACCCCGCACGGAGCCGGCGGCGCCTGCGAGGTCGCCTGATGCGGCCGGCGCTGAGGCAGCCTGGTGCCCGGTCACGCGCTCGCGGCGCCGCATCGTCTGATGGATGACATGGAGCCGACGCTGAAAACGCTCGCTTCGTTCGACGTGCTCGTACGCGCGCAGCGTCTGCTCGCCACTGCGCCACGCCATGTACTCGATCAGTTCCTGCTTGCGCCGGGTCAGCTCGGCTTCCTCGCGAGCGCCGCGCTCGAGATGCCGCAGCGCGTTCGTCACAAACCAGTGCCGCGCGAGGTGCGGATCGGCATCGAGGCCAGACGCGCGCAACGCCGGCGTCCAGTAGTGATCGCGAAACAGCTTCGCCGTCATTGGGGTGCCCCGTGCGGTGAGATACAGGCGCACGTGCTCGAGCTGCGTCGGCGCTCGGCGCGCGAGACTGGTGAGCTCTCGAAGCGTGAGCCGCTCGGGATCAGCGGCACATCGGCCATGCTGCGCGTCGTCGACGTAGCGGCGGCACAGCGTGGCCGTCTGATGCGACACTACGATCGTCTTGATGCGCCGACCGTGGCTGCCCTTGTTACAGGCACGAAAGCGATTGAGAAACTGGCTGACGGCCCAATCGCCGGCGGTCAGCGCCATGACCTCTGACACGCGCGCGCCCGATTCAAACAGCATGCGCGTGATGCACTGCTCGCGCAGACTCCAGCCGTACGCCTGCCCGGCGGCATACACGGCGCGCGGGAAGTCAGGATCGTCAATCGATTGCGGTTGCCATTGTGTCCGCACGAGGCGGAAATAGTTCTCCGACAGCCGGAGATCGGTCGGCGGCGCATCCACGCCGCTGATCGCCGGCATCGGCGCGCGACCGATCGAGGCCCGCATCGCCTCGCGCCGCTGGCGACGGAGTTCGCCCATCGTCTGGCGCGCGGCCTCGTGCACCATCGGATTGGCGAAGGGATAGAGGCCGTGATCATGCAGCACGTCGTAGAGCTTCTTCAACGCGGCCAGGAGCAGGCCGACGTTGATGCGCGTGCCCGCGGTGACGTTGACGTAGCTCGCTTTCACGCCGAGCGTGTCGGGACGGATGGTGATCCGGCACTCGGCGGCGACCGTGAGGTACTGTCGGACGGCATGCCGCACCTGCGACGGCTCTGCCTGCCACTGCCAGGCGCGGGCCTTCGTGACCGGGTCAGAGGCGCACCAATTCACAAACGCCACGATCTCGCGGACATACCCACGCACGCTGCTCTCTGACAAGGTCCGGCGCAGCTCGTTAGCGAAGACCGTGAGCGCGACGTCGGGCAACCCGGTCTCGCGGACGATGTGGATGGCGAATTCACCGGCGCCGCCGTACAGCGCGCGCACGCCCACGACGTCGCGCATCTCCGCCGTCTCAGACGAGGCGTAGGCCTGTTGGCTAGCCACGGCTCGGTCCGTCCACGAGGCGTCGGATCTCGACGGGCGCCAGCTGATCGGGTTGGGTGTGCTCGTCGAGCAGGATAGGAACGACATCGAGAGATCCGGCGAGCGTGGTGGTGATGGCGGCGGTGCCCTGCCGGCCCGCGTCATCGCCATCCAGCATCACCACCACCCGATCGAAATGTGTCGTCAGCAGGTCGGTCTGCGGCCGCGAGAGGGTCGAGCCCATGAGCGCCACGACCGCGTGATAACCAGCCTGATGTACCGCAAGCGCGTCAAAGAAGCCCTCGACCACGATGACCGTGCGCGCCCCCGTGTGCAGGACCCGATGCAGATTGAAGAGCACCAGCGACTTGCGGAAGCCCGTCGGGAAGCGATATTTTGGTTCGTGCCCGTCAATGGCGCGCCCGGCGTACGCGATCAGCGCACCGGTCGCGTCGTGGATGGGAATGACGACTCGATCGCGCAGAAAACCGCGGCCTCGATACGCGCCGATGCCAAACGTGCGGACCGTCTCCGCGGTCAGCTCTCGTGCGGCCAAATACGGGTGATGCCCGTCGATGTACTGCAGCGCGAAGGGCAGCGGTGCATTGGGCACCACCTTCGAGGCCTCGACCGGCACAGAGCGGCGCCCGGGCATGGTGCCGCTCGAGTCTTGAAGCCGAAGGGCGGCCTCTCGAAGGGAGCAGCCCTCCATGATCGCGACGAAATCGAGAATGTTCCCGCCCGCTTTGCCCCCGCGCGCCTGCATGCAGGACTGTGACCGACAGGACCACGCATTACGCGCCGGACTCACCGAGAAGCTGTCGCGGCTAAGTCGCGACGTATGGGTCGGCAACGGACAAGGGCCGCGCAGTTCTCCGCCGACGCGGCGAAGACGCACGCCGTAGCGCTCAAGCACCTGCTCGATCGCAACGTCCGCCTTAATTTGCTTGAAGCTGACCCACGCGGCGGCCATCACGCCCTCACGTGCTCCGTGTTCTCGTTGCCAATCGATGGGTCGAGCCTGTCGTAGTACGCTGTGGCGCCGTACGAATGACGACGCCAAAGACCCTGGTTGTCTTTTTCGCGATCGCCTACGCCTGGGCATGGCTCGTCTTCGTGCCGCTGGTGATAGTTCGCGGACCACTTGAGTGGACCGTGGTCGCGGCCTTTGGACCGACCATTGCGGCGCTGGTCACGCATCGGGTGACCACGGGGAATTACCGTGCCTTTCGCCTGTCCACGACGTGGCCGCGGATGCTCGGTGCGACCGCCGTTGGCGTAGCACTGATGCTGCTCGCTTACGTGGTCCTCCCAGGAGTAACGACTGCCGATCCGAGGACCCTCCATTGGAGCGTCCTGATTTCGCCGGCTGTGTACAACTATTCGACGCTCCTCGGCGGCCCGCTCGGTGAAGAGCCAGGTTGGAGAGGCTACGCACTGCCCCGTCTTGAAAGCGCGCTCGGACCAGTCCGCAGTTCTCTGGTCCTCGGACTCCTCTGGACCGGGTGGCACTTGCCGCTCTTCCTGTATCCCGGGTGGACCAGTTCGCCGCTGTGGATCTACGTCCTCTTCTTGACCGGCCAGAGCCTGATCCTGACCTACGGGACCAATCTGGCTCGCTTCAGCATCCTCACGCCGATCGCGATGCACGCGACCTTCAACACGGTGTCGAGATTCCTCAGCGGCTTGTTTGCCGGGACGCAACCCAGCGCACCCATACCGTTCGAATTGGTGATGGCGCTGGGTGGAGTGGCCATCGCCCTCGTGCTCATCCTTGCCACACGCGGCCAGCATGCATACCGCCACGAGCCCGCTGCGCGAAGCATCATTACAGTCGGTCCACACTGACGTCACGACCCTTCTCTCGCGATCGCCGAACGTCGGCCGACACACAAACAAACTGGCGCCAGGAGAGAACAAGGACGCATCGGGCTTCGACTCTCTCACTATGCGTGACCGCCGCATAGTCAAGTTCTTGCAACAACGGCGCATCTGCCGCGTGACGCCAATTGGCGGTTTCAAATACAAGAGTCCCGGCAACCTCGTGGTCTGCGTGCACGACGTGGCGGCCCGATCCGTGAGCAGCTCGCGAGCGAGCTCCTTCTGCAGCTGCTCGACTCTGGACG
Organism: Acidobacteriota bacterium; assembly: GCA_052389315.1. Lineage (GTDB taxonomy): Bacteria > Acidobacteriota > Vicinamibacteria > Vicinamibacterales > UBA2999 > JACCSI01. The sequence continues at coordinate 8,579 of JBQTIE010000342.1, forward strand.
GCGCGATGTCCCGGACGCGCCATAGCACGTGTAGCCGCCCGGGCGACGAATGCAGCACGTACGACGGCGGCGGCAGATCCGGTCGCGTGGATAGAGTGGCGAGCAGTGCTGGACCGTCGAGGTCCTCCTCGAGGAACAGTGCCGCACATGCGCGACGGCCTCTCGAGCGCGCGATCGGCCAGGGCGGTAGGCATTCACACCGACGAACACATTCCAGCCGTGTGCGTTCATGTGACGAAGCCATGCCTGAAAGCGGTCGCTGGTTGCTGTTATGACAGGCACAATCCGCTGAATGACCTGGCCCGTGCGATAGGTCTTCAGCAGCACACCTATCGAGTCGTGGGGGGCGAAGGCTGTTTGGAGGAAACGAACCGGGGCGCACTGGTCGATCGATGCCACCTCGTCACTCCTTCGTGAGCGTGACCGATCCGGTAAACGGCACCGGGCAATCGACACCTGTGATGCTGCCCTGAATGCTGCGAGCCTCGGCGGTGGCGAAACTCCCGAATGTGCCACGGCATCCGCGTGGGGAGGCGTACTCGCCCTGGGTGCTGATCTGGGCCGGTGGCGTGTTGCCCGGGATCATCGACGTCGATGACGTCAAGGTGATCGGGAGCCAGCCGTTCTCGGAGCGGATGGTGGTACGGAAAGACTGCAGATTTGTCTGCGGCACCACCTCGAAGGTCCAGGTCACGGTCCCGCTGACCGGCGCTCCAGGTTGCGCCCCGGTGGGATCGGGCTGAATCGTCATGGTGCCTCGCCATGTTCCGACGAGGAACGACTGCGCCGGCGTCGGTGATGTCGGCGCAGAACCACCGTCTCCACACGCGATCAGCGGAAGGAGCAGAAGCACGACAGGTAACTGACGGAGTGATGCCCTCATGACAAGGCTCCTTGCGGCGCCGGATGGTCCAGCAGCCGCGATTCAAGGAGGAACCGATCGCTTTGAACGTCGTAACCGCGCACTGCCGCGACTTGTGTCACGCGACGGTGTCCGCCAATTCGCCCGATGTGCACGACAAGGTGAATCGCCAGTCCGATGGCTTCTCGGATACTCCGATGCGGCAGTCCCACGTTCGCGGTCAGCACACAGTGCGCCAGACGTGTGAGGGCTTGTTCTGCGGAATTCGCGTGGATCGTGCTGAGACTGCCGAGGTGCCCGGTGTTCAGCGCCTGCAGTAGGTCGAACGCTTCTGCGCCACGGACCTCACCGACCAGAATGCGATCGGGTCGATGCCTCAGTGCCGCACGAAGCAGGTCGGCAATCGTGACGGGAGGCAGCGGCGCCTCCCGGCCGAGCGCCGGCTGCGCACGCCGTGCCTCGAGCCGAACCACATCCGGCTTGTTCAGATGAATCTCTGCGGTCTCCTCGATCAGAACAATGCGATCGCGATCGGGAATGTGCGCGGCGAGCGCGTTGAGCAACGTGGTCTTGCCGGTGCCGGTACCGCCGGAGATCAGGACGATCTGCTCAGTTGCAATGGCGCTGGTCAGTTCTCTCGCGGTTGCAGTAGTCAGCGAAGCGATAGCTGCTCTTCGGTCTGCAATCGCACCAGTGAGACGCCGGTTACTTCGAGATCGGCCGGTAGCGTAGACTGCACACGCTTCAGCGCCAGAAGATCCGTGTCGGCATGCGACAGAAGAGCGATGTGGTGCCGGACCAACGTCGAATCAGCCGCAACATGAGGCGCTGCATCAGCGCGTGGCCGCACATCCCAGTCGTAGTAGTTGAAGACATACTCGGTCAGCTCCGACGGCGGGGCAACGAAGCGATCCGCCTGCACCATCGTCTCGATGTAGTCGTAGATCAAGCGCACGTGCCACGACGTGTTCACCGAGTGGAACCAGACCGCACGCCTGTCGAAGACGAGGCTCGCAACGTTGGCGAGCGCACACGGCCCTAGGCACCGTGCCTTCGTGAGGTGAACGACATTGCGCAGCTTGCGGCGCAGCCACTCGTCCTTGAAGGTATCCACCGGCACCGCGGCGTAGCCGCGTTCCGTGCGCCCGCAGCAGCAGCCCGTGAAGCAGTACGACAGATGCGCCCGGCGCTGCACGACATGGATGGCGCGGCCGTCAGCACGGACAACGCGCGTCCGAAACATCGTCATCGTGTCCCTCCGCGTCGAACCATCCAGATCAGATACGGCCCTCCGATGAAAGCCGTGATCGCGCCCGCCGGAATCTCAGCGGGTGCAAGCAGCACGCGTCCGAGCGCATCACAGGACGCGAGCAGGACTCCGCCGAGGAGAAAGGCGCACGGCATCAGCAGGCGATCGTCTCCGCCGACTCGCGTCCGAAGCAGATGCGGCACGACGAGGCCAACGAAGCCGATGGGACCGGTCAGCGCCACTGTTGCTGCGGCGAGGATCGAGCCTGAGATGTACCCCTGGAAGAGCGCACGTTTCACCTGCGCACCTCGCGTCGCGGCCCAGGCCTCGCCGACGGCAAGCAGGTTCCACTGCCGCCCCTGGCGGATGATGATGAACCCGGCTGACACCACCATCAGAACGTAGGCCAGGAGCGTCGGGCGTTCGATGGCGTCCAGACCTCCAATCAGCCAACGTGAGATCGCGAAAGACTGCGACATGCCTGTGAGGCCATGGACCAGCAGGATGAGAGCCGTGCAGACGCTGTTGATCGCGATACCGGCGAGCAGGAGACTGGACGACGAAAGCTGGCCGCCACGGATCGCGGCTCCCATCACGGCGAACAGAATCACGCCGGCTCCGGCGAGCGCTCCAGCCCAGATCCCGACGACACCGGCAACCATGTGCCAATCGAACGCGATGGCGATGACGGCGCCGAGCGACGCACCCGTCGACACCCCGAGCGTGTACGGCGTCGCGAGGGCATCGCGCAGCATCGACTGAAACAGGCTGCCCGCCAGCGCCAACGCACCACCGGCGAATAGACCGAGCACCGTTCGCGAGAGTCGCAGATGTGTGAGAATCGACCAGTCGGGTTCCTGCCGCTGCCACACGCGTCCCAGTCAAGCGCACTCGGACCGACGAACGGCAGAAGCACGGCCGCCGCTACGAACAGCAGCGCGGAGCCGCCCATCCACGCGACGACCGATCGGCGTTTCATCAGCATCACTGATACCGAACCCAGGAACGCGAGGCGCCGTGTTCTACGGTCAACCGATTGGAGAACGCTCGCAGCCAGGCCGGATCCTCGAGGGCTGTCTCGGTTGCGAGATCTCGGGCGACACTTCGTTCCGCTAGAACGATCAGGCGTGTGCAGAACGTCAGCGCGAGATTGACGTCGTGCGTGACGGCCACGCAAGCAGTCCCGCGGTCCGCCTCCGCACGCAGGACACTGAAACAGTGCAGCTGCTGATCGACATCGAGGAACGTGGCGGGTTCATCGAGCAACAGCACGCGCGCGTCTTGTGCCAGGCAGGCCGCGAGGAACACACGCTGGCGCTCGCCGCCGCTGAGCGTGGCCAGGGTGCGGCGCCGGAACTCGAGGCATTCGCACCGCCGCATCGCCTCCTCGGCAATCTCCCGATCCTCGTCCGACTCGAACCAACGCTCCGCGTGTGCGTACCGGCCCATCAGGACGAGGGCCTCGGTACGCATCGTAAGGTCCGCGCGCAGGCCCTGCGGGAGATGCGCCAGGATTCGGGCTCGCTCAATTGCCGTCCATTCCTCGAGGGCGCGGTCCGCCAGCAGTACCGCGCCCTCGGTGGGCGATCGCAGCCCCGCGATGACATCCAGCAGGGTGCTTTTCCCCGCGCCATTACGCCCCATGACCGCGACAAACTCGCCAGGAGCCACGTCGAAGGACACGTGCTCGATCACGGATACTGCTCCGGCGCGCCAGCCTACGTTCTTCACCCGGAGCGCTGGTGGCGTCATCGCACCTCGACCCCATGGAGCCAACGTGCCATCGCCTGCGCAACTTCGATGATGCGCGGACCTGGCACCACGAACGCTTCGTCGTGCACAGCGTGGACGCCACGCTCGCGCACGGCCTTGACGAGCGTCTGCCGTTGCCACAGGCCCTCGGTGATCGTGCGGCGACGCTCGGAGTCCGCCGCCGACTCGCCCATCTCACCGACATCGACGATGACATCCGGAGCCAGGCTGATGACGGTCTCCATGGAAATGCGTGGGTATTCCAACTTCGTGGAGGCCAGCACATTCGACCCGCCTGCGATGGCGGCGATATCGTTCAGATACGAGCCGGGACCAACGGCAATGATGTCGGTTACCGTCCCGGTCCGACGGCCGACGATGATCAAGATCTTTCGGGGTGCGCGGCCAGCGACTGACGCCTTGACGCGGTCGAGCCCGACATTCAATTCGGCGAGGAGGCGCTCACCCTTGTCCGGCACGCCGGCAGCTGCGCTTATTTGGCGAATCGTGGCAAACACGCTCGGCAGCGACCCGCGAGCGACGATCGCGGTCTTCAGGCCGACTGTGGCGAGCTGCGCGGCCACCGTGTTCGGACCTGTGTGGATGAAAACGAGGTCCGGCTTCAGACGCGCGATCGTTTCCGCATCCGGCTTCAGGAACGTGCCCACCTTCGGCAGTGTCGCCACCACCGGCGGATAGCGGCAGTACGTGGACACGCCGACGACGCGATCGCCGAGTCCCAACGCAAACAGGGTCTCGGTGATGCTCGGCGACGTCGACACAATACGTGCGGGAATCGCCTGCGGCTGCGACCAGATCGCAGTACTCCATGCGAGCACGAGCAGCGCGATTAAGACGAACCCTCGCCGGTTCCTCACGCCGTCTCCGGCAGCGGCCGCTCGGCCAGGGCTTCGACATCGGCCGGCTTTGGTTCGCCGAGGAACCGTTCCCGGAGCCGGTAGTACAACTCCAGGCGTGACCAATCGGGAGTTTTCAAAATCCGCTGATCGTCGCTGAGCCGAGGATTCGGCAGGAAGACCGTCGTCATCTGCTCGCCGTAACCGTTCCACAACTTAGACCCCATGACCGCCCGCCCGCACAACCCTGGCCCCGCCGCTCGAAGAAGGCCACCTTCGCGACGGGACGATTTCTGCGGAGTTCCTCGGAGCTGTTGCCCTTGTGCGGACCGATGCACAGATGAAAGTGCCATGGACCGAGATCGATCGTGAGGTAGCCATCGGAGTAGCGAATTTCCGGCGGCGACTGAAACGCGATCTCGAAGACGGCGCCTTCGATGCACGGCCCGACAACAACCGAACGCCAGTGCGTCCCAAACAACTCCTGGGCGAGCGAGCGCATGGTCGCCTCGGTGGGCGGGAAGTACGTGTACACCGTGACCGCGTCGTCTGGGTGGTGTTCAATCGCGTCGAAATGAGGTGTTGCGAGTTCTGTGCTCATGAGTGCTCCGTGGCCTACCAGGCGCGAGAGAAACGATTCCCGGACTTGCCAGTGGCCTCACGCAGCGAACCGCTCACGCCGGCGTCGTGTTCGAGCTTTCGGCCGAACAGCCACAGCAGATCGGAAAGGCGATTGACGTAGGCCATGATCGCGGGCTGCACAACAGCGCCAGACTCCTGCAGACGAACGAGCTGTCGCTCAGCCCGACGACAGATCGTGCGCGCGACGTCAAACGCGGCAGCAGCGCGGTGCTCCCCGGGGAGCGACCAATCCGCGAGCATGCCGTCGATCGCCTCGATACGGTGCACTTCAACCGTCAAGCGCTCGACAACCGCAGGATCAATCACGATCTGCGGCTTCGGGCTTTCGGCTGGAGTGGCGAGCGAGGACCCGATCTTGAAGAGGTCCTGCTGGACGGACTTCGTCAAGGCGGCCACCTCGCCGTCGTCGCAGATCGAACGGGCAAAGCCAAGCGACGAGTTCAGCTCGTCGACGGTACCGTAGGTCTCAACACGGAGCGATCCTTTGGACACCCGGACGCCTCCGGCGAGACTGGTCTCGCCAGCGTCACCCCGCATGGTGCTGATGCTTCTCATGACTTGGTCTCCTTGGATTCATGGGATGACAGCCCGCGTACACACGTCGCGAGCGATCTGAACGTGTGGCCACGTGCGTCCACGCTGACTGACGAGAGGTGCCAGCCCGATGCGTTCACTGCCACGGCGAGCGTCTCGGGGGTTGATGCTTCGTTGACGACGGCATAGCCTTCGCGTTCCAAGACGGCGCGCGCCATCGCTCCCGGCACGCCCTCGCCTCGAACTGCCGCCGACCCGCGTTCTCCCGTCAGCCAGCGGAAACTGCGCTCCTCGGCGTGAAAGCGCACGTCGCGGCCTTCGAACGCCTGGGCGATTCCTCCGGCGAGCACGACATCCTCCGGCGCGCCGGTGACCACGTCGCCCCCGGGGGCGAGGAGCCAGACGACGTCGGCCGTTCGTAGCGCCAGTTCGAGGTCGTGCGTCGAGACAATCACGGCCAGTGTCTTGGCGCGTGTCAGTCGGCGGAGCACCGCCATCAACTCGACTCGTGACGGCACATCGAGAAAGGCGGTTGGCTCGTCGAGGATGAGCAACAACGGTTCTTGCGCGAGCGCACGCGCGACCATCACGCGCTGTCGCTCGCCGTCGGAGATCCGGCCGAAGTCGCGGTTCTCGAGATGGGTGGCACCCACGGCCTCGATCGCCCAGGACACGACCTCATGATCGCGATCGCTCAGTCCTCCAAGCCAGCCAGAGTGCGGATATCTGCCCAGTTCGACGACTTCGCGCACGCGAAGCGACTCGACGGCGACGCGCTCGGTCAGCACGACACCGATCCGTCTTGCAAGGTGTGAAGCAGAAAGCGATTCGAGCGCGGTCCCACCCAGTTCCACGGATCCCCATAGAGCGGGTTGCATCCGGGCCAGCGTGCGCATCAGCGTTGATTTACCGATACCGTTGGGGCCCAAGAGACAGACGAGCTCCCCAGCGTCAACGGCGAGGTTGACGCGCTCGAGCACGGCTCGACGCTCCCTTCGGGCGTGATACCCAACCGCCAGGTCGCGGGTTCGCAGGGCGGGAGATGGCGCCGGGGAAGCGCTGCCGGTATTCATCCTACGAATGCTCCGTGCCGGCTTCGTAGAAGTACGGCGACGACCACCGGCGCACCGATGATCGACGTGACCGCGTTCAGCGGCAGTATCCCGGCGCTCCCCGGCACGAGTGAAACGATCTGGGCCACGAGCGCCACGGACCCGCCCATGAGCACGACAGCCGGCACGAGCACACGGTGGTTGGACGTTCCCAGAAGACCACGGCACAAGTGGGGAATGGCGATGCCGAGAAATGCGATCGGCCCGCAGAACGCCGTGACCACCGCGCCCAGTATCGAAGCCCCACACATGGTCAGGATCCTGGCGCGACGGACCGCGACCCCCATCGAGCGCGCGTAGCTCTCGCCGAGGAGCAGCGCGTTCAGTTGCTTGGTCATGATCGCGGCAAGACCGACACCGACGATCGTGAGCGGCGCAAAGAGTCGCAGCCGCTGCCAGGTGACGCCTGAGAACGATCCGAACCCCCACTGCGCCAGTTGCATGAGACGTTCGGGGGAACTCACGCCGACGAGCACGGTCACGACCGCCGACGCCGCGTAGCCGAACATTAGGCCGAGCACGAGCACGGTCGCGGGATTGGCCACCCGCGACGACACGACGAGCACGAGTGCCAGCACCGCCATCGCACCGGCAATGGCGGCGCCGATGAGAAGCGCGTCGCCGACCAGGCCCGTTGACGCCCCGAAGGCGTTGGCAACGCTCATGCCCGATCCGAGCACGACAATGGCCACGCCGAGACTGGCGCCCGACGAGATTCCCAGAGCAAAAGGATCGGCAAGAGGATTCCGAAAGAGCGTCTGCATCTGCAGACCGGCAATTCCGAGCGCCGAACCGGCGAGAAGAGCCGTGAGCGATCGCGGCAAGCGGATCGTCTCGACGACGATGGCGGCGCCGTCCCGCTCGGTCGACCAACCCAGCAGGACCTCCACAACTCGCGCGACAGGCACATGCGTTGAGCCGAGTGCCAACGACACGAGGAAGGCGGCAATCAGTGATGCGGTCAGGCTCAGGAGAGCGAACGCTTCTCGCTCGCGATGCCGCTGGCTGCGCACACCCGTAAAGGCCGTGTCGATTGCACCAGGAGAGGACGCATGAACGGTCATGACGCGTGCCCTTCAGCGAGCCGGCACTCGCATGTGCCACTCGAACTCATGCTGAGGCGCGAGACTCGGATGGAAGATCTTGATCAGATCGCCGAGCACCGCGTCTGGATGCGAGATGGCACGGGACCAGTAGTCGTTGCCGCCCGTGGCCGTCATCCGTCGCTCGTACACCCACACCTGATCGGTTCGGTACGCTTTGAACTCCCCGTACCTCGGCTCGTCCTTCACCATTGCGGCGAGGTTCTGCCATCCACCGCCGTTGATCCAGATGTCGGCGTTCGCCGCACGCCGGATCTGCGTCTCCAGGTCGGTCGTCGCCGAGCCCTGGGCGGTGTTGTCGGCCCAGACATAGCGGCCGCCGGCGTCCTTGATCAGGGCGGCGACATAGGACCGCCCGCCGGCGATGACGAAATCGCCGCGAGTACCGCGCCCAGTCATGACGAGGGGCTTCATGTGCTCGGGCACCGCCGTCGCGACGGCACTGAGTCGTCTGTACCGGGCTTTCATGTCACCGTACAGTCGTTGCGCCGCTCGTTCCTCGTTGAGAAAGAGCGCCATGTACTTCAGCCATTCCGCTCGCCCTAGCGCCGTCGACTCCAGCCACTCGTTATTCGTGACGACCGGGATGCCGGCGCTCCGGATGACTGCCAACGGCGCGCTCGCCACGCCGCCGGTCATGAACAGGTCTGGGCGCCGGGACGCCACGAGCTCAGCGTCGATGACGGTGACCGTCGCGAACTCGCGCACCTGTCCGCTGTTCGCCCGCGCCAGGATCTCATCGCCGATCAGGTCCTTCAGCTTCGACACGCCGGTCAGCACGTCGAGCCGCCGTAAGTCGACGAGCAGCGGCAGATGCGTCATCGACGCCGAGTAGAGTGACGCGATCGGCACGGTCGCCACCTGTGCCCCGGTCAGCTCCCCGTCAAGCCTCGGCGCCGGAGCGCCGCACTGCACGAGCACGTACCGTTCGACTGGATTCCCTGCGGCGAGGTTGTGGACACGAACCACCTTGTACGATCGGTGATACGTGACGCTGAAGTTCGCCGCATCTTCGATCACCGCCTTGTCGGGAAAGTA
>JBQTIE010000343.1:0-4495 GCA_052389315.1 Acidobacteriota bacterium
GCGAGCCTTGGAACGCCCGCTGAGCGCGCCGGAATCGTTCGACATCCGTGTCAGTCTGCTGGCCTGATCGCCCCTCGCGCAGCCGCCCGAAGTACCAGCGCAGCTCGTCTCGAATCATGTCCCGCAACGGCGCCGCGATCTGCGCTCGCGCTTCCTTCTGCATCGGCTCAGCGAGACCGGCGAGATGTGCCGGCAGACCTACTTTGACGCCCCATGCAGACAACCCCGAGAGCATCGTGTCCTTTCGGCAAGCCTGCGTACCTTCGGCCCGCCGTGGCCTGACGCTCAGCTCACTGCGGCGGCGAGTCCTGGCAGCGCGTCCTGATAGGTCCACGGGAGCCACGCCGCCGGGTTCGCGGTCACGGCGTGCGCGTGGCGCTGGAGTGCCGTCAGGTACGCAAACGGATTCACGCCTTCCAGCTCGCACGTGTGGATCAGGCTCATGAAGAGATCGCCGACGTGGGCGCCGTTCGGCGTCTTGAAGAAGAGCGCGTTTTTCCTGTGTAAAATCGCCTTCTTCAGGGCCCGTTCGCAGAGACTGTTGTCAAGGGGCGCGCCCGGCTGGCGGAGGAAGAGCGTCAGTGGCGTCCAGTGGTTCAGGAAATACCGGATCGCCTGGCCCAAGCGGGAGTTGGGTTCGATGAGGTGATCCGCGAGCTGCGCGGTCATCCACGCGTGCAGGTCGTCGAGCAGCGGGCCGCTCTGCGTCTGATGGTGGGTGAGGCGGGCCTCAGGCGACAGTCCCTGCTCCCGTGCCTCCGCGTCATGGCGGTAGACGGTGCCGAGCGTTTCGAGGATCCGGCGACACTCGGCGGGGAAACTCGGCACCACATCGACGACATGCCGCCGCGCATGGGCGAGACAATAGCCGACGATGACCGCCAGCGGCTTCGGCAGATTGCGCGAGAGCGCATCGGACATCTGAATCGGCGGCCCAAGATCCGCCGTCCGTTCCGCGAGAATGCGGGCGAGGTTTTCGCCCGCATGACGACGGCCCGTGACAAACAGGGCGATCCGATGCCCGTCGCGTGTCGCCACGATGCCCGAGGTGAAAACGCCCGTCCGATCCGGCGAGACATCGTCGGGATCCCCACGCGGCGCACCGGGCGCTTGGAGCGCCAGCACGGTCATGCTGGTGTCGTCGTTGTGCACGACCTCCCCGTTCGCGGCCTGCCGAATCAATTCGGCGAGGATCGGCTGAATCCGGGTGGCGACATCCTCGACAATCTCCCACTGGGTGGAGGCCGGGAGCGGAATCTGGAGATCGGCTTGGAGCCGTTCGAGCCGGTGGAACGGCATGCCGCTACCGTACTTCAAGAGCGCGATCATCGCACCCGTGGTCGCGTCGTACTTCTCCGAGCCGACACCCGGCGGCGGATCCGCCGTGAAGACCTCGCCACACAGATTGCAGCGTAGGCGTTCGAGGTCGTAGATCGTCCCGCTGATCGGCGGCTGGCCGGTGAGCCGAATGAGCACGCCCGAGTCGCGCTGCCCATAGAGCTTGCCTCTGAGGCAGAGCGGACAGCCATCGCCGTGATGGAGTTGCGCATGTGGCACGGCGACGTGCGCCGCACCGGCGTACGCATCGGCCGCGTGCCGGCCATGCCCGCGAGGCGGCGCGGCGCGCCGGGACGCCGTCGAGTGGGCCGCCGGCGCCTCGCTCGTCGACGCGACGGGATCGGCAACGCCGGCGCGCGCCAGCACGTCACGCGTTTTCTCGCTCTGCGCGCCGAAGAGCAGCTGGCGCAGGCCCGCGATCGTGGTGCCCCGTTGTTCGAGCAGCTCCGCCACGTACCCCAGCGTGTTGATCGCGGCTTTCAGTTGGGCGTACTCGTCGTCGGTGAGCGGCGCCTGGCGCGTGCGGTCGACGAGGCGTTCGAGGTCGTCCATGCGCAGATCGATCTGAGCGATCGTCCGCGCCATCTTAGCCCTCGGTGAGCCGTCGGCGGAAGTCCGGCACGAGCGGATAGCCGAGGACTTCCTTGACCGGACGGGTCGCCTGCCTGGTCGGGGCGCGATGGCCGCGACCCCGCGTGCGGCCGAGGACGATCCAATTGGCCGCGCGGTAACACGTGCCGCGAAAGCGCGCCGGATCGATGAAGGTTTCGAGCCAGACGATCGGATGATGATAGACCTGCTCCCAGTCGGCCGACAGTCGCGCCGCCATCCGGCCGAGCAGATGCGAGGCCAGGTACGGCACCTGGATCCAGGGCAGGATCAGAAAGCGCGTGTTCGCGGCGAGGAGTCGCAGATGGCGCTGGCGCGTCGCCCGGTCCCAGCCAATGAAGCGATCGCGAATCCCGAGGGCGCCGGGCGCCGATCCCCACGCGAAGCAGGCGACCGGTCGATCGGCGGCGACCACCAGGTATTTCAGGTGCGCGCCGACCGGTTGCTGGTAGCCGAGATAGTGATACTGCGCCAGCAGGCTGTTGAAGAGCGCCTCGTCCGGCGTCCGCCGGACTTGATGGAATACCAGCGGGCCGAGCGCCCGGAGCGGCGTCGTGAGGGGCGTCGTGTCGATCAGGACCGGCGGCGCGCTCGTCCGCGGACGCCACGCTTTGCGCGTGGTCCACTGCGGCGGCGGCAGCTCGATGTGCCCGGCCCGATGCAGCCACAGGAGCAGCCCGCGGCAGATCGCATCGCAGGGCGTGCCATTCGGCTGCCACCACTGCCACTGCGCGCAGAGCTGCAACGACAGGGCGCGGCGGCTGATCCCCGGCGTGGCGAGGTGCGTGCGAATCGTCGCCAGATCGCTCGGCGTCACCACACGACCGCGATAGCTGAGCGTCCCCTCCACGCTCCGAGAGCATAGCAACGTGTCGCGTAGAACGCAAGTCCCGTTATCCGGTGCGCACCCGACGCCACACCGGCGCCGCATCCGGGGCCGCCGGATCCCCGCCGACGATCAAGCGTTGCAGTTGATGCGCCTCGAGCGACGTCGTCGCCGTGCGGCTCGTCGGCCACTAGCGAAAATGCCCCTGCGAAAACCGCTTGTGCGCGAGCCAAAACCCTTGGCCGTCGTACGACAAGATGCGCAGCGCGGTCTGTCGCCGATTGCGGAACACAAAGGTCCAGCCGCTGAACGGATCGGCCTCGAGCACCTCCCGACAGACCCGCGCGAGGCCATCGATGCCTTTGCGAAAATCCTGCGGGTCGACGGCGACCAGGATCCGCATCTGAGGGGTGATCTGAATCATGACGCCACACCGGCGACCCGCCGCGTGAAGTCCGCGACCTCCGACAGCGGCACGCCGGTCAGCCGCACGCGGACCGTGGTGCCGGCGGCACGGGCGATCTCGATCACGTATTCGGCGGTCACCGACGCCGTCGGTAGTTCGACGAATCGCGCCCGCCGGCGCGCACGCGGCGCGTCATCATGACGGTCGACATGCTGTTTCAAGGCGCCGTAGCTGACGCCGAGCGCCCGCGCCGTTCCATACAGCCCATGCGCAGGCACCAGGGCGACCGCCGTGGCCCACAGCCGGGCCGGCAGCGGCGCTCGCGTGTGGGCGCGAGTCTGTCGCCATTGGTCGAATTGTCGTCGGGCCGTCTCGAGTCGTCGTCGGCGTGTGCGCGATGTGGAGATCATCAGCCCCTCCTGGCCATCTCGAAGGGCTGACAGTAGCAAAGCCGTCAGGTCAGTTCACGCAGGCTTGCCGAAAGGACACGATCAAAGATGCTCCGGTCTTTCAGACCGCTGCACGTGCCACGGTCTCCGGGAAGTGGAATCGCACTCGCGATAGTTATCATTCCCGGGAATCGTGCCGCTTGCGTTAGGCCGTAACAGGTCCATGGTTCAAACCCTTACGCGACAGGCAACGGTTTAAAGAACCGCCGCCCTGTCAACGAAAATTCAAATGGCGACGGCCACGTTTTCGATCGCGACAGGGACAATTTCAGGGACAGTCGGACGCCCCGTGCGCTCACGCGCGACGAACGAACACATCCGCCGACCACACGAGTGTTCGTCGCTGGAAAACCAGGTCGAATCCGGCGCGCGTGATCAGCTCACCCATCTTCGTTTCTGGATGGACAAACGTCCGGAAGCCGGTCTTGCGTGATCGGAGTATATTCTCCAACTTCATTCCGGCTCGGACGTACCACCGCTCTCTCGGGTAGGAGAAGGCGAAGGCTCGCTCTGCGTGGCGGATGGCCTCGGTGAGCAACTCCTCGAAGAGCGGATAGCAGCAGACCACACGGTCGAGTGCCACGACGCTCGCCACCGGAACAGTGCCCGCGACCTCGAGGAAATCGCCGCTGACGAAGTGGACTCGTGGCGATCGACCTCGACGGACGGCCTCACTCGATGCCGCGGCCGTGTAGCCGGCAGAGGCCTCGACAATGACGGCTCGATTGAAGCCACGCTCGAGCAGCTCGAACGTCAGCGCGCCCACGCCGGCGCCGATATCCAGCAGCGAACCGTCTGCGATGTCAGCGCGCGAGATTCCGTCGATGAGGAGCCGAGTCGTTGGCCCCGCACCCATTCGCCGATAGC
>JBQTIE010000344.1:0-4414 GCA_052389315.1 Acidobacteriota bacterium
CGCGGACGGCCTGGTGCCCCTGGCCAGCAACCCCGTGGAGATCGCCGGGCGCAACCGCGTGTGGCGCAAGCTGCTGGTCGATGCGATGGTGACCGACCCGACATGGGAGGGAGGCAACTACACGGCCCCGCCGCGCAGCCTGGCGAGCGCCATCGGCTTCTTGTTGATGGCGACCAGCGTGCCCTTGCAGTGGCAGAAGCAGTTCTCGACCGCGGCTGCCGCTGACGCGTGGCTGGCCGACCAGGTTGCCTCGCGCGTCCGATCCAGCGACGCCAACGACATGATCTATCACTTCCGCGCCTCGGAGGATTACGATCCCTCCCCGCATCTGGCGCGGATCACGGCGCCGCTTCTGGCGATCAACTCGGCCGACGACTTCGTGAACCCTCCTGAGCTCCCGATGATGGAATCGCTGATGGCCAAGGTGAAACGCGGACGCTTCGTGCTCGTGCCGATCTCCGACGAGACTCGCGGTCACGGCACGCATTCCCAGCCCCAGGTCTTCGGGCCCCACCTGGCGGCCTTCCTCGCAGACCTGGCCAAGGCGCAGAAGGACTAACGGGCATTGCCTCGGACCGCTGAGAAGGGCACGATGGGGCGGTCGCCCTCATGATCACGAGGCGAATCGTCGCGACGACTTGTGCACTGCTCGCGTGTGCGACGACGCCGGCAGCTGCCCAGCTCCGTGCGCAGTTGGTGGCCACTGGCCTGTCCGCTCCGGTGCAGATGCTCCGCGACCCCCTCGCTCCCGACATCACCTACGTCGTCGAGCAAGGGGGCCTGGTCAAGGTCCTGCACAACGGGGTGGCGCTCGCGCCGTTCATCGATCTGCGCGGCGCCATTGCGGCGGGCGGCGAACGGGGACTGCTGGGGATGGCGTTCGATCCCGACGTTGGGTCGGGGCGGGTTTACTTCAATTTCACCAACGTCAGCGGCCACACCGTCATCGCGAGATTTCGGCGCGCGGCCGGCTCGCCGCTTCGGGCCGACCCGGCGTCGCGCTTCGATCTCCGCTGGCCGAGCGGCGAGCGGTTCATTCGCCAGCCGTTTGCCAATCACAACGGCGGCAACCTGGTGTTCGGTCCCGACGGACACCTCTACATCGGATTGGGCGACGGAGGCAGCGGCAACGATCCGCAGAATCACGCGCAGAACCCCGCCTCGCTGCTCGGCAAGATGCTGCGCCTCGATGTCCGCGTCGATGACGCCGATCCGATCGGCTACCGGATTCCTTCGGACAACCCGTTCGTCGATGGCCAGCCGATTGCCGCGCTCGGCGAGATCTGGGCGTTTGGCCTTCGCAATCCCTGGCGCTACAGCTTCGACGACGTTGGTGCGGGGGCTACCGGGGCGCTCGTCATCGGCGACGTCGGGCAGAGCGCGCGGGAGGAGATCGACTACGAGCCATCCGGCGCCGGAGGACGCAACTACGGGTGGCGAATGCGCGAAGGGTCCATCGCCACGCCGGGGGTGGCGCCGAGCGCGCCAGCCTTCGGCCCGCTGACCGAGCCCATCTTCGACTATGGCCGCTCGGTCGGCCAGGCCGTGACCGGTGGGTATGTGTATCGCGGCGCCGCGTTGGGGGCGCTCTACCACGGCCGCTACTTCTTCGCCGATTACGTCTCCTCTCGGGTGTTCTCGCTGGGGCTCGCCGTGCAGCCGTCCGGTGATGCCGTGGTCACCGACGTGCTCGAGCACACCGCCGAGCTCGGGGGAAACCTCGGAGGCATCGCCTCGTTTGGACGCGACTTCCAGGGCGAGCTGTACCTGCTGACGTTCAGCGGCCGGCTCGTGAAGATCGTTCCCGCCGGGGTATCGCCGCCGCCCGTGCCGATAGGTCTCACCGCATCGGTCAACGCGACGACGGTCGTCTTGTCGTGGGCGGTGCCGCCCGGGGCGCTCGTGACGGGCTACCAGCTCGAGGCTGGGTCGGCGCCCGGTCTCGCCAACGTCGCCGTCCTTTCGGTTCCGGGTCTCCAGACGTCCATCACGGTGACCGGGGTTCCGCCCGGCCGGTATTACGTCCGCGTGAGAAGCCTCGTTGGAGCCGCGGTGAGCGCATCGTCGAACGAGGTGCGAGTCGACGTGAGCGCGCCGCCCGGCTGCCTGGATCCGCCCGCCCCCACGCAGTTGCTGGCGATTGTGAGCGGGTCGATCGTGACGCTGTCATGGCAGCTCGACGGCGCCTCCGGCGCCGAACGCTTCCAGATCGACGCCGGGAGCGTCAGCGGCGCAGCAAACCTCGCGACGCTCACCGTTGACGGCGCACTTCGTTCGCTGAGCGTGCAGGCCCCGCCCGGCACGTATTTCGTTCGCGTGCGCAGCGTCAGCGCGTGCGGCATCAGCGCACCGTCGAACGAGGTCATCGTCGTCGTGGCCGCTCCCATGACCGTTGGCGGCGGCTGAGCACGCCGACTGCTCACCAAGCGCCCGCGCGCTCAGTGGTGCCGAGGAACCGAGCGCGACCAGGCCTGGCTGGCCCGAGGCAGATCCTGTCGAACACGATGCCGCTGTGCCGAAGGATCCCGACTTCGCCCGTGGCGCAGCCACGCGTCGTTTCGGCGTTGAGCGGCTGAGGCCGCCCCCACCGGCGTCAATCCTCGAGCGGCTCCCCGGCCCGGCGACGCGAGCCACGAGTCGACCACAAAGACCGGTCGACAGGTATCTGTCTCACGCGCATAGGACGCCTGAGATGAGTGGCAGGCAACCTATGCGCGCCCTGCAACCGCACGCTGGGCGTTCGGGTGAGGCGAGCAAGGAGCGCTGGAGGCGCAGCCGCGAATCTAGTATGGTAACCATATATGGCCAACGACCGACAGAAGACCACCGTCTATCTCGACACCGAGGCCTATCGACGCCTCAAGTTCGTCGCGCGCGAGACGGGCGCAGTGCCAGCCGAGCTCATTCGGGCCGCGGTCTCCGAGTACCTGGCCCGCCACGACCGGCGGCGCCGGCTCCCCCGCAGCCTCGGCGCCGGCCGCAGCCGCTCGGGCACGCTGAGCGAGCGCACGGAGGACCTTCTCCGCGGCTTCGGCCGGACGCAATGATCGTCGCCGACACCAGCGCCATCATCGCGCTGCTCGACGGCCACGATCGCCACCACGCCGCGCTGCGCGACACCTTCGAGGACGCGCCAGGGCAGTGGGTGCTTCCCTGGGCGATTCTCCCAGAGGTGGACTATCTCGCGGCCACCGCGCTCGGCGCCAAGGTGCAAGACGCGTCTCTTCGCGACCTGGCGGACGGGCTGTACCGTGTCGAGTTCGGCGATGCCGGCGATCTCGCGGCGGCCGAGCACCTGCACCGCCGGTATCGTTCGCTGAAGCTCGGCCTGGTCGATGCCTGCGTGGCCGCCGTGGCCATCCGGTTGCACGCGGGCGCGATCGCCACGCTCGATCTCCGGCATTTCGGCGCGCTGGCGCTTCCAGACGCGCCGCGGCTGCTTCCGCGCGACCTGTCGTCGTGAGCGCGCAGCCGCAACGGGCTCTGGATCATGGGGGCGTCGTTTCGTCGAGCATGGCCTCGGCCCGGCTCGCAGGCCAAGCCATCCCGGTCTCTCGATACGAAGTCAGCGGGGAGCGCAGGAGTGTCGCGGCCGGCTGGCGATCCTCTGGAACGTCGCGAGCGGGGCACAGCCGCGCGTCCCTCGTACCGCGCCTCGGCCTGCTCGACCCCAACGGCACCTGCCGCGTCCTCCTCGCCGCTTGAGGCCATTCCGGGCGATGGCGTCCCGCTCGTTAGTCGCGGGTGAGACTCACCCGTGGCACATCGGTCTTGCCGAAGTCGTCACCCTTGAACAGCAGCGGCTCACCCGACCTGGTGGCGAGCGGTAGGAGAAGCAGTCGCCGAACTTCAAACCGGCCTCGTGGCGCCCGCGGCCGGAAGACGAGAAGGTGTGGCATGGAGGCGGGCGTCATTTTACGCCCGGATCATCGGCGCCTGCGCGACGGGCTCAGAGCCGCGCCTTCTCCGCGATGATCCCCTGGTGTCGGCCGCGCGGGCACGCCCGCTGGTCGCTATACTGCCGGCATGCGAGTCTGGCTCTTTCTTCTGATCGTCGCCTGGCCGGCGCTCGCCGGCGCCCAGGGCGTGCCGCCCCCAGCGGAAGCCGATTACGTGGCCCGCAACTTCCGTTTCGCGAACGGGCAGACGCTGCCCGAGGTCCGGATCCATTACCGTACCGTCGGCACGCCGCGGAAGGGTGCTGACGGGGTCGTCCGCAACGCCGTGCTCATCCTCCATGGCACAGGAGGTTCGGGCCGCGGGTTCCTCGGCGACGGCTACGCCGGACGGCTGTTCGGGCCTGGACAGTTGCTCGACGCGTCGAAGTTCTTCATCGTCGTGCCCGACAACCTCGGCCACGGCCAGTCGAGCAAGCCGAGCGATGGGCTGCGGATGCGGTTTCCCGAGTACCGCT